>CAYQNF010000016.1:0-15207 GCA_964418905.1 uncultured archaeon | reverse complement strand
CGGCTCCTCCTGAACCAATGATTAGAACATCGGTTTTTAATTCTTTGCAATCCTTACTCATATGGGTTATTTGGGTTCATCGCATATTAAGTTTCTTTTATAGTAACATTTATATAGTGTAATTACTATATAATAGTAACATAATAACTACTCAAAAGTAGTTATAATTGGTGGGATTATATGTTTGCTAAATTTGGTTTGGAAAGAAGATTAAAAAAGCTTGAAAAATCTATATTAGAAGCAAAAGAAAATTCAATATTTTCTGAATATGCGGATAATGTATTAGAAGGCGTCAAAAAGCAAAGATTTGCAAGTGAAGCAAATAAAGAAGCTTACAAAATGATAGACGAGATCTCAAGATATGCGGCAAAACATAATCTTCTACCGGAATTAGAAGATAGGTTAGGTGCTTAAATGTCTAAAAGAATTTGTTTTCGTTTAGATAGGGATGAAAAGAAAAAGATCCAAAAAGTAGCCGACGATCTGGATTCTAATATGTCTGACGTATTTAGAAAAGCTTTACAGATATATCTAGTTAAAGAATTCCCGGATGTGCTAAAAAATGAAATGGAAAAAACACAATCTATGTTAGATGAGTATACTAATATGATGGATGATGATTATGAATTTTGAGACTTTAATTAAGAACAGTGATGCCGGAATAACAATAGATGAAAAGCTTGAGTATATAGAAGAAGCCGTTAGTAAATCCGGCGATTTAGATGATCTCAGAGATAATTATTTTTCTAATTTTAATGGAATGGGTAACTGTACTATAGAAAGGTTTGATGAATTGGCTCAGTTAGGAACTTCTTGGGGATTAACAGCTTATACAAGGCCTGAACTAGCTACTAAAATAATAGAAGATACTAAAGAGAAAAATGCTGTAAGCGGGGAAAGGCTAGAAATCTTCTATAATAAATTAAGAGAAGACGAAGGTTATCTAAAAACAGCAGAGGATATATTCAATATATTTAATTTAGATTTGGCTAGTTATCATAAGAAAGAGTTAGGTGATTAAACTTGAGAATAAATGCTAGAAAAGTAGATGATAAAGCATTTAGAAAACTTAAAGTCAGGGTTAACTCTGACCATGCATATAATTTTTGGAGACAAGAAGAAGAAAATCCAGGAGTTTTAGAGCGTTCTATAGAGTATTGGGTCGAAAACGATTGTCCTACTAAATTTATACCGGGTAATGGATTAACCGTTGAAACTATTGAGGATGAGGTTTTTCGTGATCACTATAAAGCCCTTAGATCGGGTTGCTTTCTGAACGGAATAAGCGAAAGGGAAGGAGCTAGATTTGCTCTTACTAATTATTTAGATTTCTTGAAGAATGAAGATATTTAAGATTTTGTTCCTAAGTAATATTGGGGATTAAAATTAAAGAATATATTGATCATTCAATAGATATTTTAACAAACGATCTTTCTGTTTATAAACCTAATAGAACAGGCGTTGATACTATTTCTCGTTTTGGAGCAAGAGTAGAATATGACTTAAGCGACGGTTTACCTCTTTTGACTACAAAGAAGATGTACACTAGAGGAGTTATAGAGGAATTGCTTTGGTTCTTAGACGGTGATACTAACGTAAAAAGACTTGTTGATAACAATGTTCATATTTGGACAGACAACGCTTTCCAAAGATATCTTAGAAATGAAAATCTTGATGAAAGATATCCAATGTATTCTCAGGATTGGAGAGATTTGAAAGAGGATTATGTTCATAAGATTAAGACTGATAAGGAATTTGCTGAAGTTCATGGAGAGTTGGGACCTGTCTATGGAGCCCAATGGAGAAGATGGAGAACTCCAGATGGTGGCGAAGTAGATCAAATAGCAGATGTTATAGATAGACTTAACAATAGTCCACAATCAAGGAGAATAATTCTAAACGCGTGGAATGTGGGGGAGCTACCAGATATGGAATTACCTCCTTGTCATGTAATGTACCAATTTAATGTAAGAGATGATAAATTGGATTGTCAAATGTATCAAAGATCGGCTGACACTTTCTTGGGAGTGCCTTTCAATATAGCCAGTACGTCTATTCTAACCCATATATTAGCACAGGAAGCAGATTTGAAACCTGGCGTATTTAGTCATGTTTTTGGAGATGCTCATTTTTATTGTGGTAGAGGAGATAGAGGGAAATGGTACGGGGATAATATTAACGAGATAAAAGAAAGAATAAAAAATGTTGATATAAGACAGGAATTCTTAGATGTGGCTGACTGGATTGAAGAAAATGCTCCGAGAGAAGACGTAGACAAGGATAAAGAAAGATTAGATCATATTCCTGCTATTCTAGAACAGTCATCTAGAAAACCTAAAGAATTACCTATTCTGGAAATAAAAGAAAGACCATTTGAAAAACTAACAGCTGATGATTTTGAAATAAGAGGATATGAACACCATCCTCCAATAAGAAGAGCCATGGCGGTTTAGATGGAATTAGCACTTATAGCAGCAGTTGCTGAGAACGGGGTTATAGGAAATAACGGCGACATTCCTTGGTATTTACCCCAGGACATGAAACTTTTTAAGGAAATTACTATAGGAAATACAGTAGTAATGGGAAGAAGAACTTGGGAATCGTTACCTTCCAAGTATAGACCCCTACCTAACAGGAATAATGTTGTTGTTTCTACCACTTTAGGACATTTAGATGAAGCTGACGTATGTTCTAGCTACGAATCTGCGATAGAGAAGGCGCAAAGTTATAATAGAGATATATTCATTATGGGAGGAGCTTCTCTTTATGAGAGAGCTCTAAAAGACGCAAATAGAATGTTTATATCTTATGTATATCAAGAACCTGAAGGAGATACATATTTCCCTAATTTTGATAGAGAAAAGTGGAATTTAATCAAGAGAAAAAGTTATTCCGGTTTCGAGCTTCATGAATTGGAAAGAAAAATGGATTAATCCTTTTTCTTGTCTGATTCTTTCATTGCTAGTTAATGTCCTATCAAATGATCTGGCCAGTTTTCCTATTTCGTCTTTTGAATTTTTAAGATCGTCGTCTATATTTACATCCGTTTCTCCTTTGCTTATATTATCTACAATATCGGTCAATTTTTTAATCCTTCTAGTTATTGGCCACGTCATTAAGATAGACAAGGGTATTGAGATTGTTATTATAATTATTGCTGCATTTATTCCATTTTCAACAGCTCTATCTATAGGAGCAAAAACTTCCTCAGTCGGTATCTTTGATATCATTATCCAACCCTTTGGATTATCGCCCTCGAAGCCAACGTCTTCTACTGCTACATAAAGATATTCAGTTCCTTCTTCATTTGATATGAGAGTTTCTACGTTTCTCGGACTTTTTCTTATCGTTGGGTATATACTAAGCCCTTTTAGATTTTTATCTAGTACTTGATCATTTTGATAATTTGAAAATAATAAGATTCCTTCCCTGCCTATTAGATCTATTTTAGAGTCTTTATGATTGGGCGACTTCACTTCTGCGTTTATTATATTGTTTAGTGTTTCTATATTTACTGAAGTTACTAGTATACCTTCAAGATTTTCATTTTCATCATATACCGGACCAGAGAATCTCAAAACAATTGAATTATGTTCTTTATCTCTGGATGGTCTTGGATCCGAATAGAATCCCCCGTGGAATGGTGTATGTAAAAATGGGAGTTGATCAGCGTTGTTTTCATGGAATCGTTCATGTGTTATATCCGGGTCGTTGGGTATATTAACACTATTTCTAAAGCCATTACTATCCGCTATCTTTACTCCCGTTGGACTGTATAGATCTATGTGATTATAGAATTTAGACTTCTCTTCAATCTCTTTTAATCTATTTACCTTTTCAATTATTGTCCCTTCTTCAAATGATTTTTCACTTGCGAATTCCTTTAAGTCTATACTTCTAGCAGAAACAAAAAGAGCCAATTTGTCCATTTGTTCTATTGACTTAGTTGCTAATTTGTCTGATATTTCATCTTGGAGAGAGCTTGTCATTATCTGGGTCGTTCCAAACGAAATTATAGCAACCGCTAATACGGATACTGTTAAAATAGATGCTATTATTTTATATGATAACTTAATTTCCATTTTCATTCAATTCCTGTTATTTCTATATTATCTGTTAGAGTATGAAAGTTCCATCCTTCTGTTGCAAATTTGACGGCCACTACTTTTTCCGGTTTAGGTTCTAGAAGCATTAAATTTCCTGACTCGAATGAAACCCACTGACCTTTGGGAATAAGTTCATAATTTATTTTTTGGTCTGGGTTAGGAGTGTTCAGAAAGCCCCAACTCCATGTATGTCTTTCTCCATCAGAATCTTCATAAATTAAAAACAAGTGTGCGGGATATTCACCTTCAGTGTCATGAATGTCGCCCCACCAACCACTCCCTTTTAGCGTATGATCTATCAACTTGATATCGGCTTTTGCTCTAAGATCGTCGTAATTTGATATATCTAAATTAGATTCTCTAATAAAGGAAACAATACCCCCTTCTTCGTTGGAATCAATTCTTCGAATTTCTAAGACATTCGAATAATCTTCGTCGTTTACTATATTGATTTCAATATTACTTTGTAAAACTTTGCCGGTTATTCTAAGATCCCAGTCTCCGTATTTAGTTTCAAAGGATTGGGAAGTATCTACATCGGAAGGTATAGATATTTCATCCTCTGAAAAATCTTCGGATAAAAGAGTTTCATAGTCTTCTTCTGTTGTAGCTTGGCCCAAACAGCCGCTAGTAAATACTAATCCAACCAGAACCAGTAATATTGTTTTCTTCATTAAACTAAAATTGTAGTAATTCCTTATAAAACTAACAAGTGGTATCACTAATATAACTTTTTTCCTCTAATTATAGCTATGGTTAATATAGGATTCCTGACTTCTGGAAGAGACGAAAGATCTTACAACATGATAAATAAGATATTAAAAGAAAACGGGAAAAATCTCGATATAAATGTCAAGTTTATTCTTTCTAATATAGAAGAAGGCGAGTTTAAAACATTGGATAAAGTTTTCAAACTGGGTAAAGAGAATCAAATAGATAACGTGATTGTTTCTTCTTACGAGTTTGAGAGAAACGTTAGAAAGAAAGATTTAGATCTATGGAAGAGAAAATTTGATAAAAGAATATCATATAGTCTAGAGTCATATAACGTAGATTTTCTAGTTACTGTTGGATATGACTTTGAGCCAAGCGAGTATCTTTGCAATAAGTATAATATAATAAATATCAGGCCTTCTATACCAAAGGGTCCTGTAGGTACTATTGACGAGATTATAGAAAAGACCATAAAAACTAAAAATAGAGTTGGTGGAGTAATGACACACGCTGTTAATAACAAAAATCAAGAGCAGGCTATAATGTATGCATCCTTCTTACTGTCAGATAATAGAAATAGTGATAGTATAAGAAAACAGATAACAAAAAGAGAGCCTGAAGTTTTATTCTATACACTAAAAGCTTTTTCAGAGGGTCTTTTAGAAATGAAGAATCATAAGGTCTTTATAGATGACGAATTCTTGTTCGATCCCATAGCCCTTACGGGAAAAGTTAGGTAATTACATATTAGAAATAACCAATTCCACTCTTTGTTCTAATGGAATTGCAGGAATTTTTACTATCTCATATCCAAAGTTTTGATAATTTTCTAATATCATTTTGCTTAATTTTTTAACAGTTTTTTCATCTTCCAGTCTAGCGTAGTCTTTTTTGTATTTTAAGGGCTCAAGGAAGAAGACTTTTTTGTATCTATTACTTGCTATATTTTCTATTCTTTTTGTATCCATGTTATGTAATTGCCAGTAGGTCATATTGGTCGGTATACCAGTATCAAAAAATATTATCCTGTCTTTTGTCATATTTCTTTCTATTTCGAGTTTCATATTCATTATCTTTTTTTGAAATTCTTTCACATCGGATCTGACCTGCTCAGCTGTTTTTCCTTTAGTCCTAGCACGGTCTATCAAGAGTCTTGATTGTTCTGGAATAACCTGGAACCCACGCGCAGCTATTTCATTAACAAGTGAAGTTTTCCCCGAAGATGGTGCCCCAGTCACCACGTACCAAGGTGGAGTTTTCATACTAGTAATTAAGAAAATAATTCATTAAAAGAATTTATATGGTCTATTGTATGTATCCTTTGGATCCTTCTGACATTCCCAAAGCAGCTTCCATAGCGGATTCATTGAAGCCTACTATAATTTGTCCATCTATGTCAACAACAGGAACTGCCATTTGGCCAGATTTTTCAACCATTTCAATTTGAGCTTCTTCGTCGTCTGTTACATCTACTTCTTTGTAATCTACTTCTTTTTCATCTAGCCAATCCTTTGTCTTCTTGCACCAAGGGCACGATTTAGTCGTATAAACTATTACATTAGACATGATTATCACAGAATTATATTGTTTCCTTTGCTATAAAAGAGTTATTTTTCCTTTACTTCTTTCTCTTTCTTTTCTTTTTCTTCTTCTATTATCTCTTCTTCTATTTCTTGTTCTGTTGGTATAGATTCTATTGTTCTATTCTTCGTTATAGTAAAAAGTCTTGCTATGATTTCTATTCCCGCGGAGAATAATAGATAATAAGCAATAATATCCCAATGAGCCGGTATTTGTTCAATCAGAGACCATGTGTTGTCTAAATTAAAACTTCTTGATCGCAGAATGAATATACCTAAAATTGCCATTGGTATGGTTTTTGATATTTCCTGTGCCATTTCTTCTTTTACATAGGCTCCTATTCTGGCTGCGGTTACAACTGCCATTGATATTAATAGAATAGTGGTTATTGTCTGATCTCCAATTACTAGAGTAAGTAGTCCTGAGAATAGTAGGAACCATACTATAATTAGGAGAGGGAATAGTATTAGATGTTCAATTACGTAGAGTCCGATTTTCATCATATTTTTGATTCTTTCTTTACCGTAAGCATATTTCCTCAATTCAAGTTTGAATATATTTTTTCTGGCTACAATTTTGTACATTTTGTATACAATATACGTATAGAGAAATATTCCAATAGCATATAGAATCAGAGGTTTTATGACCCCAAGAGCTTCTACATAATTTAAAAATACCATAAGTTTTATTGTGACTCGTTATTAAAATAGGTTAACTCTTACAAAATTTCATTCAAAAATGAGGTACAATGAGTTAGAAATGACTATAAATTATAGGGATTTTCCAGTTTCAATAAATGACATAATATCAAAAATAGAGGACCAAGAAGAAAATAACTTATCTGCATCCACAAAGGAGCGTGGAGGCAATCGCATATGGAAAACCCAGAATATGAAGCAGTTGTTAAATTCTTTATGTCAATTGCATGGTATGCCACAGTTTCTGCCATTATTAACAGAGGCCAGTAAATGGTAATAAACAACGCTATTTTCGCCAATATATTAGTACATTTTAATCGATTTTCAAAATAGATGTATAATACGTATGCAGCAAGTAATCCCAACGACCAAGCCAGTGCTGGATATATGTTAACTCCTAAAATTGTTATAAAATTGAGGCCATAGTCGTAGAAGTTGCTTATAGTAAATGTCCAAACAAAACCTATTATTGTCGATACTGCTAAATGCGATAACAAAACTTTTCTTTGCGTGAATGATAGATATCCTATGGTAAAGATATATGTTATTATCAATAGTTTATCTGGTCTTAGTAAACCTAAAAGAAGTATAGTTACTATTATTATAATTAAATCGAATAGAAGGAATTTTTGCCAGTTGTGCGATTTTAATTCCTTTTTCATGTATGTTTTTAATTTATTTACTGCGTTCATGTAATTAATTACAAATCTTATTATTTATTAGAAATTTAATCCATCCAATGAATGTCTGTTTCGTCTGCTCTCCAACTATCATCAAAATAAGAGTTTTCCATCTTTATGGGATCTTTATTGCTATTTGCAATTAATAATCCGTTTATAGCAATCATAACCCCGTTATCCATACACCATTCCCAAGGACACGGATGAAATTCGGCCCCTCTTTCTTCGCACATCGTGTAAATCATTTCTTTTAATCTTTTGTTTGCAGCTACTCCCCCGGTTAAGATGACCTCGTCCTTTTCTAGGTGAGCAAGAGCGCGCTCTGTTACTTCAACGAGCATAGAGAATGCAGTTTCTTGTAAAGAAAAGCAAATATCTTCTAACTTTCCCCCCTTTTTGTGCATTTTTTTACATTTAGTTATCATGCCAGAAAATGAAGTATCCATTCCTTTTACGGTATAGGGAAGTTGAATGTAATTCCCATCTTTAGCAAGTTTTTCTATTTCAGGTCCTCCGGGAAATGGTAAACCAGCAGAACGGGCAAACGAATCTAGCGCATTTCCGATACTTATGTCCTGAGTTTCTCCGAACACTCTATATTTTTCTCCAGCGTATGAAATTATTTGAGTATTTCCTCCAGAAACGTATATGACAACAGGATCTTTAGCTCCGGTAGCCCATCTAGCCACCTCAATGTGAGCTACCGGATGATTTACGTCATAAAGAGGTTTATTGTATTTTAAAGAAAGATAACGGGCTAATGTAGATCCAATACGTAAACAAGATCCTATACCAGGACCTCTTGCAAATGCTATAGCATCTATGTCCTCTATTTTAAGATCAGCTTCCCTAAGAGCGGTTTTAATCACTTTAGGGCCTTTTTTTGTATGATGCTGTGCTGCTTCTGATGGTCTTATACCTCCTTCTGGAGGTTTAAACATGGATTTTTTATTAGAAATAACTTTAGCATTTTCTAAATTTGTTCCTTCAACAATACCAACACCAAAAGTATGCGCAGTTGACTCTATACCCAGTATTTTCATAATTATCAAAGAATGAATGAGCGAAAGAATTTATTTATTCTTGTTTTGGGACTTCTTTCTTCTCTTTTTTATTGTCCTCGTTTTTTATATGGGAATAACCGCATTTTCCACAAGTTTGTCTATTTTTGTGTTGAGCTAAAAAAGTTCCGGGTCCGCACCTTGGACAGAAATCCTGTTTTGGTTTTCCGTCTTTGTATTTTTCCCAGACTTGAACATTATTATGTTTGGATTTGCTAGGAGGTTTCTTTCCTCTGCTTGATCTACTTTTTGAAGGAGTTGGTTTTTCTTCCTTCTCTTCTTGTGCTTCGTCCTGTGTTTCATCTTGAATTTCGTCTTGAACATTATCTTCTTCTGCCATTTTTATTCACCTTCATCTTCTTCATTGTCGTCTTCTTCAGAATTGCTTTCTTCATCTTCGTTCGATTCCTCTTCGGAATTTTCACCTTCAACGTCTTCTTCAGAAGATTCTTCCTGAGTTTCAGATTCTTCGTCTCCTTCGTCGGAGTCCTCTTCTGGAGCAGCATTTTCTGTTAAGTCATCTGTTACATCTTCTTCATATATATCAACAAAAACTTTACATCTAGCTCTTCCAACTCCGGAAAGTATTTTATCTATAACGACTTTTGTAGGTTCTGTTGCTTCCTTTTCTGAAACTAACCCTTGTATAAGCGCTTTTGAAGGAGTCGGTGCTCCTGAATGAGGAATAGATATTTCTAATTCTCTTCTGTTTAACAATTTATTTTCTCTTTCGTTTATAACTTCATATTCTACCATAGTATCACTTGATATCTTAGTAAGAAGGTATTTATATTTGTTTGTTGTTGCCTAACTAATAATATGTCCAAAAGGGTTATTAAATATGAGAATAAAAGTATGATGTGATAACATGAAAAGACGAAGAGATATTTTTGAAGTTATAGAAGAAATGCTTAGAAAGAACATGGAAGATATGCATAAAAAAATGGAAAATATGGATATAGATCCTTCTGACTTAGAGAAAAGCATGAAAAATAATCCTAAAAAACATAAAGCGTTCTCAATAAAAATAACGCAGGGTAATGAAGAAGACCCAAAAATTTCTATTAAAGAATTTGGAGAAGATGATCCTAAAAGGGTTAATATAGAACCCAAAGAAAATGAAGAATGGGTAATGAAAAAGCCTCCAAAGAAGATAAAACAATACAAAGAAGCAGACACGAAAATCCAAGAGAAGAATGGGATGATGATAATAGAAATTGATCTCCCTGAAAAAATTAAAAAAGAAAATATAGAAATGCATAAACTATCTAATTCATTAGAGGTTAGAGCTCATCATGGGAAAACTGGCTATTATAACATATTCCCATTAGAAAGCGGTTACCATATAACAAAAGATGGGCTAAAGAAAGGAAAATACAAAATATTTATTCAAACTAAGTAAATTAGAACCAGTTTGATAAATCAATTAGGCCCAATTGATCTAACCAATACATTATACCCAAAACAAAAGCGATTAGAATTATTATTGTCCATAGGACTTTTCTTTCTTTAGGTTTTTTGCCGCCCATCGCAGGGATGCTAGGCATTTGAGGTCCTCCCTCGCCAGGTATAGGAACTTGATTTTTCTCTTTCATGGATAATGTTATTAAGATTGGGATATAAATTATAAATCCGTGTTTCGTTATGAATGACTTATCTGATTATATAGATTTGGTAAGTGGTGGAGATGCATTAATTCCAATAATGTTAGAAGGTACAAGACATTTGGTTTCTCAGCACATTTCTCCTACAGGATCCATCTCTTGGCACGAATATGAAGGAAGGATTGTTAACTATAACCCGGATGAAAATCTTTATGAGATAGATAGAAACACGTCTAAACCAATAAAAAGTAGAGTAGTTAATGCAGCTAACAATTTTTACAAATCCTAATCTTTTTAACAAGTAAATATAATTTATTTTTATGAAAGAATTTGATCTAATAGTTATAGGAGCGGGTTCCGGTCTTTCAGTTTCTTCTGCGGCAGCATCTAAAGGATTAAATGTAGCTGTTGTTGAAGAAGGTCCATTTGGAGGTACTTGTTTGAATAGGGGCTGCATTCCTTCTAAAATTTTAGTTCATACAGCAGATGTTGCTGAGATTATAAGAAATTCTGAAATTTTCAATATAAATTCCGAAATAAATGATATAGATTTTCCTGCTATAGTTGAAAGGGTATTTTCTGGTATAGACGAAGATGCAAAAAGTATAGAAAAGGGGAATGAAAATAATGATAATATAACAGTTTTCAAAGAAAGAGGGAAATTTGTAGATGATAAGGTTCTAAAGGTTGGGAATGAAAAGATAACAGCCGACAAAATTGTTATAGCAGCTGGTACTAGACCTGGGGTTCCCCCAATTGATAGAATAGACGATGTTCCTTATATTACAAGTAAAGAAGCGCTTCGTCTTGACGAGCTTCCAAAATCTATGATTATAGTTGGCGGGGGATTTATAGCAGCAGAACTTGCTCATTTTTTCGGAGCTTTAGGAACTGATATTACTATAGTTCAGAGAAATGTTAGATTAGTACCTAATGAAGACAGTGAGATAGGCGAGAAATTCACTGAAATCTTCAAAGGGAAGTATAATATTTTATTGGAACATACTGCCAAATCGGTTTCACATGACGGGAATGAATTTACAGTAACCGCTGAGGAAAAGAATGGAGAAAAAGAAACTGAATTAAAGGCGGAACAATTACTTATTGCAACTGGAAGAAAGCCTAATACAGATATATTAAACGTAGAAAAAACGGGAGTTAAAACCAATAAATACGGATACGTTGAAACAAATGAATTCATGGAAACTTCTGTTGACGGAATATACGCATTGGGAGATATAGCAGGTGTTTATCTATTCAAACATTCCGCTAATCTAGAAGCCAGTTATGTGACCAAAAACATACTAACAAAAAATAAGACCCCAGTTGATTATACTGCAATGCCTCATGCCGTTTTCTCTTCTCCTCAGATAGCAGGCGTTGGAAAAACTGAAGATGAGCTCAAGGATGAAAACATAGAATATTCAAAAGGTAAATACGAATACAAAAACACCGGTATGGGAGAAGCTTTACAAGAAAAAGAAGGCTTTGTCAAAGTTTTAGCAAATCCTGAATCTGGTGAGATACTGGGATGTCATATAATAGGTCCTGAGGCGTCTACATTAATTCATGAAGTCATTATAGCCATGAAACACGCCAATAATGTCAACACTATACTCAATAGCGTTCATATACATCCTGCTCTCTCAGAAGTAGTTCAAAGGGCCTTTGGTTCTATAGAATGGTAAAATAAAGCTTATATGCCGAGAATTCAATAATATAAACAGTTATTAGTCAGTGGTGGGAACAGTGGCAAAAAAGAATAAGAAACACGATAGACATCAGAAGAATATAATTATTGCAATTTCTGTACTTCTTGTTGTGCTTTCTATATTTGCTTTTTGGAAAATTGCCCCTGCTGTTATTTTAGCCGGTACTGTTGCTATAGTTCTTAAACCGGTTGCGGATAAAGTCTTCAGAAAATACAAGTCAAAACGTATAGCATCCTTAGCGGGTACCTCAGTTGCCATAATTCTATTCTTTATGTTAGTTCTTTTGCCTCTTACTATAGTTTTAGCCAATTATTCAGCTCTTATTGATCTTTTTAATGGGTTCACCGATACATTAAGCCAGGTAGATCAAAAAGTTTCAATAAGTTTCATAGACATATCAAATATATCGCAAAACGCAAAGGCTTGGTTAACTAATGGTATAGTAGACTTTGCGACTAGTATACATTGGTATGTTTTCCTTGTAATAGTTTTCTTTATAGCTCTCTATACATTCCTTTTCTATAGCTGGGATATAGGAGATAAAGTAGGTCAATTGGGGAATACTCATCCAGAGATAAAATTATTGATTGGTAGATTATACCAGGCCTCGTTTGATATACTCTATACTCTTTATGTAGTGTTCATAGCTTTGGCGATAATAACATTCTTCTTAGCTATACCGTTTTTCTGGGTACTTGGGTATTCTGATTTTCTATTGTATTCACTGCTAGCGGCTTTGTTCCAACTGCTTCCATTCCTTGGACCAAGTCTTATAATGGCAATAGTGTTTATCCACCAGTATATACTCGGCGATGTTCTTGGAATGATACTTACGGTAGTAGTGGGATACTTCATAGTATCGGCTCTTCCAGATATTTACATAAGGCCTAAGTTATTAGGCAAGAAGGCTGAAATGGGATGGACTGTTATGTTCATAGCAGTATTCGGAGGTATCCTTATAATGGGACCGTGGGGATTCATATTTGGTCCTTTGATACTTTCATTAACTAAAACATCATACGATACACTGATAGATATCTACACGGATGAATAAAATAAAGTTTAAATATTAGATCGTCTAATTTCTGTGAGTATGTATTGGTATGGACATAGAATATCTTGGGTATTCACTAAGTCAATGGCTATTGTTGGTACTGTCGTAGCAGTTTATGGATTATTCAAAATAATTTCTATTGCCTCTTTTTAGATCACTGGCCTTCTTAAAAATAATTTTTTTGTCTTTATCAGGCTTTACATTGTTTGCCTTTCCGTAAATTTTTACTATGTTGTTATTTTTTTTATTTTTATAAATCTTGAAACTCTTTCCACAGCTTACGCATTTTCTTCTTTTCCCAACAAATGGATTCTTTCCTTTAG
Organism: uncultured archaeon; assembly: GCA_964418905.1. Taxonomy (GTDB): domain Archaea; phylum Aenigmatarchaeota; class Aenigmatarchaeia; order CAYQNF01; family CAYQNF01; genus CAYQNF01. The sequence goes on along the minus strand of CAYQNF010000016.1, from coordinate 1,674 downwards.
GTCTTTCTCTGGGAACATATAATTGTTCTTTTTCACAGTGCGAGCACTTCAAAAGTAGTTTATATTGAGTTTCTTCAGGCATATACTATACTAACCTTTATTGTTCATAAAGCTCAGTGTGAAAGTGCTTTTTCTAATTTTGGCTTTACGTTACTGAATGTCCCGTAAAAAGAATGCTCATGTCCATGATGTTCTATAACAACTACAGGTACTATATCCTTACCACCTGCATAATCCATGGCTTCATGCCATTTCTCATCACTTTCATTTACATCGTGTTCTGCATATTCAATGTTTTTTTCTTCAAGAAATTTCTTTGTCGCATTACAATGAGGACAATTTTCAATCGTATATATCGTTACATTCATACGTCTGATTAGAATCTAAAAAAATAAAAAGGTAAGCTCTAATGCCTCATCGCATAGAACTTATTATAAAACCAAGCTACTAGATAAGCTCCTATGAAGAAATCAAGGAATCCCCAAAAGGCTCCTATTATACTTCCTAGAAATGTAGGAGCAAATCCTACATAGTATTGACCGAGCCAGGTTACAGCAGATGCCCATGTACCTACAAACATTGAACCGACACCGAAAATAAATACAGCAACGGCCCAAGCACAACCAAAGGCAAGACCAATACTAAGGTCGTCTACTCTTTTCTTTTTAGCCATATTAAAAATATTGTTTAATTGTTTATAAAGAATTAGTAATGAGTTCTAACAGCGTTATTCTTGCAATTCCCGGAGCAGAATCCTTCTTTTTCCTCGTTGCAAGAATCGCATTGAAGCATAAGTAAATTACAATCGACATTTCTACAGTTTCTAAAAGTATCATCTTTCTCCCCGCAATCTTTACACTCTGAAATTAATTTAGGTTTTTCATTGATTGGTATTGTAAATCTATTATCAAAAACAAAACATGTACCTAACCATGATTCATTGTCGTTTGGGAATTTTTCTCCAAATTTAGCTATACCACCTTTTAGTTGGTATACTTCGTCATATCCCTTTTCTTTCATAACAGCAGATGCCCTTTCGCATCGTATTCCGCCAGTACAGTACATTACAACTTTCTTGTCCTTTGGTATATTCGCCTTTTCAACTGCTTCGGGAAATTCCCTGAATGTCTTAATAGGTAAAGTTACAGCATTTTTGAATTTTCCTACCTCGTACTCATAATCATTTCTAGCATCTAAGATAACGACATCATCGTTTTCAATCATTTTCTTGAATTCTTCGGGAGGTACGTGTTCTCCACCCTCTTCCGGATTAGCCTCATGTCTAAGCGTTACAATTTCAGGTCTAGTCTTCACTTTTAATTTATTGTTAAATGGATCTTCCTCTGCTTCGCTTTCTTTGAATTCTATGTCAGAAAATAGATCATGATCTCTCATGAATTTTTTGTAATTTTCTATATCATCATGATTCCCGGCAACTGTACCGTTTAAACCTTCCTCACCTATGAAGATTCTACCCGTTAGGTTATTATTTTCGCAAAATTCTTTTTGTTCTTCTACTATAGAACCAGGATTATCTATGTCTACATACTTGTAGTAAAGCAATACTTTCAGTTTTTCTTTTGTCTTCTGCATAGCAATCTTACTCATAATAAAAATAAAAAGGTTTGTCTTCAGTTATAATATTGCCTTTTTTTATATCGTTCTACAACATTC
>CAYQNF010000015.1:12612-15213 GCA_964418905.1 uncultured archaeon | reverse complement strand
TAGAACCAAAACCTCCAGAAACGTTAGTGTCTTGTCCCAGACATCCTGAAACGAATACTACTAATCCCATGAAAACCAATGGTAAGAATTTCTTCATCTGTTGCACCAATTAATAATTCTTTATTATTACTTATAAAGATATGTAAACCTAGAACCGTTTTATATATCTTATCTTCTATTATTTGTTATCGGCACGGTGGAGCTAAATGAAAGAGATATCAAGAACAGTTTTGGGAATGGCAAGTCCTCCCGTAGTTACGAATATCAATTCAGATGGGGAAGGAATACTTTATGCCAAGCTTTCTTCTATTTATGGAAAAGAGCAAAAGATAACAGCTTATGATTCTACTATAATATTAAACAGATGCTATGACGGTAACATACCCACAGATTTAGATATAATGAGGGTAAGTAGAACGGGTTCCCAGTCTATAATAGGCGGTACATACCATGGACCCGATGAGATTGGATCAAGAAGAGAATTTTTACTTAGATTAGATACATTAGACGAAAGAATTCAAGAGATTACAGCATGTGAATCATCAAGTGAAATCATGAGAATTTTCGATATAGCATACAACGGACACTACACGTTAACAGACGTGATCGATGATTTTGAAAATAGTATAGTCGGGGACCCAGAAGAAAAAGAATCTCAAAAGGGTCTTCCTATGCTAAGAGTGTTTTAATTTTTATTCTTCAACTCTTGGAGCAAGAACAAAGTTCATTTTAACTTTTTCAGTTCCAAATTCTAATCTAAGAGGATAATCGTTTCCTATGTTAACTTTAACTCTCGGAGCTATTTTTGAAGCCTTGATCATTCTCTTTAGATAATCTATAGGGAATCTTGATTCTACATGTTCTTTGCCCTCTATTTTCAGATTCTCGGTCTCACCGTTAATCAATTTCAATTCCGTATTGCTCATATCGCCCTCGGCTCTCATACCGAAAAAGTCTTTATCAGCTCTAAATTTGACAGAATCTGCAACGACCTCAGCGTCAGCTATTCCCTCTTTCAATACGTTTGATAATATTTCAACTGACAAAGGAAAGTCCAAATCATCAGTAGGAGGAACCTCATCCTCCGATACATCTATTATAGGAACAGAGAACTTTCTTTCCGATAGTCCTTTGAAAATAAGATTAAGTTTATTGTCTTTGCTGTCAAGTTTAAGAACTAATCTGTCTTCGGGTTTAATTCTTTTACAGATAGATACTAAATTTGGCATATTAAGCCCTATTTTATGATTACCGTCAATTTCGTACTCTTCAAAGGCATCTTTATTCATCTCAAAATCTACTACAGCAACCATTGCCCTATCAGTAGCTATAAGAGAAATACCATCTTTATCTACTTTGAATATACCTTCGTCAATTATATCAGAAATAGTTTCTATACTGTCTTTGAATAAGGAAGTATTCCCTAATGTAGCTTCAAATTTCATCTACCCACCACTAACTAATTGCACAAATATTTTTATATACTTTAAATCTGGTTCTCAGAAATATGGAGTTTTAGCTATTATTTCCTGCACTTCGTTATATAGCTCAGGATCGCAATCCCATTCATGTACAGCTTCTGCTTGAAGCGTCCACCCGTCTTCTGAAGGCATTACCTTTCCAATAACTCTAATTCTATTTGTCTTAAGCTCGTCATAAACTCCCATTACTCTAACAGTACCCGATCCGTCATCGAGTAGAAGAGAACTTTCTTCTCTATTTATGACAATTCCGCTTATTCTAACTCTAATATCCTCTGGAGTAACATCTTCAATTTTCTTTTCTAAAGCAGTGAATCTCTTGAAATCCCCGCTAAAGTTACTAGAACTGCTTTTATTGTCTTTACTATAATCTCCGCCTAAACTTTTTTGACCATCGCTCATAATACACCTCTAAGTAAATAGACTCCTAAAGAATAAAACCGTTTTGACTGCTTGAATCTTTATGTTTGACCAGAAACCCACAGGATCTATTGTTATATGTCCATCCTCGTATAAATTCAAGAAATCGTCACCACTCTCTACGTTTCCGTTAAATATTTCATTCTGGGCGAACTCGTCCACGACAAGATTAATTGTTGGATCATCTAATCTATCAAGCCCCACTTCTTCTATAAGACCATCACTTGTAACAAAATAAGCAGCAAATTCGGTACCTTCTAAGATAAGATTTATTTTCTCATTACCTATCAACGTTTTAATTGTAGAAGGAACTTGATCTATATTCTCGTTATATGTACTTTTAATCAATTCTAAATCGTCTTGAGTTATAGAATTTAAAACATCATCGTTTGTGTCATTCTGCTGAGCCATCACAGGAAGAGCTAAAAGCAATAATCCTATAACAAAAAATCTTAGTTTCATAACTATTATTCGTATATATAACTTATATAACTAGTTGTCTCTATAAAATTTTCTTATGTCCTTTATAGTAGATCTAACCCTTCTTTTCTCTTTATGATCCAACTTTATTCCATGGTTTTCCTTAATATCATTCAATAATGTTTCAGCATCTTTCAATTTTCTTTCTAGAGCCTTCTCAAGAAAAGATGTCATTCTTTTATCATAGTCGTGATCATTTTCTTTAAACACGACAAGATCA
>CAYQNF010000015.1:0-12586 GCA_964418905.1 uncultured archaeon | reverse complement strand
TATCTTTGAATACAAATTCAGGATTACCCATCAATCCTTTGTAATGCTTTTTGTCATATTCCGAAAAATTAGAAACATTGAAATCCATCTTGCCTTCTAGAGACAGTCTTGCTAATCTAAGATTTGATATAGTCTTCTCCAAATTGTCAGGAGATAGAACAAGCCTTTTTAGGAGATCATCTTCTTTCTTCATATAATTATTATGTTTTGATTAAATAAAACTATTTCATTATATCTTTAGAGAAATATTTGGAAACAAATTTACCAAATTCCTCGTCTTTTAGAAGAGACACTATCTTATCCCCCTCTAAGATCTTAAATCCTTCCGATAGACTAGATGCAATATAGGACGGTACTCCCTTCTCCTTTAACGTAGACTCCTTATTTTTTAACGTGTCCATTAGCTTCTCTCCAGCCAATGTCCATTCCCTTTCTACTTCAACCGCCCATTTGTCGCCATCTAGGTACCTAGCACTTGGGTTTTTATATTTACTGAAAAATTCTTTGGTATGCTTCTTAGAATAAGCTGTAGGCCCTACCATTTTAATAACTGAAGGCAGTTCCCATATCTTCATCTCTAGTAAAAGATAAGACTTCTCTTTCGTGATCAAAGTATTTGACCTTAAAATCTCAAACTCATATTCTTCTAATATGTTTCTAATTCTTTTCTCAAATTTTCTCATTTGCGGATACAAAATATCGTCTATTATTTCAGGAGTACCGAATTCGAGAGATATTAAATTTGTTTTTCTCTTCTTTAATTTGCTCTTAAAATCAGATTTGCTCATAGGACTTATCTTCTTAGGGACAAAATGCTTATCCGATGGTTTCTTTTTGAAATCTTTAGCAGCTGATACGAATCTAATAAAATTCTCTAAGCTTAAAGCCGAGGCAACATTCCTTTTTGGATCAACGGGATCTATCAAAATTAAAGGTTCTTTCACATTTTCTGGAGATTTGCAATCATTCTTTTTTCCCAGTTTTATCTTTACTCCAGGAGTCCACTTAGCCGCCTTGTTGATTAATTTTTTGAAAGTTCCAAACTTTATTATCAAAAGTTCGCAAAGATATCCGGAAACTCCTTCTACTGATAACTTAGCTCCGTATATTCCTTTAGCATGACAAAAAGCCTTTAGAAGTCTTACTTCATTTTTTTGTTTATTGCCCAGTTTAGAATTAACATAATTAGTATGGTGGGGCGTTCTATCTACAGCAGATTTAATCTTATCTGAGGAAACATCGTAACAAGGAACTATATCAACTTCAAATCCATCTATCATTCCACGAACATAAGGATGTTCTGCATACTCTATATGCCACTCTCCGTCCATATCTTCCATAACCTTTTTCCCGATTTCTACTCCCCTCTTTTCTAATTTCCTCTTATTTATCTTAGAAGGGAATCTAACAAAAATATCAATATCATGAGATCCAGACAGCCAAGTATCTTTAGAAAAAGATCCAACACTTATTACGTCATCTGCGCTGACATCATCTAGGAATTTATTACATGAATCTATAATTCTAGATTGAATGTCTAAAACTTTGGATCTTTCATTTTTATCGGGTCTTATTTGTTCTAAAACCTTCTTTTTCCACTTGACCATATAAAATATTCCATTGTATTATAATTAAAGCTTGTTATGTGAACATTACTTAAAATTTATTTTAAAAATAGTACTATGTCCAACGAGAAAAGGGACCTACCGTCGAAACATCCAGATCTTGGAGATCTACTAATAGGGGAAGATTTATTAAGTCAGTAATACACTAATTCTAGTTATGAAAATAAACAAAAGTTTAGTACCGGTATTAGTTATAATAACGGGTATTGGATTAGTATTAGGATTATCATCTCTAGAGAATCCAAAAAAAGAAAAGAAAGGTAACTTAGAGAATTTGTTACCCCCGGAAGATTTCTTCGGGGAAGATTATCATGTTCTTCAGGACGAAGAAGACATAAACGGCAGTGATCTATATTTAAAATCTGACGATTTCCATTTTAGATCCTTTCAAGATTTAAAATCTTACAATAACGACAGTACAGAAAGGCCTCATCTAATTATAGCTTCTGTTGTGGATTATGATACCACGAAACAGGCTACTAATATGACTGAACAAAAAATAAACGTTCCTATAAGATTCAACACTTGGATAGACATAAACAAAAGAACGTTAAACTTGGATGGTCATGAGGTTTTATTTTCTGCATATCATGATAAAGGCCATTATATAATCCAACTGGATTACAATGAAGGAAGTACGTATCTAAGAGTACAGTCAAGAAGCAGATTTAATTATTTTGACGATAGGCCTAAAGATGCTATCGTTTACATGATAAACGCATTAAAAGAAAGCTAAGATTTCCAGAAAATTTCATACATACCAAGAGTTTCTCTTGGTTGCGAATCCACAAAAGTTTTTCTAACGGACAAATTATTTCTACTTCTATGATCTAATGCAAACCCGCTAGAAACTCCATTTTCTCCCTCTTCGTCTTTATCCAATTTTCTTAAAAAATCAGGAAATCTTCCAGAAACGGTTTCACAAGGATATAGCCTAAAATCTTCTTTCTCATGTCTAGACTTGTCTAATAAACCGAAAGGTGCGTCTGAATTTAACTGTCCAAGTAGCTCACTAACACTAGTATCTTTAAGTCTTCTTGTAAGTATGTAACCGATAGAATGATAATTAAAATCTATAGATAAGGATCCTCCGTATGTTGTTTCTATTTCCATATCCTCAAACTCTACAGTAACTGGGTCTCCTTCATTTAATGTGATGGGATTTGCTTTTAACATGACACATTATAGAAGCTAAGACTTTTATTCTTTAATTTTATCCCTCAAAGAAGCAACAATAAGAGGAAAGGCTATAGTAGCATCTGAATATACCTTGACTTCCTTGGTATTTTTATTAAGCTTGCCCCAGGATTTAGCTTCCTCCGGTCTTGCCCCTGTATCTGATCCGTCATATTCTTGCGCCGTGTTTATGTAAACCGCATAATCTGCGCCCTCCCTCATCATATTAGCGTTTAGGATTTGATGCTTTTGAATTCCTCCGCCCAATATGACAAGACCCGTTTTGTCTGCATTTATTGCGGTTTTGTTGAGTCTAGAATTATCCTCTGCGACATCTATCTTCAGCTTAGGTTCTTTATTATGATTAAAGAAGAAAATGATATCTCCAAGTGATCCGTCTATAATGCCTGGGCATATAACTGGAATATTATTTTTAGCTGCCCAATAATAAATAGAATCTTCACTACCTACTCTTTCGCCTAGAATTCTTACAATTTCAGAAGGGGTATAAGATCCTCCATTGTCTTCTTGCTTTTCTATTAGTTCTTCTAGTATGGGAGTAACGAATTTCTCAAAATCTACATATCTATCATTAGGAATGAAGATGTTACCTGCTCTATTTATTCCCATTTCTCTTAGTTTAGATCCATCTGCTTTGAAATCTCCCAAGATGAAAGGTTTCATAGTTTTAATTATGTCTTCTTCTATACCACCGGCCGTTGTACATATTATATCGACCATATTATGTTTAACCAAAAAACGAATAATCTCTCTTACACCGGTTGTAACCATATTTGACGTATAACCAAGAAATACTGTAATATCGCCTTTCTTTTTTTCTTCTATTATATTTTCCATTATCTCTTTTGCTTGATGTAAATGAGAAGCTTGGGCTCCCGTAGAAGCGTAGCTATCAAAAAACTCATTGAAATTAAAATCTTTATCGAAGTCGAAGCCTTCTATTTCTATACCTTCAGGGGTTTTCGATTCTTTGAATATAATTTCTTTTGCCTTATCTAAATTATCTGCCATAATAAAAATGAAGAAAAAAGAGATTTAAGTGTAGTTGGTTGTTATTTCAGAAGAACTCTATCTCCAAATCTCCAATACATGATCTCTCCGCCTTGTTCTACATCTTTTTCATAATCTTCAGGAACTTCAGCTTCGAAAGTATCATAATCTTCCATATCCATTATCTGAATTTTATTACCGCCAAGATCTGCAATAACCTGTCCCTTTCTCTTATCTATCATAGGAACTTCAACATCTCTATCTGCTGGACCCATCCAATTTCTTTTTTGCTCGTCGAAAAGACCTACTGCAGTTATATTAGCTTTAGCGGAACCGTGCTTTCCTGGTTTTGATTTTGATAATGATAATATCTTACATGGTTCTCCGTCTATCATCATATATCTTCCTGGTTTAAGGCCTTTGACCTTTGATCTAGTAGTTTGCATTATTATTTCACCTTTCCTTTTCTAATGTTCTTTTTATCATTTCTATATCATCAACTTTAATGGTTTTTCTTCTTGCATGTTTACAGAAAGTAACAGCATCTTTTGCTAATTCTTCTGCTTTTTCTTCTGTCATATCCCTTAATTCTTCTACAGCATCCGATGCAATTCTATTCGCACCGGCATTCTTCGCTATACGCTCAAAAGGAGCTAAAGGTAATTCTTTTGACATAGTAACACCATTAAAGACGTTATTATCAACAATAACAGATTATAATTCACTTAGGAACTTAAATATATTACCATGCGCACGGTAAAGACGTACTTGTATTCTCAGTTCCTGTAGCACACTCCTGTATAGGAGTAAGATTAAGATCTATTGGTATATTAACTAAAGTGATATCGCATACATAATCGCTCCAGGGGCCTATCACGTTTTCTGATGCAGAAAACTCATTATTAACTAACCTAGATCTAACACAATATTTCGTATTAGGGGTTAATCCACTTGCAGTTATACTACCCTTACCTTCTGAACTCACTCCCGTTGTTTTAATCGTCTTTATAGGAACCGCAAAAGAATTTGTAAGGCTAATCTGTATCTCCCCAGCTAAATCTTTGTATAGAGTTGGATCTCTAGTTCTAGGTTCGAACCAACTAAAGGTAATTAATTTCGGTTCCGTAGAAATTACATGATGATCTATCGGAGTCTGTAGATTACCTGCTACGTCTATCTGATATTTTACTTGACCAGTAACTGAATCTACTATATGATCTAAAAATGCATCTGTTATTTGATTCAACGACGCCCCTTCTGCAGGAGTTGGAACGCTTAAAACATTACCAGCCGTAGAACTATCTATCCACCTATATCCCTTAGGTATTCCATTCTCGGATCCAGTTATCGCAAACCAGTTACCATCCATGAAGAATGTAGCTATAGAAGAATTACCTTTCCTTGTCTCAAGTCCTAACGTTATAATATCATTTTTCTTCCACTTGGACTCTGGGTCCCAAGCCTCGCCATTACATTCATTGTCCGTTTCTCCCGGAATACATAGAGGTTCAGAATTGTGATCAAACCACCATTGACTTCCATCCCATTCGAATCCATGATAATAACCTGATTCTGACCCACTTATCAAAAACCAATTCCCGTGTTTCTGGAAAGCTTCTGGGTCAGAATGGCTTCCTACATCGCCTAGGCCTTCCACTATGTAAGGATTATGCGCTTCCCCAGAACTTTCACTTTGTCCCAGAAAATCACCCTTTTTATTTCCTATAATATAGTGGATTCGCTCCTCCCTTTGTATGGAGTCTGGGGTAGAATAAGATATAACAACATCTGATTTAGCGAGCCCTAAATAAGCAGCGCATGATTCATCGCTGCACCCGTCCTCAAATTTCCACTTTACATCTTTTGAAGAACATTCGACATATTCGCAATTATCATAATAACTGTAATCTATATAGTCATCTTTCTCCGATTTTCCAACAACTAGAGCATAAGGATAGGTGGGAGATACTACGTTTTGTTCATATACAACGGTAGGGTCTGGGGCATCTGTTTCTACGTCTATATTACGCTGATAAGACCATCTAGAACCTGTCCACACATAGGAATCGATACTTGACTCTACATCAATACGGGTACTACAATAATTCTCGCACATATCTTCCCCGCTTGGGTATAAATCATGACACTCGTCGAAACAGCTTAAAGACGCTGTTTCGTTCACTGTATTATTTAATTTTACACTTCTCTTTTTTTGACCGTTTATTAGATACCAATACCCATTAACCTGAGAGACTTCTAACCTGTTTACAAAATTTGCATTTACATCAAAATCGTTCAAAGGAAGTCCTGTAGTGATAGAAGTATCTTCGATCCATAAACCTTCATTTCCCTTTATAATATTCTCTTTAACAAAGTTTTCGTCTATGAATCTATATCCAATTATATTTCCAGACGTGTCCCCGGCTATAATATAAAGAGATCCTTCTTTCTTGAATAAACTAGGTGAGGAAAACCCGGTCATAGAAGATAAGCCTTTAGTTATAGCACTATTTTTGACCCATCGACTTCCATCCCATTCAAATCCGGTAAACCCTCCGGTAATATCTCCGGTAATTAAATACCATGTTCCTTTGTATTGAATTATATCTGGGTCAGAATACTGAATAGCAGAAGGATCGTTCGCTAGAGGAGTGTCTATATCTTCGTTTAATCCATTTACCTTTGAATCAGTTCCGCCTATTTCTATAAATTCTCCAGATGATGTACCTGCTATTATATACTCATTTTCATTTAGGTTGAAATAAGACGGAGATAAATACGAGGGGTAATTTTTATTACCTATAAGGTTTTTCTGTGTAAAACCTATGTAATTCTGGGGATAATTACTGTTATCACAATCACTTCTATATTCAGTGTTAGTGCAATCCATGAAGAAAGTAGGATCGCTAGAAAAGTCATAAAATTGACCATTTATCGTGCCTAAATAAAAGAAAGGCCGTCCATCGCTAAAGTTTACAACGTCAAAATTAATTAACCCACTTTTAAAGTCATATGAGTCTACAAAGTCCCATCGAGAAACTCCCTCCCTTCTAAATAAGAAAACGTCTGTTTCCTCTTCGTTGGCTATATCACTTGTCTCATAATTTGCAGATGTACCGACCACTAAATACTCTATACCGTTATACTCAAAATAAGAAGGTTTTGCAAAATACATCGGATCTATATTTCCGGTATTTATACCAGCAGTAACTGAAGTATCTTCTACCCATACACCCCTTAGGCCAGTTTCTTCCTCAGTAGTCTCAAAGCTAGAATCGGTAGTCTCATCGGTCTGTTCGGAAACCCCTTCTCCTACAAATTGCCCAGTATATGAACCGAAAAATGCGAGAAAAATAACAAGTATAGCCGAAATTAATATGATTTTTTCTCTTTGAGCCATAAATAATATTTATTTGTTTTATTAAAAAGCTTCAGAGAAACCATATTTAAGACTTTAGAACTAACTTTCATTATGCCAAAAGAAGAAAAAACACTCGAGGATGTCCGAAAAGAACAAAACAAAGAGAAAAATAAAGAATTGACATTAGAAGATCTAAGAGAGAGAAAGAAAAAATACAAGGTAGAAAAAACCAATAAGAATGAAATATGGGATACTTCGGGTATAATAAATAGTAATGAATTTCCTAAAGGTTTTACTGTACCGGAGGTTATGAGAGAAGTAAAGGATGTAAACAAATTTAGAACATTTGGCCTTAAGATAGAAGATCCTTCCGATGGCGCAGTTAGAAAAATTGAGAAAACTATGGCTAAATTAAAAGAGCATTTGTCTGATGCCGATATCAAGGTATTAGCGTTAGCAATTGAAAAAGATAATACTTTAATCAGAACTGACGATAACGGAATTCAAAATATGGCTTCTTATCTAGATATACCATTCAAAGGGAACTTCTTTAATATCGAAACAGAAAAGAAATGGGGTCTTTACTGCGATGCGTGCTCCAAATGGAGAGAATCTAAGACATGCGAACACTGTGGTAACCTAACAAGAAGAAGAACTAAAGCTGACAAAAAAATTTAAGCATATTTTCTCAGAGTTTGAGCATTTATCGCTACTACAACAGTACTTATTGACATAAGCAAAGCTCCGAACGCAGGCGTCATATTAATTCCATATGAATAGAGAACTCCCGCCGCAAGCGGTATTGCTATTATATTGTAACCTCCCGCCCACCAAAGATTTTGCACCATTTTCGAGTAAGTCTTCTTCGATAAGCTCATGGCCTTAGATACGTCACTAGGATTATTTTTAACTAAAATTATATCAGCACTTTCTATCGCAACGTCGGTTCCTGCTCCTATAGCTATTCCCACGTCTGCGGTAGCCAAAGCAGGTGCATCATTGACACCGTCTCCAACCATAGCAACCCTGTAACCTTCTTTCTGTAGTTCCTTAACTTTGTTTGCCTTCTCGTGAGGCAATACCTCCGCAAAGTAATCATCTATACCAAGCTCATTCGACACTGATTCTGCAACATCCTCAGAATCGCCTGTAAGCATATAGACCTTTATTCCCAATTTTTTCAGATCATTAATAGCTTGATACGATTCATCTCTTATAGTATCGGACAAGGCAAAAGCTCCTATAACCTCTTTATCTATTATTGTAAACACAACTGTCTTACCCTCTTTTTCTAATTTATTTATTTTTTCATTTTCAAAATCTATATCCAATTCTTTCAAAAGATTCGGTCCACCTACATGTACCTTCTTCTTGTTCACAGTCGCATAAACGCCCTTTCCGGGTATTGATTTGAATTTACTCGATTTGGGAATTTTTACTTTTTCTTTTTTGGCATGATTGACTATGGCTTTAGCTATTATATGTTCAGAATTGTTCTCAACAGAGGCCGTTATACCAAGCAGATTTTTCTTCTTTTTAATTTCTACTATATCAGTAACATCGAATTCCCCTTTCGTCAAAGTTCCCGTTTTGTCAAATATTATAGCATTCACATTTCTAGCGTTCTCGAACGATGTCCTATTTCTAATAAGTATTCCATTCTTAGCTGTAATTGAAGTCGACAATGAAACTACTAAAGGTATAGCCAGACCTAATGCATGAGGGCATGCTATAACAAGGACTCCTATAGTCTTCTCAAGCGCGAAATCTGGCCTACCTAATAAAAACCACGTTAAATATGTTATTACTCCGGATATCAAGGCAACATAGAAAAGCAATGCCGCTGCTCGGTTTGCTAGGTCTTGTGTCTTTGATTTGCTCTCTTGAGCACTTTTTACCATGTCTATTACCTGGGATATGTATGTTTCCTCGCCTATTTTCTCTATTCTAACCTTTAGGGAGCCGTCTTGGTTAATGGATCCTCCAATAACTTCACTATTTTTAATTTTATGAACCGGCTTAGACTCCCCGGTCACAAGAGATTCATCTACGTAGCTTTCCCCTTCTATCACAAAACCATCGGACGGTATTTTCTCACCAGGTTTGACAAGGACTATATCATCTTTCTTTAATTCTGACACTGGAATTTCTTCTGTTTCATCATCTTTTATTATTTTATGAGCAGTAGACGGTATTATTTTTACAAGCTCCTCTAGGGCACGCGACGCGCCCATAACGCTCTTCATCTCCATCCAATGACCGAAAAGCATAACTACAATTAATGTGGCCAATTCCCAAAAGAAGACTTTTCCAGGTATAAAGAATATGGTTGCTATTGAATAGAAAAATGCAACAGATATTGCCATACCGATTAATGTCATCATACCCGGTTGCTTTTCTTCTAACTCATCTTTTGTACCTTTAAGAAACGGCCATCCTCCATAGAAATATATTATAGCCGACAGTACAATGACTATTTCAGTTTGAAATGGTGAAGTCAGACTAAATCCAAAAATACCTTGAATAAATTCAGACAATAAAAGAATAGGAATTGTAAGAATAAGAGATATCCAAAATCTATCTCTAAACATCTTTATATGATGAGAATGGTCATGTCCCTTCATCATACTTTTTTCATCAGCTAAGTCCATCCCACATTCAGGACATTTACCGGGTTCTTCCGATCTCTGCTTAGGATGCATTGGACATTTGTAAGTCATAAAAATAAAAAAAGGTGGCAGTCTACTTCTTACCATCTAGCCACTTCTTTGTTCCCCAGAATATCAAAGAGAAAACAAATGCTATTAGGGCGAAGTAAATTAACCCTATAAATCCTGCTCCAAACATACCTGTTCCTCCCATCATTCCGCCAAACATATGATGTCCATATCCCCATACATTATCTCCTGTTTCGTAATGCGCAAACGCGGGCACTGTTGACACCAATGCAGACATTCCAACTAAAAGTTTTCTTTTCATGCTATCACAATATTATATAGTTTTTATGTGATTTAAAATAATAAAATCCCCCGTGGGGACATAATCTATCTATTTTCTAACCAGTTCCAAACAGCTGCGCCAATCCATCCAGTTACTGCTCCGCACAAGAATGCAAGAACTACGCCAGTTGTAGCAAGTCCTAGAGTAACAGCATCTCCGCCCGGATATGCCAAGAAATGAAGTCCGTAGACCCACTCCTTGAAAGAGCTACTCAAGGTAGAAAGAACTACCCATCCTAAATGCCACAAGGCAAAAACTGTACCTAATGTCAATGCAGCGTTTTTTTTCGTTTATTTTTGTTTTAGCCATAATAATCATTTAATTGGACTATATTTATTGGTCAGTATAATCACTGTTTATGGTTGATTTCCATTAAGATTAGACATGTTCTCTCGCCAATCCTATTTCATTATAATATATATGACCGTAAATCGCTATTAAGATTCCCCCTACCATATCATAAACTAAATCGAGTATACTATCGTCCAACCCGTATTGAATAAGAGGAGCATCTATATTCATTATCTTCACCGCTTCCGCGACAGAGAATTCAAAAAGCTCCCACAATACTCCAGCAGCCATGGTGAAAATCAATACAAAAACAAACATGAATCTAGGAGGAAGATGTATATCATCTCTATGAATATCTACTGACCTGACTGCTATGTATCCTATAAGAACAACAATAGCCGTTGTAAAACCGTGCATAACATCGTCCCACCATATTATGGAATCATAAGGTCCCAAAGTACCTATCGCATGCAAAAGCACTGCCAAAGTTAGACCAATCGCGGATCCAGGACCTAACGGTATCTTATAATCCCTTTTAAGAATGGCGGGAAGAAACGTCAATAAGAATGAAAAGAATCCATTGGCTATTACAGTCGGATTCCTATGATATGAGCCAAATATTATTATTCCCACTAATAAAATTCTAGAGATTAAAATTACTATTCTTCTAGATTTCTCAGTTACATCAATCAAAATTCTCTATCCCTAAGTTCTTTCGCTGCAGGAGAATATCTCCTAAAATAGAATTCGAAAAGGAATCCTCCCACAATTCCTCCAATAAGTGCACCAAATAAATCCAACATGAGAGCTCTATTATCAAAGATGAAACTAGTTCCTAAATTAATATCCATGAACCATAAAATAACGGACCAGAACCCAGCAACCGCCAAGGTAGATAATATAACAAATAATATAGAAAACCCTGAAGTCATCTTAACCTTTGTAAATACGTGCAATTCTACTGCTATTACAAGAGCAATTGCCGCAAAGGAAAAATAAAGAGCTATCTGATTTGTCAAAAATGACCATTGTAATGCTCTTCCCATTACGGGTATAGCGGTAACAAGCAGAAGCTCCCAAGGCAACATAGTGGTGAAGCTTCTTGTTTTTCTTAATGGATAAGTCAGTATTATGAGTAATATACCCGTGAATAATACCCAAGACAGATCAAATGTGAATATACTCTCAACAAAAGAAGCAAAAATAGCAAGAATAAACATCCATGACGCTATTGCGTTATTTTTCCCGTTCAGAACGAGACTTCTCATCAACTCATTTGTCATAAAATATACTTATTTAGACTATTAAGAAGTTTATCTCTCTTCGTAAACAATTCTAATCAATTGCCCATCTTTCAGCTCAAGCTCTCCATACTCTTCGCTAGTCTGTCCATTTACAAAGAAATTTAATTCATGAGTTTCATTCTCACAATAATCAAAAATACATGTTTGATTAAAACTTCTATTATCTTCACTCTGTTCGCCCCATATTGTGAAGAAGTCTTTTAGATAAAGAGTGACGGGGTAAGGAGGCTCAACGTGAAGAGTACCTGAAGCATCGTGCGTATGTATTACACGCATTCCTGCGTTGGTTATACCGGTATTGGAAGGTATCAATTGCTGTTCTCCGTTTACCTCTATAGTAAGTTGGGGATGTATATGATAAGCAATGCCTCCATGGGATTGTAAATTAGCTTTTAAGGCATCTTCCCTGCTAAACTCAGGGGACGATCCGTCTGTAAGACCCGTAAATCCCCAAACAATACTTCCGATAGCCAGAGCTGCTATTAAATAAGTAGTATACTTCTTCATATTCTTCTTTCTTTGGTAAGCTTTGCGTTTTTCTTTTCTCTTTCTTTCCTTTTCTCTCTTTTTCTTCTGCTCTTTCGCATGCTTACTCAATTTATTATCTTTTTTTGACATAAAATTCACTTAATTTACTAAAATAAAATTTAAGCATTTGAAAGTTCGTTTTCTATAACTCTTTCAAATACTGAATAAGGCTGAGCTCCTGAAACCATAGTATATCCATTTTCCTCGTTTCCTATGAAGAAAGCTGGCGTTCCTCTAACTCCGGCCGCCTGACCGTCTGCTAAATCATTATCTACCTCTTGACTATATTT
>CAYQNF010000014.1:0-15475 GCA_964418905.1 uncultured archaeon | reverse complement strand
TATACTTCTCCAAAAGGAATTTTTTACATTTTGGAACAAATGGCAAGTATTTCGTGAACTCACGAAAAGAGAGGCCATAAATTTCGAAGATGATGAAATAAGAAAGAAAATACTGACCGAGCTGAAGGGGTTGATTGAGATTAGAAACAATTTCGCACACGGCGAAGTTATATTTTCCGGAACTCAGCCTCACCTGGTATATAGAAAATCTGGCAAAGAGAAAAAGGATATTCTAAATAAGAACTATTTTGAGAAATTAAATGAGAAATTCAACTACATTATAAATGTACTAAACGAATTGAACGTGTTTTTAATTCGATTGTCTAAATGACTCTTACTAAACTTTTCTTAAAAGATTGTTTTATTATTTCAGGGGAAATATAATCATGGTCAGAGGTGGAAGAATAACAAAAACCAACGTTTTAAAACATGAGCTAAGAAAATTATTGTATGAAACCCTTAAGGAAAACGGTCCTAGTACTATTTCTGATATAAAATCCGTTGAAGAAGGTATAAGAAAGCCTCAAGCCAGATACCATCTCAGAATGCTAAAAAAGAAGGGCCTGGTAGCATCAAGTGAAATACGAGGAGAAACCGTATACAGGCTGAGAGGTCAAGGATTTGACGAGGATATAGAGGAATTGAAAAGATCCGAGCCTAGATTAAGGTTATTGGAATATGTGGTAGAAAACCCGGACTCTCTCCAAACTAAAATATCTAGAGACCTAGACAAATCACTATCAACTATAAACCTACAGATGGCGATGTTAGAAAAGTCCGGATTCCTTGAAAAAGAAAGAGACGGAAGAAAGACTCTTTACGAAGCGTCAGAAAAAGGTCTAGAAGCATATGAAAAACTGGTCGGCTCTGTTTAGAAATTAATTATTAGATATAAGTTTCTTTATCGTCAATATCTAGATCAATATCAAGATTGTCTATGGAATCTTCGATAGATGACTCTAATTCTTCTCTAACGAATCTATAAGACTTTTCTATATCTTTCATGTGTATCATTTCGAAATACGAAGGATATTTTATTAGAGTAGGCATTATATAGGCCCAGTCCAGACTTGAACCGTCCAATGGGTTATGTCCATGGAATTTGTTCTCCTTATCTTTCACGGGCCTTGACTCAGAAACATGTATCTCATTTAACCTATCTCCAGCAGATTCAACAAATTTATCCCAAGTATCCATATTTTGCTCTTTGTTGTCCCAAATTGGTATATGAGTTGTATCAAGGGTTATACCCAAGTTATCAAGGAAAGTGTCCTCTAATCCATCGGACAATTTCCTAACATCGTTATAAGAATTAATTAAAGTTCCTCTTACATTTTCTGTGTTGACATCTACATCAACCTGACTTCCTACCCTACTCATCTGGTTAAGGAAATCCTTGAAAATGTCGCTCTTTGATCCCTTTGTTCTAGGAGGATGGAAAACTACTCTACTAAGCTCCGGTATTCTATCCTGTAAGTAAAGAATACTTTCTACCATTTCTCTGTCAAAGTCTGCTTCATAAAAATCATGATTAGGCAAATGAACGCTATCTACTACATAACCCTTTCTTACAATGTCGTCAACATCGTCTATATGCTTTCTTGACGGTTTTTCTTTCCAAATTTGATATTCAACGGCTGCTCTATCTATACCTGCAGACTTTAGAATATCTAAATCGCTTATTTCTGACCTATCCGGGTTATACGAAAATCCTATTCTTGTCATTATAATCACTTGTCTCCATACTTTAAACCGAAGTCTTTTAAATTGGACTGTTTGTCGTTGTTTTTTACTTCCAGTCCTACTTTCTCCCATGCGGCATCTCTAGCACGCTCTACGACTTTCTGAAAATGGTAAGTCCTGAGTCTCCTCTTCCTTTTATCCATGGATTCCTTTCTATGCTCTACCATATCTTCTTCCTTGTCGAGATCATGAAATAAAGCGTCTATCGCATCTACCATACCAAGCCCATCGTGGACGAGAGTTGAATTCATATAATAATGAGCTAATGCTTGAGGAGGCATTTCTACCGTACATTTTCTCATCGGTATCTCTATACTATCTCCCGTATTGAAACATTTGTACGTTTCAGACAATTTTGTCGTAAATTCTGTCATTCCCTGAACTACCGTACCAAGATTCGCGGCGGAATATATGATATCCCTCATAATACCATCCTCACTGGTCATATTCTTCCCTATTCTTATGATATCAGATCTAAGCTTGTTTACCATCTTGCTGCCTTCTGTATGAACTCCATCCTCTTCGAGTAGAGGACTATCATCTGGTACTATAGCACATACATCAAAATCGCTATATTCTCTTCCTCTTCCGGCTCTTGAAGTACCTCTGAACTCTCCTTCTGGAGATGTTGATCCTGAAACCAATATAGTATAATATCCACTGGAATGGAATTCTTCCATTCTCTCCTTTAGATGAGGTATTTCATCATATTTTCCTGTCCCCATGTCAAATATGAAATATCCGTCCAGTATTGTCTGATAATTATCTTCGTTGGTCCAATGATCTAGACATTCCTTTTCTGTTAATTCTAGATATCCCTTTAGTGTATCTTCGCCTTTATTGGAAACATTGCTAACAGTGATAGACATATCTTGTCTTTCATTGCTTTTTCTTTCAATTCTCTTGCCGTCGTCATAACTCTTTAGACTGCCGAGAACTTCCCTTTCTTTAACAATAGCTTCCACTAAACCCACCGATAAATAAATATACATTTTCTTGTATATAAATGTTACTATACAGTAGTAACAGAAATAGTTTTAATATTACTTACAATGACACTTGCCGCAACAAGTCTTCTTTTCAGTGTTTTTTCCACCGCAACATTCTTTTTCCATGTTAATCACAATGATAGTACCCTTAAAAGAGTTAAATAAGTATTGAATTAGTAAATAAAAAAAAACAAACGAAGACGCGGAAGTTCCGCGTCTTCACATTACTTTTATTTTTGGGTTTTGCTATCTTCTTTTGACAGACGTTTAATCAAATCTAACGTTGTCAATGAAGATTTCATTAGATGTAAGATCTTTACCGTCCGTATTCTTTAACTCGATGGCAAAGCCTGTGTATGTTCTACCTCTGTAAGATTCTGGTATATCGAATCTATAGGTTTTTTCACCTGGAACTGTGGTTGTTTTAAGAGTTGTTGCTCCGTTCCCAGAAAACCTTACCGAAAGTTGGGCCTCTTCTTGGATATTAGCATCCAATAACACTCTCTCCGCAGATTCTGGAACTTCCACAGCGCTCTGCGTAATTCCTACCCAATCTGACGTAAAATCACTAACCTTCAATGACTGAGTGCCGTGCGTACTCCAATCTCCAGAGTAGCCAAAGTTATAGAAAGGTCCATCATTTGTATAAGCTGCCCACTGACCATCGTATACTCCTTCAAAACTCGGATTACGTAAAGTCAATGCACTTTCTCCGGTCTCTAGAAAATCACCGGATTGGCTTATCGGAAACAAAACAAAACCCGCGGCGACAAGAATCGCTCCTGTCACCAATCCAATTACTAACATTTTATTTTGTTTATCCATATGTTTAATTATTAAAAATTATATTTAAAAGTATAAATTTCAATTCAGGTGTTCCGTGCAGTTTAGCAGCTCTATTTGCTCTTTTTTGAGATCCACGACCGTAAGGGAACAATTATCGACCTTGTAATCGTAATATGTATTGTCCCAATCATCTTCATATCTTCTTCCTTCCATAGCTAGCAGAAATGTCCTTATGGTACCGGAATGGGAAACTATCAGAATCCTGTCCCCGTAATCGGAATTCTTTATTTCTTTGTATATTTCCTTCATTTTATCATAATACTCAACCAATGATGTTCCTCCTTTCGGTTTGTATTCATATCTTGGGACTCCGACCTCCTCAAGTTTCTTCTTGAGAAATTCTTTCGGCTTTCCTTGAATAACACCATAACTATATTCCATGAAGTTCTCATCAAGTTCAACCTCTACATCATCGTGGTATTGGATAATCTTTTCAGCAGTATCTTTTGTGCGCGATAAGGGGCTTACTATTATTTTGTCGAATTTATTTTCCTTCAGCCTTTCGGCTACCCTTTCTGCTTGCTTTATTCCTTTCTCTATTAGGGGACTATCTCTGGTACCTTGGATTATTTTATTCTCATTGTCTTCGCTTCTTCCATGTCTTACAAAAAACAGTTTCATAATAGAAATTTGTATTGATAGGTTATATTGTTTTAGCTAAGAAATACCAATCTTCTTCCTTTTTCTATGTAGGCCTGTCTTCCTTCGTGGGTTTTAACTATTTCTATTTCCTCATCACAGTCAAGGCAGACAAGATCTATCACGTCTCCCTTCTCTGTCTTGGCTTCCGTTATGATATCGCACCCCGCTTTCATATGTTTCCATCCTAGCTTGAACTTTGCCAATTCATGGTCTCTTGAATTATCCTTGCGAAGATATACTGCGTTTACGTGTGGACGCGATGATCCAGAGTTTGGTTTTTTGTATTTCTTTAGTCTTTTCAATTTTTTCAGTATGTATTTTTTCTTATTCATATTTTTCTTTTATTTTAATTATTATTTCTATTTCCTTTACACCGCAAGTGGTCACTATCCTATTTGCTTATATCAGACACAAAAATAAAAAGAGGATTAAAATGAATAACAAAACATTGTTCAAGATATCATTAGTTTTGTCTTTTCTTGGATTGATAGTATTAAGCGTAGCATATGTAAAAATTGAGCCTGATTTTACATCAATTTCTGAATTAACAGAAGAAGACATAGGAGACATGGTCACAGTATCAGGAATAGTAACTGAGATCAACACGCACAAAAATGGACATTATTTTCTAACTGTCAAATACGGAAAACCCATAAAAGTGGTAGTATGGGAGAATATAGCAAACCGTCACAAACTAATGGGGCTAGATATTTCAAAAACTGAAGGCGAAACAATAGAAATAATAGGAAAAGTAGAAGAATATAAAGGAGATTTGGAAATTATAGCCGAGAAGATAAAAGTCCTATAGAGCGTTATTATACTTAAGGAATTTATGGTTTATTCTTAGCTTCTCTAGTGATTGTGTAAGAGTTTTGTCTATTTTGCTAGTGTCTTTGTCCTTGAAAAACTCGTTTATTCTTTTTTCTTCATTGATATCAGTAATCAGTCCTATAGGTCTTACGAAAGTATCAAACAGTTTAACATTTCCGCCTTTACCGTAAATCTCTTCTAATTTACTCCAATTATCCTTGACCCAAGGCCATGCAAGATCGCGACCGTTTGGATTACCTGCTACGCTAAGAACTGGAACATATCCATCCTGTTTTCTAACATTTTCAGTAAAAGTATAATCTAAAGTTTTACTTAAAAGATCCTCATTGGAGAATGCTCCTAAAGATGATAATAATCTCCTCTCTTCCTCTGGATGCTCTGCATTTTCGTACAATTCTTTTAGCTTATCATATGTGTCTTCATCCCCGTCCCATGCAACTATTGAATATAACGCTCCTCTAAGATTAGGATCTATATCTTCTCTCCCGTTAAGAAGTTTTTGGAATCTTCCCTGTGCCTCTCTTATTGTCCAGGTGTCTCCCATTCTAGCTAGATAAACAAGAACTTGACTTCTCAAAGACGCTAGGTTTTCATGCTCATCTTCTTTTGCGTCCCAAGTAAGCCATTCCATTATATTCTTGTAGAATTTAACGGCATGTTCCTTGATTTTTTTCTGGAACTCTCCTTCTGCTAATCTATATACTCCATAAAGATGTCCTGCTATATCTGAACATACAAGATAATCCTTCTCGTCGGAGTAATGATCTATGAAATCTAGGTAAGTATCAAAATCTATTTCACAGGACTTAGCTAGCGCGTATATGTCATTCTGGATTCCCCATCTATCAATACTACTGAACCCACCCTCGCTTATTTTTTCCTTTAATTTTTCTAATAGCTCATCTGAGTAGTTAGTTCTGAAAAATGCACTTTGACCAACATTTAATTTTACATAATCAATGTCATCTTCTATCTCAACGGTTTCTTTTCTCTCTTTCATCACAAAAGATTTACTCTTAGGAGATTTCATCTCGATAGGTATCATCCACGTTGTATCGTCATCGCTTTCATCTTCAAAAAGGAATCTTTTCTGTTCGAGTTTTAGATCATTTCCTTCCAAACTAGCACTAACCATAGGATAGCCAACTTGTTTTATCCATCCGTTCATCATCTCTCTTACATCTAAATCAGAAACATTAGACAAAGCGTTCCACAAATCCTCTGTCTCGGTATTCTTGTACTGATGCTCTTCCATATAATTCCTGATTCCTTCTCTGAAGGCTTTCTCTCCTATATGAGATTCTAGCATCCTAAGAACTGAAGCTCCTTTGTTGTAGCTTATCGCATCAAATATTTGCGGTATGTCTGCAGGATCGTCTATCTTTGCCTCTATAGAATGAGAAGATTTCAATGCGTCTAATCCTAAAGCTCCGGCAGTTTCTTCATCAACAAATTTACTCCATGCGTCCCACTCAGGATAGAAGTGTGCCATTGTCTTGAAAGCTAGCCAGGTAGCAAAACTCTCGTTTAACCATAAATCATTCCACCATTCCATTGTAACAAGATTACCAAACCATTGATGCGCCATCTCGTGCGCAATGACTTCAAATATCCTCTGTTTTGCGCTAGTGGAGCTAACATCAGGATCATAGAGCAAAGCAACCTCTCTGTATGTAATGGCTCCCCAGTTCTCCATAGCTCCTGCTGCAAAATCAGGAATGGCTATCTGATCCAATTTAGGAAGTTGGTAATCTATACCAAAGTAATTATTATAATATTCAAGTATTTTCTTTGCGCTTTCAAGTGCAAACTTTCCGTGTTCTATCTTACCAGGGGTTGTAGCAACCCTAAGCTTTGTGTCTTTGTAATCATCCTCAATGAAATCAAATTCTCCCGCGCTTAGATATACAAGATATGTAGACATTTTAGGGGTCGTATCAAAAACAAATTTCTTTTTCCCGTCATGGTCCTCTTCTTCAATTACGGGCATATTGGATATAGCGGTCAAGTCCTTATCGACTATCATTGTAATGTCAAACGTAGCTTTCATTGAGGGCTCATCGAAACATGGGAACGCACGCCTTGCGTCTGCAGGTTCAAATTGAGTAGTAGCTAAAAACTTCTCTTCTCCATCTTTATTGTAACGTCCTCTGTAAAGACCTGCTAGCCCATCACTTATCTCGCCCTCAAATTCCAAATAAAGCTTCACGTTGCCCGACGTTTCGCTAGAAAGATCAATGGTAAGAGTTTCATCTTCAGGATCTATCTCATAGTCATCCTTTTCTATCTCGTTTTCCCCTTCAAATACTTCAACCTCTGTAATATCCAAATCTGCAGAATTGAGAACTATTTTATCAGTTTTTTCATCTATTCTCAAGTCAATAGTCTCTTTACCTTTAAAAGAAAATTCCTCTAAATCGAGATCAAACTCTAAATCATAATGAGAAGGTTTAATGTTTTTATCAGAACGCATGCTTCATATTAACACTAAAAATTAATAAAGGTTTAGTTATTCTAGAGAATCTCTCATGCTAACAGCCGGGCCTCTTTCAAATGTTATCATTTCATCTGTCGTGAGTTCCGCCGTGCCGTTTGCTATTATGTTGTTGCCTTTGTCTGTTATTATGACCTCTTCTCCCGGAAGTATACCTTCGTCTGCTTCCACTACATGTTTCGCGAACAATGTTTTTCCTTTCTTGACGAATGGGACTGCCTCATCGTTTGCGATTATATGTTTCATATGGTCCTTCAGCAGTTTTGCTCCTTCAAGAGATGGAACAAAGAACCCATCCTTTGATCTTATTGTACCTAGTCTTACATTATCTTTGAAGATGTATCTTATCCTTCCGCTTTTCCTCGATAATTGAAGGTCTATGTCATCAAAATTCTCGGAAGCTCCTTTTCCGTAAAGAAAGTCTACGGTTTTTCTGACCATTTCTTTCTTGTCCGGTTTGAACTTCTCTTCAGTATGATTGGGGACTAAGCTCTGTCCAAATGGGTAAACCTCATGAAGCTCTATTGGCACATCTTCGAAGGGTCCTTTATCAAATGTTCTATCTTTTTCTACTCTCTTCAGCCATTTCTTTGATCTTGACACTTCAGGTCTCATATATTCTACAGGACTTGAATAGAAAAGTGCTGATCTTTTAGTCATAGGCTCCACTGTCTCTATATACTCTCCATATTTAGAAAGTAGATACTCAAATGCCTCAACTAAATCGGGATGTGCTCTAACTCTTTGCTGAACAAGTTCCCAAAGCCTATTTTCTGATATTGCCTGTCTTATTGATCTAATCTCTGAAAATGTGACATAAAGATTATGACGTGCTAAGAATTTTTGCTGTTCCCTTAATCCCAAGTCTCTTACCTCGTCTGGGGTTTTATTATAACATTCAGGACATTCACAAGGAAACTCTCTAAGATCTTCCAATTTTATTGTTCCCCTGTTTGTCAAATAAGCTCCTCTTTGAGCAGCAAGAGAATACATAGCAGAATCAAAAAGATCTACTCCCATAACAGCCAAAAGTGAGAATACCATAGGATGTCCTGCTCCGAAGGCATGAACCGGTTTACTAGGATCTAGATTTTGCTTACATGTCATTATGACATCTGTTAGCTCTCTGTACCTATATTGTTCCATTAAAGGTACAATACCTCCGATAGCAGCTACGTCTGCCTTCTGTCCCAATTCCAGTGAAGCTCTTTTTCTTAGATTCATATAAGCTCCGCCTTGAATAGGACTTGCTAATAGTCTATCTTTAACAACTTCACGAGCCGCTTCTATTCTTTTGTTAGTTTCTCTAAGTTTTCTGGCGGCCTCTTCCTTGTCGTCGTCAGGGACTGTAAACAGATCAACAGGAACTACTATATCTGATCCGATCTTCTGCTGGAACTTTATAACGTCGTTGCTGTCTAGTTCGTTTAGATCCAATCCTTGGGAATATGCTTGGAATGTACCAGAGTCGGTGTAAATTGGACCATCCCAGTCAAGCATCTTATGTAATCCCTTCTCTTCTGCTTCATTTTTTAATTTATCATACTTGCTGATTATGTAAGAATTAGTGATTATAATTTCTGCGCCGAATTCTTCCTTTAATTCTTTAGGTGTAACTATCATTTTGTTTGGATTTATGACTATTGCTATGTTAGGGGTTTTGACTTCCTTACCGTTTATTTCCCATTTGCCTATACGTCCTGCCCCGTCTCTATCCACTATTTCAAACACTTGAATCCACCATATTTAACAACATCTATATTATCTGACACGCTTGATCTAATATTTTTAATTTCCTCTTTACTTTTCTTCTTTCTATAATAATCCAAAATTGGACTATTTTTGTTGTCGAGTTTCGGATGTTTAATTGCTCTTACAAGCTTTTTATAACTATCTTTGAACACATAAGGAAGTAAATCCATTAAGATATCGTCCATGGAATCTATTTTAGAAGTTATCGTTATGGAATAACCACCCTTATTATCTTTTGTTATTTTTGATCTTAGGTAACCTAAATCCTCAGATAGATTTCTTGCGTCCTTTATTGCTTTCATGCTAGAAGAATAGAATTTAATTTGAGCTCTAGGGTTGCTGAATCTTTCATCAAAAGTTATGGTTCCCTCCGTTTCTATTAAAATTGCTAGGATCATAAGTTTTTCCTCTTTTGTACTCGACTCAGAAATCTCGGTAGAAAAATCAATTATTCTGGATTTATACCCCAATGGGAGATTATACCTTAGCGTCAGGATTTGTCTCAACGGGGCAGAATTTATTTTGATTACATATTTATTTTCCATCTCATATACTTTTGGATTAATATCTAATTCACGGCTCCATTTCTCTGAAAGGATGTCTATAATATATTTATTTTTCTTTGATTGATGAACCGTTAAAGCCGGACCGCTCACATCGTTGCTTCCTTCTGTTTTCAACCATACGACTAAGTCCAGAATCGCGGGAGTCGTCTCATCGCTGTAAATGAAATATTCTTCTGGTGTAGAAGTGCTGCTATAAACTTTCATTCCGTCCAAAAACTTCCAAAAGTCTATATTGGTTACCTGACACGCCTTCATCAAGCCCATTAAGGGAACTCTTTTGTATTCCTGTAGCCAGTTATAGACAGCGCCTCTTGTAATACCACACACTTTAGCAAAG
Source organism: uncultured archaeon (assembly GCA_964418905.1). Taxonomy (GTDB): domain Archaea; phylum Aenigmatarchaeota; class Aenigmatarchaeia; order CAYQNF01; family CAYQNF01; genus CAYQNF01. The sequence continues at coordinate 5,275 of CAYQNF010000014.1, read as the reverse complement.
TCTTGTAAGTATCCCAACTCTTTTCCCGCGTTTCTTATAACGGTTTTAACCTTATCTGTTGGATCCGCATAAACCGTGGGGAAACTCACCTGGTAAAATCTATCTGTCCCCTTTCTCTTGATGTACTCCCCGTGCAATAAAAACCATATACTAAGAAACTCTGCAGGACTATACAATCCTTCTCTCTGTTTATAACATTCCTCTTCAATTTTCCCTATATCCGCTTCTTCTTTATCAGAAAAAATATCAGGAAATGTATTTTTTAATTTGTCAGATTTCCTGACCTTGAATAAATCCGGCTTCTTATCAAATAACATAAAATTATTTAATCTAAATCCATATAAATATTTCCGTTGTCAGTATATATGAAAATCCATGTATTGATAAAGAATAAAAGCATAACATTGTTATAATTTCTTGACGATTGAGACTTTTAGGTGTAATTATGAGTAATCAGCCAGAAAATATAAAAGCCATGGTAATGATGTCCGGTCAGTGCGACTGGGGCAACTGTATGTACTGCGGTTGGGGAAAGGCAGAATACGATAAAGATATTGATAGACTTAAGAAGGGCTTTGAGAATAACCTGAAAGGTTGTAATGATAAGATAGATACTATTAAGATATTCACTTCCGGCTCTTTCCTAGATGATGAACAGTTTCCTCCAGAATTTCAGAATTATGTTCTAGATGAATTGAGCAAAAGCGATAAAATAAATCATCTTATAACAGAAGCTCTTCCAAAATTCATAACAGACGAAAAATTGGAAGAGATGAAGAGAGATAATCTAAAAATAACCATAGCTATAGGACTTGAGGTCGCAAGTGATGAACAAAGAGTAAAAATAGGAAAAGGTTTCACAAACAAAGAATATGAAGAAGCTGTCGCTAAGTTAAGAAAACATGGCTTCGGATCCCGTGCTTACATTCTTGTAAATCCTCCAAACATTGACGACGTTCAAGAAGCTTTAGACGAAGTAGTAGAATACGCAATGGACAAAGTGGATTCTATGGCTTTAATCAACACATATCCTCATAATAAATCTCACTTATTCCATATGTGGATTTCAAGGAATTGGAGTCCTCTTCCAATAGATGAATTCTACAAAGTAACGGAAAAATGGAAAGATAATCCAAAGGTGGAGTTAGATGACAGTAATTTCGCATTCATGCCTAAATTCCCTAAAGAAAAACAAGAAAAAATAAAGGGAGCTGGAGAAGAACAGTTACTCCATCCTTACTACAAAGTATGGGAAGATTATTTCCTAATGTTCTATGAGCCTCCTTCAGACAAAGATATCTTAATGTTTGTACCCTGCTCGTTCAGGAAGCCTTACACTAACAGTAAAACTCATAAGGCAATAGATTCCGGTCTGAAAGATGTTAAATCAAAAGCGAGGATTCATAAAATCGTACTAAGTAATCCTGGCGTTATACCTGTCGAATACTCAAATCATTATCCTTTCAACTCATACGACTGGCCAGAATGGGAAGAGACTCCAGAGATAAAAGAAAAGCTAATAGAGGTCACATATGAACGTGTGAAAAAATACTTGGAAAAACATAAAGATCATTATACTAAGTTCGCAGTTTTCATGAAACCTACCTCAGAGTGCAGACAGGGCGCAGAAAAAGCCTGCGAAGAACTAGGAATAGAATTAATAGACTGTCTCCCTCCAGGAACTTGGGATGACGCATCCTTAGGAAAAGGCTTAACTGATGAAATAGCGCTAACGGAAATGCAAATAAAATTAAACGAGTCTATGAAAGCCTAACCTAAAATATTAGGAAGCTTCGTTATTCTTTTTGCTCCCTTCTTTGTCATGACATACATATTCTCAATTCTCAGACCCCACTTGTCTGCATATATCCCAGGCTCTACGGTAAAGACCATTCCCTCTTCTATAGTATCTTCACTCTTGGGAGAAAGACTTGGGCCTTCATGAACCTGTATGCCTATACCATGGCCTAAACTGTGAATAAATTTATCAGAATATTTTCCTAACTTTTCTACCGCCAGGTTATGCATCTCACTTGCTTTTACTCCAGGCTTAAGTACATCCTCGACCGATTTTATAGCTTCTGATATTTTGTTCAAAGGCTCCTCATATTTCTTTGAGAAAACTAGAGATCTTGTACAATCACTACAGTAATTCTCATTTCTAATTCCCCAATCCAGGTAAAATACTCCTTTGATTTTATCTCTTGAAAATGTATGGTGAGGGGATGAAGCGTTTACTCCACCGGCTGATATAGTTTCGAAAGAAGTCTCTACCCCTTCCCTTATGGCGGCTATGTTGATTTTTTTGGCTATGTCTATTTCCCTCATTCCTTCCTCTATGGAAACATTTTTGAATATTCTCTCAGCTAGTCTTTGGGCTTTGGTTATTTTTTCAATCTCGTCTTTCGTCTTGATTTCCCTGACTTTAGACAATTCCTCGGATATATCAAAAACATTACCGTCTAACTTACTTCCTAGGTTATATGGAACAATCCTTCCATTTATTCCAAATTTTTCTCCAGTAACTAAGGAATTAACTTTCTCAAAAATAGAATCTGTAACCTCAACTTCGTAAGGTATATCCTCTAGTCTTCTTGATTCCATTTCATGTGTTATAACTATAGGATCCTTATCCTTAGGAATCCACATGAAGGATGTTCTACTCTCCATTCCAGTCAAATATGTAAAATTAGGATCTCTACTTTCTTCTAAATTAACAAGTAAAATATTTTCATCTAGTGCTTTAACTCTCTCAATCTTTTTCTTAAAACTCATAATAAAAATAAGAAAAGAGTGGGTATAAAACCCTACTCTAGATCTTTCTGGTCGTAAATCATTACTTCCCCAGACTTGACTCTTGTTTTCTTTTCTCCTGCAACTACAGGTACTTCATACCTTTCTGCAGTTCTGACAATTTCCTTGTCAACTGTACCGTCTATAACAACGGCGAAAACATCGTCTACTTGTCTTAGAGAATTCTTAAGCTCCTTCAAAGGAACTTTTCCAAGAATCTCCAAATCCTTATCGTAAAGACTGGCTGCTTTTGTACCAATCATATCACTTATGGATTCAAGAAGCTGTTCTTTTTGTTCCTTAGGTACTCTTACCTTCCTTTTTCTCGAGCTTCTTTTCTTTTTTCTTCTACCGTTCTTGGATTTCTTTCTTCCATTTTTGGACTTGGATTTAGTTTTTCCTTTACTTTCGGATATGTAAGAAGCGTTCTTTGCAGGGACTTTTTCCCTAAGAGCCTTGAATATCTCTTTCTTTGTAAGCTCTTCTACCTCTTTCCCTTGTGGAGCTCTACATACAAAGTCAAGATCTGATCTTTGCTGAAGCTCCTTTAGGATAAGGTCTCCGCCTCTATCTCCGTCAAGGAAAGCTACAGAGTTTTTAGTTCTTGAAAGATCCGCTAATGGATCTGGAACTGAAGTTCCTCCAACAGCTATAGCGTTCTTAATTCCATTCTTAAGTAGAATAAGAACATCTGCTCTTCCTTCTACTATTATAATTTCGTCAGATTCCTCTACATCCGGACCGCAATCCAGTCCCTTGTATTTGTCTATAGCCTTTACTCTAACAGCTTCCTTAAGATTCTCAGAAACTTCCTGAGATTCCAGAGATGTTTCATCTGATAAAGATCCTAGAAGTTGTTTGGCCCTATCCATTACATAGTCTCTTTTCTTGTCTCTAAGATCCTGTATTTCAACTACCTGTATCTCAGAGTCGCAAGGACCAATTCTTTCTATTGTTTCCAAAGATGCTCCAATTAGAGCAGTCTCTGATGCGTCTAAAGAAGATGGTATTGTTATAGTCCCGGTACTCTTACCGTCTTTTGACTGTATTTCCGCTTCTATTCTACCAATTCTTCCTGTTCTCTGTAATTCTCTTAAATCTAGATCATTACCGAGTAAACCTTCGGTCTGACCGAAGACAGCTCCAATAACATCTGGTTTTTCTACTACTCCCGATGCCTCGAGCTTCGCTTTAACTAAGTATTTAGCTACGTTTTGAGCTAATTTTCCCATATTTAATCACCCTTTGTTTAATTTCTTCATAGAACAAGCAGGTCATCGAAGGGCTTCTACTGTACTAACTGTGACATTAGCAAAGATTTCTCTTCTTAATTTCAAATTCACCTTAGTACCCAAACGTTGGAAAAAACCAGTTAACTTGGCCGCTATTTTGTGGCCAGCCGAATCATAATCCGTTAATATTATGACTTCATCATAATCTCTCGAAACGTCCACGCATAATTCATATAGCGGACGACCGGATAATTTTATTATTTCGTTCTGAATTCCTATCTTTTCTAAAGACTCTACGTCCTTTTTTCCTTCTACGATGATAGGAGCATTAAATTCTGATATTTTTCCAACCAATTCTTCGGGTACTTCCCGCGTCCTATGGTTTTTCCGATTATTTAGCATAATCTTGAATTATTTCTATTAATCTACTTTTATCTTTAATATCAAGCTTAATAAGCTTTTTGTTACTAGTTAGTCCGGACACAATATCGGCCCTTATACCCAAATTATCGAACATTTTAATGATTTCAGAGTTCGCTTTTCCTCTTTCTGGGGGAGATTTTACCCTAATTTTGAATAAATTCATCGATTTTTCGTACTTTATTTTCTGTTTTTTACAATTTGTTGATACTTTTGCCTCTATTTTCATGAAATCAGTACCATTCTACATTAATCATAGTATTAAGGTCGACATTTACTTCTTTTGTAGCATATGTAAGGAGCTCTTGCCACTTTTCGGCTTCTTGTGGTCTTATTCTGAAATCTATAACACCGAAACCTGTGTCTTCTCCCATTGAATCCAATTCCATTTTAAACGTTCTGTCTTTAAAAACTATAATTAGATTTTCTCCGTTTGTCAAATGGACATACCACTCATTTTTCAAGGATTTTTCCATTTTTCCTGTTATCTTGTCTATAATCTCGTCATCTATCTCTACAGTATAAAATGTTACAGAATCTCCGGTTTCGGGGTCTTTCTCTGTTTCTTCTTTTGTTATTTCGACTTCAGAAAGAAAATCTTCTTTCTCTAAACTATCGCTAATTATCCAACCTGTATACATGAGACTCCTCCGTTAAATGAAATATTATCCCCCGCCGGTAACTCACGTGCACATTAAGCCTGCATGAATCGGCTATTAACACATGTTGACCGCCGGCGGGATAACAATAAAGACATAATCACAAATTTAAAGGTTTTACGATAATATTTTTTATGTCAAAACATGAATCTATTAGAACGTTAACTAGAG
>CAYQNF010000013.1:11861-15879 GCA_964418905.1 uncultured archaeon | reverse complement strand
GAAGATTTAACTCAATAACTAGAACATTTACTCCATTCCTTGCGGGAAGCTCCGGAATAAAGATAGGGAGATTTACTTTTCACGTATTACTAAACGCAGTTGTATGGACCCTTATACTATTAGGGATAGGATTTGTAACGGGGATAGGATATGCAAACATAGGAATCTATGCTATTGTTGTATCGATTATAGTATTATTGACAATAACAGCAAATTTAATGAGTTTTGTGAAAAGTAAATATGGACTATAACTATTATACGGAAAAGAAAGTAAGTAATTATATGTCTAAAACGAAAATAAGCGAAAAGAACTTTGCGTTGACACTAGGAACAGTATTTTCCATATGGCACTTAAGCTGGGTAACATTATCCGCCTTAAGCAGCTCATTCAAGGAATGGACATTTAAACTGCATTTCTTGTCATACCCCGGAGGACATTCATTTGAGCTTAGTATTGCAATATATGGAGTAATTCTGGCATTTTTGTGCGGAGCTGTTACTGGATGGATAGGCGCAAGAGTTTGGAATTGGCTGGAATCTAAATAGAAGTATATACCAATCTTCTTATAGAATGAAATATAATTTTTAACAATGGCAGCTATCGAAATATTAATTCTGATCGGAGTCATTGCATTCATTTTAGAATTTTTTGATGCATCATTAGGTATGGGATTCGGTAGTATAACTGTTATCCTAATATTATTAGGATTTCCGCCGTTAGAGGTTATACCAGCAGTTTTGATAACAAGCTCAATTCTAAGTTTAGTAGCAGGAGCATCTCATCATATTTTCAAAAATATAGACATAAGCCATGACGGAAAAGAATTAAAAATAGCATTAGTTCTTGCGTCTTTTGGCATAATAGCTATAGGAATAGGTACCTTTGTCGCAAACCAAATATCGATACTGGTACTAGAACTTTACATAGGACTTCTTGTCATAGCGGTCGGATTGCTTGTCTTATTCAAGGAAAAGAGAAAAAGTAAATTCTCATGGCCTCGGATAATAGCAACAGGGTCAGTTGCTGCATTCAATAAGGGAATGTCCGGAGGAGGATATGGTCCCGTATTAGCAGGGGGGCAGATTATATCAGGCGTAGACAGCAGAAAAATAGCCGGAATAACTTCATTCACAGAAGGAATAGTAAGTTTATTCGGCGCTTTTATCTTCATATTCTTTTCTCAGACAGGATTCAACTGGCCCCTTGTTATAGCACTATCTGCAGGAGGGCTTTTATCTACCCCCGCTGCTGCATATTTCACAAGTAAGGTAGATTCAAATAAACTGAGAAAAATGATAGGCGTGGGTGTAATACTTCTAGGGTTGTTGTTTTTAGTTAAAATATTTGTGTTTTGATTAAAAGGAACCATAGAGCACTAAAACCTATACCAGTATGAATAGGATAAAGTTATTTATAACGAGATTCTAATTTAGTTTATGGACGAAGAGTATAGAAATGTTTTGATCGGATTGTTTTTAATTATAATTTTACTCTTTACTAGTTCTGCTATATTTTCTACTATAGAAGAAATAACATACAGAGCTTCATTTTTCTATATTTTTAGCATGATAACGACTATAGGAGCTGTAGGAATTGGACCAACTACTTTATTTAGTGAGATTTTCATTATGTTAGTAGTAGTATCCGGTATGGGTACTGCTCTATATGTATTTACCCAAATAGCGAAATTAATAATAACTATAGATATCAAACATATGTTTATGGGAGATAGAAATATGAAAAATATGACTGGTCATGTAATAGTTTGCGGATATGGAAGAATAGGAAAGTACGTATGCGATTCTTTTGAGAAAAATAATACTGAGTATGTAGTAGTGGATAAAGACCAAGATAAAATTACATCATTACAAAGTAAAAACATCCCATCAATAAGAGGAAGTGCTTTGGACCCTGAAACTCTCAAATCGGCCAAGGTAGAAAACGCTAAAGCTTTGGTTGCTACAATGGACAGCGATGCAAATAATGTATTTTGTATAATGTCTGCTAAAGAATTAAACGGAGATTTAATACTAGGCGCAGAAGCTACAAACGATGAAAGCGTTGATCGTCTTCATAAAATAGGAGCTAACGTAGTTGTTTACCCTGCAGTTATAGGCGGAGAACAATTAGCTCATGCTGTTATCAACAAAGAGACTGAAAACAAAGAGACTATAAGCAAGACAGAATCATCTGAGAAATGATTTATAGTCATTTACAACGTTGTCTGGATATTTTTCTGTTATGAGATTAAAAAATTCACTTTTATCTATACTAAGCTTTTCTAGACCTGTATCAATCTCTCTAGGTCCTACAAAGGTTTGATCGAGTAAATAAACTGGGGCAGTATCTGTTGTATAACCGGCTCTTCTAAATTTTTTACCATCACTATGTATACTTCTTACAGAATCGTCGACATATCTAACAGATAGAGCAGGTCTATTTATTTTATGACCCTGAGGAGAAAATCTAACCCTTTTTTCTCTATCTAATGAGCCTATATAGCCCATTAATCCTTCTTGGCCCGGTAGAGTGTTCCTAGAATCGAAAATATTGATAACAGGATCCATTGGATCAGCTTCATCTATTTTATCTAGAGTTTCTTTTAATATTTGTAGATCAATGCCCATTCTGGATTCTAGTTTATTTATATTCTCTTTGGCCTTTCTAATGAAATTTGTAGTATTTCTGGTCATAAGAATAATTGAAGAATAAGACTTAAATTTGGGCTATTTTCCGCTATAAAGACACTTCAATACATGCGGCATAACCGTGTTGTCATTCATTAATTCGGATCTGTAATCGGCTAGCTTTAGTTTTGCTTTTCTTAATAAATCGTTTGTGCGACTTCTAGCGTTGTGGATAGTATAAGAGGGCTTTACTATAGTATTTACCTCTGGTTTTCTTTGGAATTTCTTTCTTTTAACATACCTGGGAGTGCCTTTCATATATTCAAACTCAATTTGATTTTTTCCTTCAATTAATTCTAAACCTTTGTTGAATATGCCTATTTCGCCTAGAAATTTACCCCCTTTGGGATATTGAATACAGATAGGCGCTTCCCTCTCTAACTTATCTAAAGAATTAAACAATCTTTGAATTAATTCGGAATCGTTTAGCATAATGGATCATATTTATATTGGTTCTATCTAATTTTAGGTTTGAAAGTAAACTATTTATTTACTACTGATAAAAAATATTGATTGTTTAGCTGCCACCGTGGCTCAACTGGTAGAGCGGCTCCCTTGTAAGGAGCAGGTTGTGGGATCATGCCCCACCGGTGGCTCCATTTATTAAAATTAAAACATAGCTAATTTTATGACAGAAATTAAAGAAATTCATCCCGAATCTATTGAAGAATGGAGAAAATGGCTTAAAGAAAATCATCTCAAAGAAACAAAGGCTCGTCTTGTTAGAAACAAAAAACATACAGGCAAGTTCTATATGGCTAACAGAGAAGCCATGGATGAGGCCATATGTTTTGGATGGATTGATACTACGGTTAAAAGAATAGATGAAGATACCTATTATCAAAACTTTTCAAGGAGAAACGGGAACAGTAAGTGGTCTAAGAATACCCTAAGCTACGCAGAGGAATTAATTAAGAAGGGTAAGATGTCCAAATTCGGGCTAAAAATGTATAAAGAAGGAAAGAAAAAGAAACCACTAGATTATGATTTACCCGATAATCCTGACGTTCCTGAAGAGCTTGAAAAAGCATTTAGTAAAAACAAAAAAGCAAAAGAAAATTTCTACAATTTCCCTCCGTCTACAAGAAGAGCATACCTAAGATGGATATTAAGAGCGAAAAGGCCTGGAACTATAACCAAAAGAATAAAATCGGTTGTAGAATTATCTGAGGAAAATAAAAAGAACTTCTAATTATCCTTTTCACATCAAATTGTCGAAATATTTCCTGCAGCCATTTATATCAATTGAATTCGACCTGAATCCTATATACCCATCGGGCCTTATTGTGTAAATACCCCCGTCTTCTATTCCATATTTCCTGCTTACTTT
>CAYQNF010000013.1:0-11851 GCA_964418905.1 uncultured archaeon | reverse complement strand
ACAATACTCTTATTCTGATCTATAAGAATTGGATATTTTTTAAAATCTTTTATTTCTTCTTTGTTTTTACTGAACAGTAAAATTTGATGCTTTCCGTCCTGTAGAAGATTAAACAATCTACCTTTTCCTGGTATATTAACATCAGGAGCTCTTTCTCCCGCTTCTATACCTCCGGAACCACTCCAGTTTTCTGTTATTAAACTAGAGCCACGATAGTCTATCTCTATTTCTGAAAGCATTTTTCTCATTCTTTTTTGGACAATGTCAGAATTTCCGAGCAGGGAAAATAAAAATCCTTTAACAGTTTTAGCTACAGGATTATTCATAATCATAAACCTTGTTGATAAATCGGTCAATCTTACAACATCTTTAGTTATTGGATATCTCTCTTCATTGAATGTATCAAGCAGCTTATCGCTTGCTTTACCTTCTAGAACCAGTTTAAGTTTCCATGCTAGGTTGTCTGTTTCATGTATTCCTATATTCATTCCTTGTCCTCCGGCAGGGCTATGTATATGCGCAGCATCCCCTAATAGGAATATATTACCTTCTCTCATTTTAGGAACATATCTATGATGTATACTGAAAATAGACATCCATACAGGATTACTATATTTTAATCCTTTTATAGCTCTTTCATTGGATATCTTCTGAACAAGATCCAATGTACATTCTTCTGTTTCCTTAGGTAAGGTACAAAGAAATCTATACCTGTTTTTATGGGTCAGTGGTATCAATGCCATTACTCCGTCTTTTCTCACAAATGCACTTGCTCCTTCATCTGCGTTATTGGGCCATTCTACTTCTACATCCGCAAGAGCAAGAGTTTCAGGATATTTACCCCCTTTGAAATCTAAATCAAGTTCATGTCTAACAGTACTATGAGCACCGTCGCAAGCCACTAGATATTTTGGATTTATTTTTTCCTTTTTACCGCTTTTTGATTTTATCGTAGCTTCAATTTTTCCATTTTTTTGTTTAAGTTTGATTAATTCTTTCTCTCTTTCAACATTTATTTTATTCTTTTTCAGATGCTTCTCGAGAATACGTTCGGTATCACTTTGATCAAGACTTAAAACATAAGGATAGGACGTATCTAGATTACTCATAGAGAAACCGCCTTTCTTTTTGCCTTCTATATATATGTTAATATTCTCTATGGGAAGACCTCTTTTTTCAAAGGTTTCCGATAAATCTAAATATTGTAATACTTCCATAGTTCTAGCGTGAATAGCAAGTGCTCTGGACTCTTTAGAGGGTTCTTTTCTCTTTTCTATTATCCTAAAAGAAATATTGTATCTTATACACTGTGAAGCCATGGCAAGCCCAGTTGGACCTGCTCCAATTATGAGAATATCTACTTCAGACATAAAGAATTTTTGTCATAGATGCATATATTAATTTTTTATATTACTCTAAAGTTAAGATGCTGTATGAATGATATACTAGTGGCCGTCATAATAGTTCTCGGAGTTCTACTGTTGATAGATTTTGGTTATTTCTTTTATTCCACATCTAAATCCTCAAAAATTGTAAACAATACATATACTGGAAATTTTACATTTGGGGAAGATAATAAAGAAAAAATAAAAGTTCTGGTAGATGGAGATAGTATAGGAGCAGGTATAGGAGCAACTAGTCTAGAGAATAGCGTGGGTGGCAGAATTGGATCGTTTTTAGGAGAAAGTTACAATGTAGAGCTTGAAAACATGGCAACGAGCGGGGATAAAATAGAAGATTTGTTAAATAGAAAAATAACAAAAAATAACCTAAGCGTCTTGTTTATAACATCAAATAATGTAATGAGATTCAAGAGTTTTTCCGATTTAAGAGAAAATTCTAAGAAGGTTTTCAAAAAATATTCTAACAAGTCCAATAACGTTATAGTAGCCGGACCGGGTAAGATACACGAAAGTACAGCATTTCCTGTAATAACGAAACCGTTTTATCTATTTTATCAGAAAAAATATGCAGAAATTCTAGAGGAAGAATCGTCTAAGTTTGATAATGTTTACTATATAGATCCCCTGTCTATTGATTTTGAATCGGGTCCTCATACTGAATCTGTTGATAACTTACATCCGAATGATAAAGGACACGAACAATGGTTTTTAACAATCAAAAATAAAATTGAGAGCGAAAATATAATTACTCTTTAACATACTATGAAAATTGTTGAAAATATTTATCTATAAAAGGAGTTTAGTATTTTAGCAGGTACCTCGGGATCCCTCATCATACTTTTTCTTAATTCAGTAACAGAAAGTCCTTCATTTCCCAAACCAATGCTTGTTCCGTTTGGTCCTATATATAAAATGTCTCCAGATCTTATCTTTCCGCCACCTGAAACCTTTCTGAAATTTTTACCCTGTTTGTAAACTCTCCACGGAGATTGTTTGTAACCAATCTCTATGCATAGGTTTTCCTCTGTGTAGAGTTTTACATCTTCTTCATTTAGAACAAGAACCTCTCCTACGGGTCTTTCTTTTTCAAAGATAGAACTAGATCTATCTCCATTTTGACAAATAAAGGAGCTTCCGGATTTGCTCCCTCTAATCTTTCAAGTAGATGGGATATATTTTCAGCATCTCTGAGTATATCACTTTCTCCTTTAAAACTATCTTTAAAACCTTCAAGTTTTTTCATTGCTCTATCAACTGAAACCATAAACAATACGCCATCTAAAAATCTTTAAACAGAGAGCTATTTATTTTCCATTGATAGAAGATTTGATTATTCAGTTAATGCAGAAGAATTATAAGTCCAAGTACATATCACTAGGATTGTTATTTAAAGCTTTTTCTGAAAGTTATTCATGTAAGATAAAAGGGTATTGTTATGTCTAATCAAGTCCATTTGGTAGATCTCCATCGGGGGAGTTGGTATGAGCATGCGTTTCTCGTTCAAGAGGCATTAAGAGAAATGGATATAGACGGAGGACTTGCCTCACCGAAAAGTCTAATTAAAGCACTTGACGAAAACGAAGAAATAAGGAAAAAAATTAGGAATAAAGGTTCCATATATACTTCTTATTTCTTACATGAAGAAAAGACAGATAAAGGAGACATTGAAACCTTTTTGTATCCCAAGCCTCAAATAAGGCACGATGGTGAGTGGATAGTCGAGGGTGAACCAGTGAAGCTCTATATACCTGGAAACTTAATGGACACTTTAACGCATGACGGATTCTTAGACCATCCTAAAACATTTAATATGTATGATATGGGACGCAAATTTATTCATGACACAAGAAATTCAGCTGTTAGAATATCTTTGATGAGTGGAGGCGATTTTTATGGACCCCTTCATATCCAAGCATACTATCCTAACCATAGTTCCAGTAGTAATATTATCGCAGTTGAATCTCATAAAGGAGAATTAGAAGAAAGTTTTGATGAATTCGAAGAAATCTTAGAATCTAAAAGAAAAGGGATAAAGCTATGAAAATAGTCCCTTTATGAAATCGATTATACTTGAGAATAATTCCATTACAGGATTTTTCTTTTCTTCCCAATCGAATCTTATTATGCCTTCACCAGAAGACTTATAATATTCAAGAACTATATCCGTATCTCCTTCAAGTTTTACGTCTTCAGTATAAGTGGTTGTATCTTGGTCAAACCACTTGTCTATGACTGTATCTCCATTTATCTTTAATCTTGCTCCATCGTTAGTTTCCACTTTGAAGGTGTATTTACCTTCTTCGAAATTTTCAGTCTTTGTCCATCTTACGGAGAAATCATTTCCGGGTATGTCAGGATCCGGGGAGAAATCGAATCCCCAGTTAAAACTCACAAATGGATCTTTTCTCGTGAACACAGGATCGCCTTCTAAGTTTTTATTATCATAATATTCCCCGGTAAATGAATCATTCCCAGCCTTGGAATATATAGCAGTATAAGAGACATCACTATCTGGCGTGTTTATCTCCCTGACCCTATCTCCCCCGTCTGCCCACTTGGAGAATACATATGTCTCACGATTCATGTATTGAATTTCAGGAGCTTCTATTTTTCTCTCAAAGTTTACAACCCCTCCAGTATCGGTAGGAGTCTCTTTAGGAGAACCATCCAGTATTATTTCCAAATTCTTCGGCTCCGTGTTGATGTTTATATTGACAGTTTCTGGTTCTATGTCCCTGATCATTTCATTCTCTATTCCATCCTCATCGACTACGTCCACTTCTATTCTGTACCAAGTTTCAGCGGAAGGTTCCCCTCTAGTAGGTATGGTAAACTCTCCGCTATTTCCTTTATTTTTATGTATGAAGGGGTGGACATGTTTCTGATGATGTAGCCATATGTTGGTTGTTATACTATCTGGACTTAACTCTCTTCCTTCACCATCGCGGGTGGAAATAAAATAGCTTATTTCATCCCCGGCCTTGTATGTATATCCTTCCGGGGGATTTTCAATATTAATCTTCGGTTTTTCACCAACCCTTATATCTATAGGATAGGAGCTTGCATAGTTTTCCCCGTCATTTACTATTAGAACGGCATCATATTCCCCCTTTTCGTTATAGGTTTTTGCAGGATTTGGTTCGGTGCTCGTTGTTCCGTCACCAAAATCCCACTCGTAACTTAGAGAATCTCCGTCTGGGTCATAACTGTTACTTCCCGTAAATTGGACTTCTAGAGAAGTATCGTTTGTAGCAGTTTTATCAGAACTGATTACAGCAACAGGTATTTTTTCCGTAGTGCTAAATGTAACCCTGAAGAGACCGCCAGGGAAAATAGTCATATAGTAAAGAGATCCGTCAGGTGCAATTTCCATATCTACAACTGTACCGGCTCTAGAGTGGAACATTTCATTATTTAGATCGTCGTCTAATATTTCTATATATCCCCTCACATAATCAGCGAAAAAATGTTTCCCCCTGTACTCATCAGGGAACATGTCTCCATAATAGGTAGGTCCCATAGTGACAGAAGCTCCTCTGAAACTGCCGTTTTCCATATGATCATAATAGTAAACAGGATTTTCCATTCCGGGATTTTCACATGGACCTTCGCATATAGGCCAGCCGTAATTCTTTCCCTTTTCAATTATATTAATTTCTTCAAAATCGTTGTGGCCTACATCACCTACCCATAAGGTCCCTGCAACCGAATCAAATTGGAACCTGAATGGATTTCTGAGTCCGTATGCCCATATCTCTGGCCTGATATCTTCCTCGTCTACAAATGGATTATCCTCCGGGACGGAACCGTCTTTGTTTAATCTGAGTATTGCTCCGCGAGAATTAGTAAGATCTTGAGCGTTTTCTGAATTTTCGTTGTCTCCGAGGGATAGGTATAATTTACCATCAGGCCCGAATTCAATTGTTCCTCCCTGATGAATATTATTAGACTTGAATTCCGGCGTGAAAAGATGAGTAGGATTCCCCGTGAATTTATCTTCGGTTGCATCTACCCGTATTAGATTCCCTTCTCTTTCTTCATCGACATAGTAAAGATATAGGTATCCATTTTCTTCAAAATTTGGATCAAATTCAAGTCCAAGTAGTCCATTCTCCCCCTTTGAGAAAGAATTCAGGTCCATAAATGGTTCGGAAAGAAGCTCTCTGTTTTTGTATATCTTCACCTTCCCTTCTTGTTCTGTGATAAATATTCTGCCGTCGGGGGCTATCTCAAAACCCGTAGATAGGTCAAGCCCTCTTGTTATTATTGGCGTTGATTGGAAGTTCTCTGGCAGAGCTAGTCCGATGCTTGTACTAAATAAAACTATAAAAAATGCGAATAAAGTCGCGATACCTAAGTTTAATTTTAACATAACAATCGTTCCCGTCAAGAAACCGTTTTCTAACAAACCGTTCCTTATTGCCATGCTGCAAAACTAAACTACTTATTATTACTTAACATGCCTATTTAATAAACCATTGGTAGAATCTTAGTAAGGAATACGTTTATATACTAAGTTATTCAATAATTAAACAATTGTTAATGGAAGAAACATGATTTTATTTTTTATTTTTGTTGAATAGCGATTTCATGTAAGGCAGCACGCGCCAGAGGGAGCGTGAAGAAGATGAAACAGCTAGAAAAGTTTTGGGGGAAGATTAAGAAGAATCCTGTAACGGTTTCGCTAACCCTTGCCGTATTGTTAGCACTAGCGATAGGATTGTTTGTCCAATATAACAGTGGAAATAATCCATCTGTAGACATTAAAAGAGGGTGGGACAATTTTAATGAAATCTCTTCTATAAGTGAAAGATTTGATACGGTAATTAATACATCAAGAGAGAGTATAAGTAAGGTAGGCAATTTCATTGCATCCGGCAATTCGCTTATTTTGTTAATAGGGGGAATGGTTGGAGTTATATTGGTTGTACCTTTGATAATAATTTTCCTGACATTCAGGAAAAATCAACAGGGTAGCTTATCTGACAGCGAACTTCCTCCCGAAAAAACCGAAGACGAAAAAAAATACATTTTCGGATCCAAAGCTGGGATTTCAGTGGACGCAAAAGACGTAGACGATATAATAAACTCGTTTAATTATATGGAAGATGCAAAAGCAAAACTTGTGAAATCCGGTAACGGGAAAAAAATTGTAAGAATAGAAAATTGTAGGGGCTGTAATGGAAGTAAGAATTCAAAAACCCCAGTCTGTAGCTTCGAGCTTGGTTTCTTTGAAGGGGCTTTTAATAACCTCTACCATGTAAAGGAAATAAAAGAGAAAAAATGTAAAGCGATGGGATCAGACTGTTGCGAGTTTGAAATAAAAACAAACGGGGCGGTTAAATGAGCCCTCTAAATTTCTCATCTAAAAAGAAAAGGATTGGACCTGCAAATGGTCCCACCTTAAAAATATTTGTAGGATTACTTATAGGTGCGCTTTTCGGTCTAATGACCTACGTATCTATATTTCTATTCAATAGTCCTATTATTCAAACCTTACTAGTAAGCCCGTCTCAAGTAGTTCCTGCTCAAATATATGACGCATTGTACTCTATAGCATTTACTTTCAATATAACACAACTGGTTTTCATAACATTAGGAGCCATTTTAGGTGCTTCAGTTGCAATGTCCAGAAAATTTGCATTATATTCAACAACTATTTTCTTAGGAGCATTGGCGGGTCTGATTGTATACATGCTAGGATTTTTGATAGTTAACGGTACAGAAGGAAGTTATATCGCATCTACCATATTGGCACTATATTCATTTACACCTATGCAGATAATATCAATTTCCGTGGGATTAATAGTAGGTATATCTGTTTCCAAGAATTTATGGAGCTTTGGCGGCATAATGTTATACACAGCCCTTGTTGCAATCGTGTTGGGTTATATATTATACTCGTTTACAATAACCCTTCCCCAGGTACCAAGCCAATATAAGCTTCTTAGTATTGTTTTATTCGTAACAGAGCTATCAAGCCTCACTATGGTTGTTCTATATTCTTTTTACACGATTGACTATTGGACAAATATGGGATGGAAAAGGCACTCTAGAAATATGAGATTCTCGGAGAACTATCTCCCAAAAGTAGCATTCCATGTACCGTGTTATAATGAGCCTTCAGAGGTAGTCATAGATACGCTAAAATCAATAAAGAGGACAGACTATCCAAAAGATAGATATGATATAATGGTGCTGGACGACTCCACTAAAAAAGAATGTTCCGAGCCCATAAAGAAGTTCTGCAAGAAAAATGATATAGATTATATAACTAGACCTGGGAGAGAAGGATTCAAAGCGGGAGCCCTTAATTATGGATTAAAAAAGACATCCGATGACGTGGATTTAATAGCCGTTATAGATGCAGACTATCAAATTGAGTCAAATTACCCGAGAGACGTTGTCGGGTACTTTATTAATGATGAATTAGGTTTTATCCAGACTCCGCAAGATTATAGAAACAAATATGAGAATTACCTGACAGAGCAATACTATTATGCGGATAGCTATTTTTACAGAGTGGTTATGCCTTCAAGAAATGAAGGAAATGCTATAATCTTTGCAGGTACAATGGGAATCGTAAGAAAGGAAATATTAGAGGACGTGGGCGGATGGGGCGAAGATTTCATCTGCGAAGATGCCGAACTGTCTGTACGTATTCTACACAAAGATTACGAATCTCTTTACATAAATGAGACATATGGAAGAGGTCTGGTCCCAGGAGATTACGAAAGCTATAAGAAACAGCTATATAGATGGAGCTTCGGCGGAGTAAAAATATTGAAAAGCCATTTCTGGAAATTTATATTTTCAAAGAAATTATCACTAAGACAAAAATTTGACTTCCTAGTGGGGGGAGTGCATTGGTTTGATGGAATATGGATTCTTATCATATCTGCGATAATTGCATGGCTTGCGGTAGGAGAGATATTCAATCTTCCATTTGTTACGCATCACCAGAGAGAAATATGGCTAATTGGATTGGTACCTATATTCCTCCTTATGGATGGAATTTCAAGACTTTATATAACTCTAAAGGATAGCATGGGTCTTACTATGGTAGAAACTATGAGAGTTATGGGCACTTGGTTTGCTATAAAATTCAATAATACATTTGCAGCCATAAAATCATTTTTAGGATTTAACCTAGCTTTCATAAGGACAGAAAAAACCCATTTATCGAGGCCCTCGAAAATGGAAGCTCTGAAGAGATCAGTAAGTATCAACAAGTTCGAAAGCACGTGTTTCGCGATATTAGTTGCGCTTGCCGTAGCCGTTGTTGTAAAAACAGGAGTAGAATTTTTCCTCTTGGGTAATTTCGAAATCACCAAATTACTTTTGGTATTTTGGTTACTGTTATACGCTGTTATATTCCTATGCGCACCGTTTTACGCATACAAATCCTATAGGAGCCCTTCTGTTAGGGTTAAGAAATATATAAAATCTAGAAATCCTGAGGACATACCTGAAGAAATATTTTAAATGGGAAAGTAGAAAATCAGACGATACGCTAATGCTCATTAGTATAGACAAATGCTATGAGACATTTCATAAAACACATTGGAGGTGGATGTTATGAAAAAAATTATAGGCGCAATAGGTATCATTGTTGCCATTGGAATAGCTGGTGCATATTTTGCACTCTCTTACTATGGCGTAAGTGTTATAGACACGACTATAAAAGTAAAAGATGATACCAACCTAGACAAGGATAACCAAGAGGTTAACACAGAAGTTCCTGAAAAAAGGATAAGCTTCGGTAGCGATATGAGTTCCTTAAACTACGAAAACGATGGTTGGGAACCTGAATATATATCTATAGATGCCGGATCTTGGATGAGAAGAAACGAGAGCTCTTGGGATTTCTACAAAGATTCGCTGGAGAAAATAAAGGAAAATGGAACCACACCCGTAATTTTATGGCGTTACTGGGGAGATGACACGACTCCGGAGAAGATACAAAACGGATTTGAAGACAAAAATTTGGATGACTGGGAAAGAATGACAAAAAGACTAAGAAGTGCCACAGATTCCGTGATGGGAGAAGAGAGATCTATAGTAGTATTGGAACCAGAATTCAATAAACACGGAACCGGAGATTGGTCTGGTTTTGACAAACATTTGACAAGAATGACCAATATTCTGCACGAAGGTGAAAATATAGACGTTGTAATAGGATTTGGAAACTGGGGACGAGCCGATTGGCTTAGATTCTCAAATTCTATAGAAACTGCCGATATGGTCGGTTACCAGGGTGTAGTTAAATATCCGGAAAATTCGCTAACTGAATATTCGACTCTTCCGGAAAGATCTGTAGAAGCAAGTAAGTTCCTACAGCAAAATTTCCCCGACAAGCCCATAATATTTTATGACTTGGCTATTTCGAGCCGTCATAATTTTGAAAACACACAGAAAACTATATTAGGGGAATTGTTTGAAAGGACTGAGGTTCTGAAAGATACAGGAACAAGAATAGTAATGTATAGAAACTTCGTGGATGCAAGCAAATCTGAAGATCCGGAAGACAGACATTTCGGTTTGATAAACGAAAACGGAATAAAAAAGCCTGCATATAGTGAATGGATAAACGGCGTAACAACGGGAGGTGTTTAGATGGATACCTCCCCTAAATTTATTTTTATTTTAATACTTGTAGGGTTAGCTATAGCTTCAATTATAGGATTTCCCATATATAATACAATAAAATCAATACCAGAAGAAACGGAACCTTCAACTGTAAAAATAGAAAACGGTACTCTCCTTGTAGATGGGTCTCCATATAAAGTAAGAGGAGTTTTCTATTCTCCCGTTTCATCTGGAGAAGATCCGCTAAAAAATGGGTATTCGTTATGGATAAACGGAGATTCATACGAAAAGGACTTTGCCATGATGAAATCGGCCGGGATAAACACAATAAGGGTCCAGGATCTGGGAACTCCTGTTGAGCTAAATAAAGTACTGGACTCTGCCGATAGAAATGGAATAAAGATTATTATGGGAACTTCGGGCCCTGTAAGAAAAAATTCTGCAGATAGCGAAATTCGAGAAGATGTAAAAGAGAGAGCAATAAAAATGGTGAAAGTATACAAAGACCATCCAGCTATATTAATGTGGCTCGTTGGAAATGAGATAAACTATGATTACAAGGGAGAAGACGTAAATGACTGGTATTCTCTACTGGATGAAATAGCAGTAGAAATCAAAAAAGAGGATCCGAACCATCCTGTTACGACTGCAAATAATGACTTGAAGGATGTAGAAGAGTTTAGAGACATGTCTAAAAACGTAGACGTTTATGGAGCAAATGAATACACCCTAAATGAAAATTCATGGGATTGGTTCTTTGAAGCATATGAAGATTATGAAACTGATAAACCTGTCTTAATAACAGAAACAGGAGCGGATTCGTGGAATTCGGATCTGGGAATGGAAGACCAAGAAAATCAATCGAAGATTATATCTTCCACGTGGGAAAAATTAAATAAGAAAGACAATTTTATCGGGGTTATAATATTCGAATGGTCGGATGAATGGTGGAAGTCCGGTAACCCGGACACAAGGGAATGTGAAAAAGATTGGAAATTGCCTCATAACAGTAGTCAGTATGACAACTGGTTCTCAGAGGAATGTTTTGGTATAGTTGAAATAACAGAGAATGAAGGCGAAAGAATCCCTAAAGATTCTTATCGGACTATTCAGGACCTCTGGGGCAACAAATAGATTACTGTTAATAAATGTAAAGTCATATATTATTTGATAATATGACTAAAAAGAGACCAATTGAGAATATAGGCATAGGTTTTGCAATGCTTATGCTTCTTTATTTTTTATATAGACAAGAGATAATGCTATGGATTATATTTTTCCTTTCAGTCTTTGGTGTGATTGTTTATATTATAAAAAAGATAAGAGATAGAAAAAAGAAATAACTATCTAAAATTAATTTTTTAAATAATCGATGTTATGGAATTAAATATAAGGGGTGATGATATGACTGAAGATACGTTTGATAGAATGAGAAAATTTCAAGAAGAAATGAATAGAAGATTTAATAGGTTCATGGAATCATTTGACACAAGCGGTGAGTTATTCAGACAACCTCTGATAGATCTAAAGGAAACAGAAAAAGATCTAATAGCAGAGATTGAATTACCGGGCGTAAAAAAAGGAGATATACAACTAGACGTTACAGAAGATTCTCTTGATATAAAAGTAGAACATTCGGAAGAACAAAGAGAAGAAAGGGACGACTATCTAAAAACAGAAAGATCGTTTCGCGGTTTTGAGAGATCTATGACATTACCTTATAATATAGACCCTGACAACACAAAAGCTGAATACAAAAATGGAGTGTTGTCTATATTAATGCCCAAAACCGAAAAAAGAAAAACAAGAAACGTAGATATAGAATAACCAAATACCTACATAAACCTTTTTATTTTTAT
>CAYQNF010000012.1:1462-16863 GCA_964418905.1 uncultured archaeon | reverse complement strand
ACCAATGGCTCAAAGAGAAGAACCAGTAGAAGCGGAAGAGTAAAAACCTTCCAATCTTCTTCTTTCTCTAATATTTTTATTCTAGTTTATTCAAGCATTATTTATGACACTTATTGAGAAGTATGGACTAAGAACGCCAAAACAAAAATTAGCAGAAACCATAAAAGAAGCTATAGACTTCGCAGAATCAAACGGTTATCCTGTTGTAATGAAAATTCTTTCTCCGGATATATTACATAAAACTGAACATGATTTAATTAAGACAAATATTCAAAACAAAGATCAGCTAATCAAAAATTACAAAGACATTATTTCAAAGAGTAAAAAAATATCAGAAAACATAGACGGTATTCTAGTTCAGGACCAAGTAGAAGGAATTGAATGTTTCATAGGAACAAAACAAGACTCAACATTTGGTCCCATTATAGCATTTGGTCTCGGTGGAATATTTGTAGAAGTTTTCAAAGATGTATCATTTAGAGCATGTCCTATAACCAAAGAAGACGCTAGAGAAATGATTGAAGAAATTAAAGGCTATAAAATATTATCAGGGTTTAGAGGCATCAAAGCAGACATAAAATCTCTGGAAGATATGCTACTAAAAGTAAGCAAGATAGCAACAAAAGAAAAAATCAAAGAGATGGACATCAACCCGGTAATGGTAAATGAAAATACAGCATACGCTGCGGACATCAAAATAGTACATTAAGATTAAATACGTAGAATATAGTAAAATGAAGATGGGGATGACCAAGAGCACCGTCCCAGATCGAATGCGAAAGCATGATGTGATAAGGGGTAGCTCATGACCCATGTTATTTTATTTTTTTAATTTTATCCAGTAATTTATCTTTCTCTTTTCTGCTCGTATAAGTTTTTCCAAATCTTACTAGAATCTGATTTATTATCTTCCAATATTTCTTAGGAAATAAATTTTCAAGATCTTTCTCTACGTCTTTAGGCTTCTCGCCAGCGGTCCAACCTAGATAACGGCTAATATAAAAAACGTGAGTGTCCACTCCAACGGCATCGTATCCCATCTCTGAAAGGAAAACATTGGCTGTCTTCCTTCCGACTCCAGTTAATTTAATCAATTTGTCAAAATCATGAGGAGGCTCTCCATTATATTCATCCACCAACTCATTGGCACATTTTATAATATAGCGAGATTTATTCTTGTAAAAGTTAATTGGTTTTATTATCCTACGAACCTCCTTGAGATCGGTCTCTGCTAGCTCCTCAACAGTATCGTACTCATCAAAAAGCTCTGTAGCGACTGGTATGGTCACCTCATCCCTGGTACGCGCCGATAAAATGGTAGAGATGAGACACTTCCAAGGTTCGTCCCACTCTTCTGCTGCAAGTCTAACATCTTCGAGATATTTTTTCATTTCATTAAACTGCTTCAATGCTCTCTCAGTGTCCATGTTATCACTATAAATATTTTCCTATATGTAATATATGCATCGGAGTAGTATATACTCCATTTCGTAATATCATGACTAATCTAAATATAACAGTGTTATAATTTAAGGTGTTCAAATGGTTTTCGAAGAACTAAGCCCGAAGATGCAAAAAATTATAAACAAAAGATTTGATGAGCCAACGGAAGCTCAAAATGAAGGTATACCTCCTATAAGGGCAGGTAAAAACACTTTGGTCATATCTCAGACAGGTTCCGGTAAAACTGAAGCCTGTCTTTTGCCGGTTTGGGACCGCTGGCTAGAAACAGATAGAAAACCTATCTCAATTCTATATATAACTCCATTAAAAGCACTTAACAGGGACATTTTGGATAGAATAATGTGGTGGGCAGAAGAGCTAGACATGGAAGTAGCGGTTCGTCACGGGGATACGACCCAATACGAAAGACAAAAACAGAGCGAACATCCTCCACATATGATGATAATGACGCCGGAAATGTTGGGGGCCGTAATGCCTGGGTCTAACTTCAAAGAACATTTCAAGAATCTTAATTTTGTAGTAATAGATGAGGTCCACGAACTGGCCGCGAGTAAGCGTGGGGTCCAATTAAGCGTAGCTCTTGAAAGATTAAGAAATCTGGCAGGAGACTTTCAGACGATAGGTCTTTCTGCAACGGTAGGCTCTCCTGAAAAAGTTGCAAAGTTTCTTACCGGTGACAGGGATTACGAGATAGTCAAGGCTCTCAGCAGTAAAGAATATGATATAATAGTAGATTCTCCTGACGTTAAAAAAGAAGATAAGAAATTAGCAGAAAAGTTATATTTAGGAGACGAAATAGCGGCAAGATTGAACGCCATAAAGAATCTGATAGAAGAACATAGATCATCTCTCATATTCACAAATACAAGAGTTTTCGCAGAGGTTCTATCTTCGAGGCTCAGAACAATGAATATTGATTTTGAACATGATATCCACCACGGATCTCTTGGAAAGGAAGTTAGACTTAAGACCGAAGAGAAATTCAAAAATGAGGAATTAAAAACCATAGTATGCACATCCTCATTGGAATTAGGAATAGACATAGGTTCGATAGATCTGGTTCTTCAATACATGAGTCCTAGGCAGGCATCTAGGTTAATACAGAGAGTAGGACGTTCGGGTCATCATATAACAAAAGTCTCTAAGGGTATCTTAATTTCTACAGAACCTGATGATATATTCGAATCTGTTATAGTAACAAAGCATGGACTCGAGGGTAACATAGAACCTATTCAATTACACAGAGGAGCATGGGATGTTCTTTCAAATCAGATTCTAGCTCTAGCTCTGGACAAATACAAAATATCAAAAAAGGAAGCGTTTGAGACCATAAAGAAGGCATACTGTTTCAAAGATCTAAAGAAAGAAGAATTTGAAGAAATGTTGGAAGAGATGTCAGACCTTAGGCTTATCTGGAACAATGAAAAAACCATAGGTCGTGGGAGTAATACCTGGAACTGTTTTTACAACAATCTCAGCATGATACCTAGTATAAGACAATTTAAGGTAGTGAATGGTCTCGATGATACAAGTGTAGGAGTATTGGATGAGGAGTTCGTAGCTCTCCACGCTTCGGATCCGGGAGACACCTTCATAGTAAAAGGACGTCCTTGGAAGGTTATAGGAATGCACAGAGATCAAATAACAGTAGAACCCGTAGAGGATATAGAAGCTACAATACCTGGTTGGGAAGGAGAAATGATACCTGTTCCTCACGAAATAGGTCAAGGTGTCGGAAAGATAAGAAGAGAGATAGCTGAAGCTGAGAATCCTGTAGAGTTTTTAGTTGATAATTACCCCGTTTCAGAGGCTGCTGCAAAGAAGATGTCTGATTATATAGAAAAGCAAAAAGATTACTTCATCCCAGACGATAAAACCATAGTTTTCGAAAGACAGGGAGAATTTCTGATTATACATTCATGCTTCGGCTCTCTTGTAAATGAGACCCTAGGGCGTGTAATAAGTGTCATGCTTTCATCCGAATACGGGTCTGTAGGTTTGAGAAGCGATGCTTATAGAATTACAATAAAATTACCGGAAGCCGCTAAGAAAGTTGAGGGAATATTGAAAGATCTAAAACCAGAAGAAATAGAGTCCTTGATCAGGGTCTCATTGGACCGCTCAGAATTATTCAAATGGAGATTTTTACACATAGCCAAGAGATTCGGGGCCATTAGGAAGGATGCAGATTACTCCAAGATAAACGTAAAGAGAATTATCAGAAGCTTTAGGGGATCGCTTCTGTATGAAGAAGCTATGAGAGAAGTAATGGTAGACAAGATGGATGTCGGAAATGCCAAAAAGGTCGTGGAAGACATAAACAACGGAAATATAGAAATAAGATTCGAGAAAGGTCCAAGTCCTATAGGAAAAGCCGGTTTACAATCACAGGCCCGTGAAGTAATACAACCAGAGAAAGCGGAAAGAGAGATTTTCGAAGTATTCAAAGAAAGGTTAATGAATACAAAAATGAGACTTCTTTGTATGAAATGCGGCAATATGACACCCCCTAGACCCATTAACTATTTCGACGAGGATCCCGAATGCAATTCATGTGAATCGCACCTACTTTCAGTAGTTAAGCCTCATCACAGGGAATATCAGAAAGTAGTAAACAAAAGCAAAAATGGTAAGAGTTTAGATTCAAAACAGCAAAAAATATTGAATAAGTTAGAAAGATCATCTGATCTTGTAGTCGCATACGGAAAGGACGCTATAATAGTCCAGGCGGGAAGAGGTTTAGGTCCTCAAACATCATCTAGAGTATTGGCAAAAATGAAAGATGATAGGGATGATATGATGAAAGATATATTAGAAGAAGAAAGAAAGTTTGCCAGGACTAGAAGGTTCTGGAACTAGAAATTAGATTCTATCTTTTCCTTTAATTGATCCTTATCCATTACTCCCGTAACAGATTCTACTACTTCCCCATCTTTTACAAATAAAGTAGTAGGTATTGACATAACGCCCTGTTCTTGGGCTAGTTCCTGATTATCGTCTACATTAACTGAACCAAAGTTTACCTCTACGTTACCTTCATAATTCTCAACAAAGTCATGGAATATTGGCCCATATTTTTTACACGGTCCGCACCACTCAGCATAGAAATCAACTACAGAATTACCTGTTTTTATTTTCTCTTTAAAATTATCTCCGTTTATATCCATATCAATCACTTAACTCCTTATCTCTTTCTTCCATAGCTTTTTTCACTCTAGAAACTGCTATTTCCATAGCAGCGTCCCTAGGACTTATCTTGTCTTTCTCCGCTTTTTTTAGAACTTTTCTAGTACTTTTTGTTATTTTCTCCTTAACCAATTTAAACATATCTTCGGGATTCTTTCCTGCAAATTCAGCATAACTACTTATGACACCGCCAGCGTTTGCAACAAAATCAGGAACTACTAGTATATTTCTCTCATGTAATTTTTCTTCTATTTCTGGAGTCGTTGGTATATTAGCAGCTTCAACTACTACCTTTGCTTTTATTTTTTTGTAATTCTTTTCATTTATTACGTCAGGTAAAGCAGCTGGAATTAGAATATCTACGTCTAGTTCAAATAAATCCTTATTGTCAAGCTTCTCGCCATCTTCATATTTTACAACAGTACCCTCTGTCTTCTTGACAGATTTTAACTTTTCAAAGTCTAGACCTTCTTCGTTGTGAATAACTCCTTTACTATCGGAAACCGCTACTATCTTAGCTCCCATATCAGTAAGATGTTTCATAGCAAATGTTCCTACATTTCCAAAACCTTCTATTGCTACAGAAGCTCCCTTCAATTTAATTCCTGCCTCTTTTGCGGCTATTTTGGTAGAATGAGCTACTCCGAACCCTGTGGATCCATATTCGTGAGGTATCCCACACTTCTCACCCGGACCAACGCATAAATTACCAGGCTTTCCTGTAGCAGAATGTAAATCTCCGTTACCAGAAACAAAAGATCTCATCTCTTCCTCGGCCGTGTTAACATCAGGAGCTGCTACATATTCACTTGGAGACAAGTTCTGCAGAGAACGACCAAACACTTTCATTAATTTCATTTTCTTTGATTTGTCAAAATCATGAGGATTTGCTATTATACCTGACTTACCTCCACCAAACGGTAGCTCAGCCAATGAACATTTCCATGTCATTGTCTCTGCTAATCTGTAAACCTCTTCAACTGAAACAGAAGGCGTCATTCTTATGCCCCCTTTTGCAGGTCCCAATGCTGTATTATGTATTACAGTAAATCCTTTCAGGCCCGTAAGAGGATCATAAACATGGACAACCTTCTCAGGACCAAACTCGTCAGCCAAATCAAAAGTATCATCTTTCACATATATCACCAATTAAAATTAGATAAACCTCTATAAAAATAATTCCTTTAAGATAGAAATCTCCAAAGTTCTTTTACAATATCCTGCTTATAGATTACTCCAACTATTTTATTTGAGTTATCTACTACTGGTATTGTTTCTAGACCGTTTTCATCCATGGTTATTATAACATCAAAAAGTCCCGTACTCTCCCCCACAGAAACGTCCTTTCTAGAAACCTCTTCAACGCTTTTCTTGCCAAGTTTTTCCAATCTTTTTTCATATTCTTCCGATTGAACATCGGTACCTAAAGAAAATGAGATCTCTTCAACTGCTCTGAGAAAATCTCTCTCTGTTAATATTCCTATAACATTTCTATTGTCAACTATTGGTATCTCATCTAATTCGTTATCAAGAAATATCTTAGTCGCTTCTTTAACCGTAGCCTTTGGATGAAGAATAATAAAATCCGTTTTCATTAAGTTTTTCGCTATTATGGAATCTATATCTCTCGGTTTCTCTATCAATTTGTCTTCTTTTTTGTTTTCTGATTCTTTCTCTTCTTCTTTTTTCTTGTCCTTCTTTCCAAACTTAAGAAATGCCATAAAGATACCTGTATATTATTTAGGAATATGCTACAAAAGTCTATCCTCCGCCCACTTCCAGGTCTCCTTTTCTTTCTTCTTCAGTGCCATTTATTCTGAGAGTATAAGGACTGGTCGGATTTATTGTAATTTTTATTTCCTTTAGAATTACCACTTCAAATGTATTAGTTTCACTATCCACGTTAGAATTAGTATCTGTCCCTTCCACCTTAATTGTCCATGTACCTTCTGCAGCTTCATCGCCTAATGTATAATTATATTCATAAAGCTCCCAATTGGTTCCGGAATTTGCAACATTATTCTTGATGGAAGTACTGTCCACAACAACAGTTCCGTTCCCTGCCGTAAGGTTTAGGAGGACAGTGTCTATACTATCCTTCCCGTCTCCATGGCTAACATTGGTTCTTATTATTACATCGTCGCCTCTTTCGAAATCACTGTCTGCTATATATTCTATATTATACGTTGTAGGAGATTTCACATCTATGGAGGTCTGCTCTATTTGGGATTGTACTGTTATAGTAGTACTATTGGTATCGCTATTTCCTGCACTTTCGTTTGCCCATATATCTATAGTCCACTCGCTAGTATCATCATTCGACCCTATAGTATGATTATATTCATATTCCTTGATTTTGGCATCGGCATATATTTTCGTATTTGTCATGTCTCCATTCTCAACAGCAGGAGTTCCGTTACCCATTGTTATATTTATCAAAGCGTTCTCTAGATTACTAGCGCTTGTTACGTGAGATACGTTTACTTTGGTAGTAACGACGTCTCCTAAATTAAATGTGTTATTTTCATTGCTAGAAGATTCATAAGTTTTCACTGCCTTAACTTCAATGAATAATCCGTTAACGTCAATAGATTTTTCTCTTATACTTGAATTCTCACCATCGCTGGCTTCTATTGTAATATTCCAAGTTCCGTCTGCGGCATCTGATGGGAAGGTATAATTATATTCGTATGTATTACCTGGATCCACGTTTGTTATATTGCCTATATCAGTCATATCAGCGTTTTCAACTACTTTTGTGCCGGAAGAGTCTGTCAAATTAAACTTGACCGAGCTTATGGTTCCTCTGCCATCACTGTCTGTGACATTTATTCTAACCCTCATCAATTCTTCTGTATTAAATACCGTGTCGGTCAACAAAGAAGAGTTCAAAGTTACTATATCTTCTGCGAAAAGGTTGGCTGCTCCTAGAGCGAATTCTTTCGTGTTAGTTCCACCATTTCCATCTATCTTAGCAAAGCCTGTTATGTTCCAAACTCCTTCTACCTCACCGCTCTCAAAGGTGTAATCATTATGATAATATTTTCCACCCGAATCGGTTTCATTATCTAGATGTCTATCTCTTATAATATCGTTGGGGTTAGACAGGTCCGCACTAAGATTCTTGAACTGGTCTCTATTATTTTCAGTTCCCGAAACTGTGAACGAGGGTTCAGAATTAGAGTATTTTCTCAAGAATATATTATCTACCCAACCAGTTAAAGACCCGGACCCAAGAGCAAGTAAAGTATTACCATCACCTGCAACAAATTTAATTTTATTTAGACCGGAACCGTCCATAGAAGGACTACCACTACCTGTAAGAGTACCTATTGTACTTCCCGTATCCGTGTTGGTTAACTCTGTTTCTATACCGCTGCTACTAGTTAAACGTATATCGGCAGTTGCTGTGAACGTAGTACTACCGGGGTCATGGGAATTTGTTGTCGTGGTTCCATCTCCCTTTTCCCCGCTAGTTGTAATAGTAACGCTGCTGGATCCGCTTGTACTCGCTTCCTTCAACCCTCCAAAACTATTTCCTCCGGTATCCTCAGCTCCTATGGCCACATCAACGTCCGCATTGCTTACAGTATCCCCATCACCTTCTCCAGCCTGGTGGAAGTCATAATGAACTGCAACAGAATCGCTGATAGTTGAAGGTAGAGATATCTCGGCAATGTTATCCTCTGTTTGACATGTAGCGTATCCCATGACATAATCAATTCTATTATCAGAACTGCTCCAAGTGAACCCTGTGCCTCCATTCGTGGCGCATGTATTCGTAGAGGTTATGCTAGGATCGGATGAGAAATCATTGAAGTAGTTGAATGTAGAACTTCCATTACTATTTGAAGTAGCAGTACCTGCGGTGTAATTATAATACATATATATAGTAGTCGCGTCAGATGCAGGTATTGAAGGTACCTCTACCCATATGACAGTATCTTCCCTATTCATTTTCGTTTCATTATAGTAATCAAGTTCTACTAAATTATCTGATCCAACAAATCTGAGATCTCCTCCATTGGATTGGAGCTTGTTGGCAGTTATAAGACTAGCCGTATCTATTTCCAATTTGACAGGATAATTACTGAGACTATTACTATTGCCCGTATTATCTATAGCTATAGATTTTCTATATTGCCAGTTAGCGTCCCACCAATTATCAACAGTTCTATCAGAGAACTTTTGTCCCCTCACTCCTTTAACCTGTATATCGAAATCTGAAGTAGAAGGTGTAGATGGAGATATGGCGTAGTGACCTTTGTTGTCAGTTATGTCCAAAGTAAGGTCATCGTGTAACTGAACTACGTTGGCATCGGTCTTATCCCACGTATTCCCATTAGTAGACCCCGAGGTGTTTATATCCCAAAGTCCTGTAGCATCGCTTGTACTGAAGGAGTAAGTGTAAGATGCATGACCCGTTCCGTTTGTAGCATCTGAAGTTATCTGCTGGCTTGTGCCAACTGAGTCCTTAACTTCTGCAGATACTGAGATACTGGATATGTCGTTTGATCTTACGCCTCTCATCTTATATGTAAAGTTAAGATCCTCGCCCCTGTTGTAGTTATCATGTTCCGTACTAATCGTTGGGTAATATTCAGAGTCTATATCAAACAGACCTGTATCCTCTCCTTCGTTACCCTCGCCTGTAACATTCAAATCATATCCAAGGCTTTCGGTCTGGGAAGGCGACGTAGATGTATATGTATCGCTTGCAGTTGTTGGTATATTCACTGCTTTGGTAAAAGCACCGCTGCCGTCCGTTGTAACGGATGAGCTAAATTCTCCGCTCGATCCTGTTTCAAATCTAAGCGTAACGCTTCTTGAAGAATAAGATTCCTGATCATTTGGATTTCTAATGTTTCCACTAACGCTTAGAGTTTCGTCCCTATTATAATAAGAAGTATTTGTGGACACACTGACAAGCTCCAACGTATCGGTGAGCCTGAATGCGTTGCTAGTAGTCTGGTCCCACGTATTTCCGGAGGACCCTCCGCTACTAAGCGTTCTGGTATTCCAGATACCTGTTACGTTTGAAGTCCCAAAACTATAATCGGTACTATTTAACCATCCGTCGGAGGAGAATGAAATGGAATTATCATAGTTAGCATCGCTGTTCGGATCTATGAATCTTATGCTTCCGGATCCTGCGTCTATCGGATTATCTCTGACACCTACAAACCTATAACTAACATTCAGATCATCGTCTCCTCTGTTGAATTCCGTATCGGGTATATTTGTATCCGTTATGTAATACTCGGAGTCTACGTCGAATAAGTTCAAACTATCCTTTCTATTTCCTTGAGTTCCAGTATTAGTGACATCGCTATCATACACCTGAACATCGAAATCGTTTGTTTCAGTTTGTCCTGCAGAAGAGGAGGAATATGTATCATCCATTGTGTCAGGTATTGATATATCCGCAGAGAATGTACCATCCGCTCTATCTACTGTTACTGCTCTTGAGCTAATGGAGCTTGTTCCATGAGAATCGTGGAAAAGTTCAACTTTAATTGTTCTATTCGAATCTCCTGAAGGGCTTCTTACTCTATAAAAATTATCATTATTACCAGTACCCAAAACTCCAGTGACTCTTACTGTTTCACCTCTGTTGAAATAGGTACTAGTATCCTCGCCTGCTACGTTTATGTCTATCGATCTTATCGTTATGTTTTTGAAGAGTTCAAATCCCGTTTCATTTGTCCTTGAATAAGAATTTCCATCATTGTCTGCCCTGTTCCCGTCTATTTCGAATCCGAATTCCCAATCTCCGGTTTCATCTGTATCGGAAAGCAGCTGGTCATAATTATCTGTAACCCCAGAAACCGTATCATTAAATCCTTCGTAAACATCCGTACCGGAAGGGTTTATCCAATATATCTTAACATCAGTACTATCCCTAACTGTAGTATTTCTAACATCGTGGAATGTTGTATTTAATCTCTGAGTATCCCCTCTATTTAGAGTAGTATCAAACAGATCATATTCCATAAGATAGTAATTACCATCCACATCGAACAAATTATCTTCTTCTTGGACATCATCTAAAGTATTCCCGTCTGTTGTCAGATTAAGAGAGTAATCTTTAGTTTCGCTTATTCCTGGTTCTGTTGAATCATAAGTATCTACGGCATCTGTAGGTATAGTAGTAGACTTGGAAAATGTACCTGAGGAATCCGTTGAGGTGCTATCAGTGAAGCTTTCTGTATTACCATTCGCTTCAAATCTGAGAGTTACTCCACTGGGCCTTTCATATGCCTCCCCGTCATGCGGATTCTCAAGGCTTCCGCCGAAGGTAGAACTACCTCCTCTGTTGACATATTCTAAGCTTGTGGTAACGCCTGTCATATTAAGCAGATTTGTTAATCTGATAGCATTCGAGTTTATTTCGTGCCATGTATTCCCGTCAGAAGAACTACCGTTCTGTGATTCTATATTCCATAGACCTGTTCTATTAGATGTACCAAATGTGTAATCTGTACTGTTTAGCCAGCCAGATTGGAAGCTTATTGTCTTATCATAGTTAGTAACGCTTGAACTATCTTTCAGTAATATCCTGCCTGAGTTTGTTGTTATGTCCTGGGATCTTACACCTACAAATCTGTAGCTTATATTGAGATCATCGTCTCCACGGTTGAATTCCGTATCGGGTACAATATAATCCTGTTTATAATACTCAGAATCTACGTCGAATAGGTTTTGACCTTCCTGCGTGGAGTTCAAAGTATTCCCATCGGATGTTAGATTTAAAGCATAATCTAATGTCTCAGACTGGCTCGGACTTGTTGAATCATATGTATCGCTTGCAGTTGTTGGTATTGTTATAGATTGAGAGAAGTCTCCATTGGAATCACTTGAAGAAGATTGAGTAAATTCCTCAGTTGTGGCATGGGATTCTAGTCTAAGGGTAAGAGACCTCTGATATTTTTCTCCATCGTATGGGTTGAATAAATTACCGGAAACTGTAGCGCTTTCTCCCCTGTTTAAGTATTCGATATCTATAGATTCCCCGGACATATTCAAGAATTCAGTAAGCCTGAACGCGTTACTTGTATCATGGCCCCAAGTATTTCCGTTTGATCCTGCGAAGCTTTCTGTCCTAGATGTCCAAAGTCCTGTCTTGTTTGAGGTTCCGAACGCGTAATCGGATATATTCAACCATCCAGATGAGAAGGTTATAGACTTATTATAATTTGTATTAGAATTAGGATCAACAAGAGCCACTCTGCCACTTTCCGGGGACGTTATTGCATTGGATCTAACCCCGACCATATAATAGTTTACATTTAAATCAGAATCTCCTCTATTGAATTCCGTATCGGGTATGTTAGTACTCTGAACATAATATTCTGAATCCACTTCGAATAGATTTGAATGCTCCTGGGTCGAGTTTAAACTGTTACCATCGGATGTGAAATTCATGAAATAGTCCTTAGTTTCTGAAACTGAAGGACTCGAACTGTCATACGTATCCTGTGAATCTGTTGGTATGGAAACCGTTTCTGAGAAATCACCATTAGAATCAGTATTAGCAGAATTAGTGAATTCCTCGGAAGTACCACTTACCTCAAATCGTAATGTGCCGCTTCTTGACGAATAAACCTCGCCATCGTATGGATTAAGAAATCTTCCTCCTATCGTAGTACTCTCTCCTCTGTTTAAATATTCTGTGGATATCGTAACGCTGCTTAGATTTAAGAGTTCAGTAAGCCTGAATGCGTTGCTAGTAGTCTGGTCCCACGTATTTCCGGAACTTGAACTTCCACTTACGGTCTTAGAGTTCCACAGACCTGTTACGTTTGAACTTCCGAATGTGTAATCCGATATGTTCAGCCACCCAGAAGAAAAACTAACTGATTCATTATACTGAACGTTGGACAAAGGATCATTCAGTATTACTCTTCCCCCTCCTTCGTTCAGAGGATTTTCTCTTACACCAGTAAGGCGATAATTAACAAAAAGATCATCGTCTCCTCTATTGAATTCCGTATCGGGTATATTTGTATCCGTTATGTAATACTCGGAGTCTACGTCAAAGAAATCAGTCTGATTTCCGTGATTGCCATCAGTATCGGTTTCGCTAGACGTCATATCAAATACATGTATATCAAATTCAGTCGATTCTGCCTGTCCCGCGGAGGATGAAGAATATGTATCTGTAGCATCTTCCGGTATCTTTACAGTAGCAGAGAAGTATCCTGTTGAAGTGTCAACACTGACTGTCGACAACGTAACATTATTCGAATTCCCATAAGTATTATAAAAAAGTTCGACATCTAAATTTCTAGCACTGGATATAGACCCATCTGCTCCATACGTTGCAAACGTATCGCCTCTTGCATTGTCTAAATTACCAGAAACATTAACAATTTCTCCTCTGTTGAAGTATTTAGTCGTACTTTCTCCCGAAACGTCTATATCCAAATTGTTTATTTGGATATCGTTTGATAATTCAAATGGATTATCTATGAAGTTCTTAGACAAAGAGTTTCCATTATTGTCGACACGCGAACCGTCTATCTCATATCCAATATCCCAATTACCCAGCTCATCGCTAAGGGAAAATGTTTTATCATAATTAGAAGTTATTCCGCTGACAGTATTCTGAATTGAACTCTCTTCTTCAACCGAAGAAGGATTTCTCCAAGTTACATTAATATCGGTACCGTCTGGAACACTAGTATTCCTAACTCCGACGAAACTAGAGTTGAATCTATTTGTGTCCCCT
Source organism: uncultured archaeon (assembly GCA_964418905.1). Lineage (GTDB taxonomy): Archaea > Aenigmatarchaeota > Aenigmatarchaeia > CAYQNF01 > CAYQNF01 > CAYQNF01. The sequence goes on along the minus strand of CAYQNF010000012.1, from coordinate 3,482 downwards.
CTATTGAGAAGAGAGTAAGTTATATCATAATCATCGAAATAGTAGTTCGCATCCACGTCAAATTTATTAGTAACATTAGCATCATTTCCTTGAGAGTTAGAACTCTGATCCGTAGTACCGTCATAGAATCTTATATCGTAGTTTAGGGCCTCGCTTTGGTTTGTAGCAGAAGAGGAATATGTATCGCTCAGCGCAGTTCCTAAATCTATTTTTGCAGAGAAGGTTCCATCGTTTTCATTGACAGATACGCTCGTATTCTCAGATGATTGAGTTCCGTAAGAATCTAGAAATGTCTGAATTCTAATAGTTCTACTAGCGTTGGAGGAAGGTGTTTTGACTCTATATGAATTACCGTCGGCATGTAGAAGAGTTCCGGATATATCTATACTTTCTCCCCTATTGAATAACTTAAGAGGTGTGCCCGTTTCTTCGTTTAGATTAACCTCGGAGCTAGACACGGTTATTGAGTTATCTAAATTAAAGGTACTGCCGTCAGTTTCGGACATCGTGTTATTGAAATTACCAGAAGAATCCTCGTCTACCAGATATTTCATTTGCCATATGCCCAATGTATCTGAGTTGGACATACTTTGGTCGTCGTCTAAGTTACCTGAACTAGTCAAACCGTAGTTCTCATAGGTCGGATTGCCGGCAGTATCATCCGAATCATACCATCTTAAGGTGACGTTAGTATTGTCTATTACGCTATCTCCTCTGGCGTTTGTTATAGTCGGCGTAGATCTTTGAGTATCCCCTCTCATAACAGTGTTAAAGAACAAACTATCGGAACTTAATTGATACAATCTAGATACATTGAATATATCTGAACTGTTTGTAGTAGGATTATTTGTCCCGCTTCTGGCTGCAGTAGCTTGAAAGTGTTTTGGGCTTCCTACGGTATCTAATGATGCCTTGTCGGAAGCTGCTATCTGATAGGAAGAGGAATATGTACCGGTTGAAGGAGTTAGACTGTTTATAGTCTCCTCAGTCTCGTTATTATCATTCATTATTAAAACATCGGCGTCGGTTCCCGTAATCTCTTCGTTTCTGGAGTTGATTAAATGAAAATTGAATCCTGAGGTTTCTCCTCTATTGTATATACTTGCGTTTGGATTAATCGAGTTATCTGCAGTTGAGCCGTCTGTTGAGAAAAATATTCTGGGATCCCCGACAAATCTATTCTCATACGCTGCCAAAGAATTATTTATTTTGATTATATTGCTCTCTGTATCATCGCTCATCGTTTCTAAGAACCAAAGAGCCTCCTCGTTTCCCTCCGCAGTTCTGTTATATGTCTCATCATTGGGGTCCACTATATCATCTAAAACCGATTGATCAACTAAATTATTCCAAACTCTAAATTCATAAACGCCCCCGTCCATAAATCCTCCCAAGTCCGGATCGCCTCCAATAGCGAAATCTATTGCTTCTAAAGAATCTATAGAACTATAGCTCTGACTCACTTCTGTATTGCCGTCTATTTTTATTACAATATTCTCATTAGTATCGTCTCTTCTCAATGTAAGGTTATGGATTTCCCCTGTGGGATACTTATTCGCAAAATTCCCGTTTTGTATAAATATATTATAAGAGGATCCTCCAGAAGTATGTCTATAAACAAGCCTATCGTTATTTAAATTGTAAAAAATTGTATATCCTTTATTATTAGACGAGTCTTCTGCGGACACTAAAGTAGCTCCATCGGTGTAAGTATCAAATTCAAAAACCGCAGTTAAAGACAGGTCTCCGTCTGAGGGAAGATTAGAGTCGCTCAAGATTCTCAATATATCATCGTCCCCATCAAAATTGAATCCTTCTCCAAACTTGGTTTGGGACCCTGTTCTAGAAGAAGGGTCGCCGGAACTAGAAAAATCATTATTATTTGCGCTATCCTCAAGCGGTCCGATGGATCCATTTGTTATATTTGTTATATATGTCCATTTCTCGGATCCGGAAGCGCAACAAAGATTAGAATTTCCTATAACTTCCAGCTCCACGTCGTAGGTTATTTCATCAAGAC
>CAYQNF010000012.1:0-1452 GCA_964418905.1 uncultured archaeon | reverse complement strand
TAATCAGCATCCATTACAAAATTTTGACTAGTTTGTCCAAGGGAATCCAATTCTTTAGTAGTTCCGGTTTCTATGGTCTGATTATCCGATGCTCTTCGCGTATTTATTCTAACGGTCTCAGTATTAGTGTCAGAATATTTCTGAGTGGTATATGCAGTGAATGTCATAGTTTCATCAGAAGAAGATCCGAAAGCATATTTACTTCCGGAAGGATATGAATTCTTTGTTATATTACTAACGCTCATCCCTGCTCTAAGAGCTCCATCACACTGCTGATTACCATCCCCGCCTGTGTTTGTATTAACATCATAGTTTTTAGTTCCCAGAGTATTGTCATAGTCGGCTACTCTTAACTGCATTCTATATGTCCCGGCCTTATCTGGAGTAAAACTAACAGAATCTCCACTTGATAGACATCCGCCATTGACATCATCGTCCCAAAGAGTCTCAACCAAAGTATCGGTATCGTCATAGTATATCTCTACTTCCATATCATCACTACTATGACTGCAATCTGGACTGGGCGGCGGCGTTAATCCAGACGCCCATTCTCTATAATACAAAGTTATACTTTCTCCATCTTTGACATTCCAAACTCCCGTATCGCCACAAGCAAGATCTGAATTAAATGTTACCAAAGCAAATCTTCTATTACCAGAAATTCCGTCATAATTAACATGAGCATTTCCTTGATAGGAAGCAGCCTCTACAACATCTATTCCTATAACCAAAGTGGTAAAGAATACAAGTACGACTACCAAAAACTTGTTTTTCATAAAATAAAATACATTTCATCTTAAATAAGATTTTATATATCAGGAAATGAGTTAATTATTATGGACAAAAAGAATTTCATGAAACAAGAAAGTCTAAAAAACAGTAAAAATTTGAAATATGGACTAATCACAGCTGCAGTATTAGTCGGAATCCTATTAATTTACCTACTTGTACAAGGAGCCGAGCCAATCACCAAAGATAAAGTATCTGATGACCCATTTAGAGATGTTTCAGTTCAAGATTCTCCAGTTATTATCGACATAGAAGAAACAAAATATCAACTAACATACGAAGAAAATCAACAGACAACAAATCACCCTTACGCTATAATATTCTTAGACAATATAATCAAATTCCAAAATAGAAGAGGGGGTCCAGTAACGTTAATGGTACAATTCGATGAAAAACCAGCTGAGTCATACACCATGGACACAGAAAATTCAGGGAACAATTGGTTCAAGACATTTGACCCAGGAGAGAAATTCCCGACCAATGTAACATTCTGGATACAGGGAGAAGACGATCTAAAAGGAAAAATACAAGTAATAAAATAATTATTCTATTAGATTGTTTTGTATCTGCATTGATGTAACAAACTTCATTTTACTTGACCCAGGTTCTATTCTAACAGAAGAGTCGTGAGTTTCTATATTTCCTATCGTGACATTGACGAGA
>CAYQNF010000011.1:0-17289 GCA_964418905.1 uncultured archaeon | reverse complement strand
GGAGTATTTTATGGACCTCAAATGGATATCTGTCTGGAGAAAATGAATCTAATCCAACTATACTAATACCCGCGTCTAATAAATCATGACCACATTCTTTGGTTAGGACTGGATTATTTTTGAAATAATCATCTGAACCCATTTTCTCTAAATGTCCGGTATGGAAGAAAACAAAATCCACGTCCTTTATTTTTTCCTTTTCTTCTGACGTCAGAGATATTTCATCCCTTCCTCTAACGTCTAATACCACACATTCGCCAAAAAATTTCTCGGGGTTATAATCTGTTATTGTCTTGTTATTAGCATCAGGGACTAGGTGACAAGGAACGTCTATGTGAGTTCCTGTATGCGTGCTTACAGTCATAACGCTTCTATTGAAACCCTTGTCTTCAAATTTATCCCTTCTCTCAAAGCAAGGATGAACATCACCAGGAAAAACTTCAGTGTCTTCAGAGAGAGTCATTGTAAGGTCTATTATCATATTTTCAAATTTATTTCGAAGAATTATATAACCAACTCTCACCGAAAGGTTTTTTAAGCTTTAAGTATCATGTTAAGAAGTTGATCATATGAAGAATGGAGATTTTGTAAAAATAGAATACGTAGGAAGAACCGAGTCAGGAGAAATTTTTGACTTAACTGATGAGGAATTAGCAAAGAAAGAAGGAATTTATAATCCTAAAGTTACATACAAACCAGTTCCTATAATCATAGGAGAAGGTTTTGTAATTAAAGGTCTTGACAAGGCTCTAGTCGATATGAAGGTCGGTCAAGAGGAAGAAGTAGAAGTTGATTTCAAAGAAGGCTTCGGAGAAAGAAGTCCTAATATGGTAAAAACTATACCAGAAAAAGAATTCAAAAAAGATAATATAACTCCAAAGCCTGGGATGGTAATAGGCGGACAGGGAATAAAAGGAAGGATACAAAGTGTATCAGGCGGACGTGTTCGTGTTGATTTTAATCATCCTTTAGCAGGAAAGAATCTAGAATACAAAGTAAAAATAACAGAAGAAATAAAAGATGACTCTGAAAAGATTGCTTCTTTATTTCAATTTTTCACTAATATTCATCCGGAAGTTGAGATAAATGATGGAGATGCTGAAATTTCAGTACCTGGTGGGCAGGAATTTCCACAATCTCTACAACAGAAAATAAGCGACCTTGTTTTGAAATACATAGATGACGTAGAAAATGTAAAGTTTTCTTCATCTTTCTCAAAGAAGGAAGAAGCTGCAGAAAATAAAAAACAATAAACCTCTGATTACAGGTTTAAATAATTTTCTGCACTAAACAATGCTAAGACGATACGAAATTATTACTAATTAAATGGGGGTTTACAATGGCTACAGAAAAAATGGTAAAAGACGCGATGGATAAAAATTCATCTTCTCAAAGACATGAAATAGATGAGGAACTAAGGAATATTCTAGATTCTAGAAAGGCTGACATCAAGGTCGTAGGATCTGGTGGCGGTGGAAATAATACTATTTCACGTTTAATGGAAGTAGGTATAGTTGGAGTAGAAACTGTTGCAACTAACACTGATGCTCAGGACTTACTTTACACTGACGCTGATCATAAATTATTGATCGGAAAAGAGCTAACTGGAGGACTTGGAGCAGGAGCTGATCCTAAGGTAGGAGAAGAATCCGCAAAGGAATCCAAGGACGAAATAAAGGATGCTCTAGACGACGCAGATATGGTATTCTTAACATGTGGTATGGGAGGAGGAACCGGTACAGGTTCGCTGCCAGTAATCGCAGATATATCAAAGAAACTAGGAGCTTTGACAGTAGGAATTGTCACAATTCCATTCTCAATGGAAGGAAAACAAAGAATGTCAAATGCTATGTATGGAATGGAACAATTAGAAAACACAGTAGACACTTTGATTGTAATTCCAAACGACAAACTACTTGAAATAGTTCCTGACGTTTCGCTAACAACTGCATTCAAAATTGCAGATGAAATTCTAGTAAACGCTGTTAAAGGCATAGCAGAGCTTGTAACAAAACCAGGCCTTGTTAACCTTGACTTTGCGGACATCCGTGCGGTTATGGGATCAGGAGGAATGGCTATGATTGGTGTTGGAGAATCTGACACTGAAAATAGAGCTCTTGAAGCTGTAGAAAAGGCTTTGAACAACCCACTTCTCGATGTAGATATTGAGGGAGCTGCTGGCGCATTAGTAAATGTAGCAGGAGGGCCTGACATGACAATTAGAGAAGCACAAGAAATAGTAGAAGCTGTAAGCACAAGACTAAGTCCAGAAGCTAAAGTGATTTGGGGAGCTCAAATAGATAACTCTCTAGGAGAGCTTGTAAGAACTATGCTTATAGTCACAGGTGTAAACTCCGCACAGATTTACGGACCTGCTAAGACATACAGCGGAGAAAAGAAGAAAGAAATTGAAAGAGTTCTTGGAGTAGACTTTGTCTAAACTCCGACACTCTATTTCTTTTTTTTTCTTTACATAGAAAAACCTTAAATACGCTTGTATTCAATAATGATTATTCTTAGGTTTCAACTCTATTATTCCTAAGTATGTCAAAGTGATAAAATGTTAAAGAAAAAGAAGGTAAAGGAATTCATTGCAAACTCTAAAAGGGTTTTAGTCGTGTCTAAAAAGCCCGATACGGATGAATTTATGAAATCATTAAAGATTACATCGGTAGCCATAGGATTGATAGGTTTCCTTGGATTCGTAATTTTTACTATTTTCCAATTAATAATTTGAGGCGTAATAAATGGCAATATATACAATAAGAACTACAGTAGGAAGAGAGAACATAGTCATAGACTCAATAGTAAATAAGCTAAAAACTGAAGGTTTTCATGTTAAAGCATTAGTTCACCCTGAACAACTAAAGGGTTACGTATTCGCAGAAGGACAATTAGACGAAGTACAGAATGCTATAAAAGAAATTCCTCATGTACGTGGATTAATAGCAAAAGAAGTTCCTTTTGATCAGATTAAAAGATTCCTAGAAGAAGGTAAAATCAGAATAGAAATAAACGTAGATGATATAGTAGAAATCGTTGGAGGGCCTTTCAAAGGAGAAAAAGGCAAAGTAACAAGAACAAACGAGTCCAAAGACGAGTTGACTGTAGAACTTACGGAAGCTGCTGTACCAATACCGGTCACAGTAAGCACTGAATACATAAGAGTTCTAGAATCGAAAGGTTCAGACGAAGACGAGTAATTAGGTTTATAACCTTTTGCGATTAAAGAATGATTCTAAGGTGTACAATATGGCAGAAGAAATAGACGCATTAATTGAAGGCGGAAAAGCAAGCCCTGCTCCTCCATTGGGACCAGCTTTGGCTCCATTAGGACTTAATATAGGAGAAGTAATTGCTGACATAAACAAAGCAACTCAAGATTTCGCTGGAATGCAAGTACCTGTAAAAGTAATAGTAGATGAAAAAACTAAAGAATATGATATTGAAGTTGGAACTCCTCCAGTATCTGCTCTTCTTTTGAAGGAAGCAGGCATTAGTAAAGGAGCTGGAGAAGAACAGCATATAAGCCCTGTAGGGGACATAAGTCTTGATCAGGCAGTTAAGGTAGCAAAATCAAAGAGTTTTCCTAATCCAAAATCAGGAACAAACCAAGTTCTAGGAACATGCGTTTCCATGGGACTTACGTGTGAAGGCAAAGACGCTAGAGAAGTAATAGCGGAAATCAACGAAGGAAAACACGACGACAAGTTCCAAGAATAAGTATACAAACCACATTTAAGCTTTTTCTACTAATTATAATTGGTTAACATGGATAAGGTATTTTGGCCATTATTGTCTATAGCTTTGATATTTTTGTTTGTATCAACTACAAACTTTCTACTAATATCAGTTGCTATACTATTTGTGCTAGTGGCAATAACTTGGATGAAACTTTCCGATACTCATTGGGAGGTAACAGACTTCAAAGAGAAAATGACTGATTATCTAGAGAGGTTAGAGGTTGCAGTTTTAGACAAATTGGCAGATCAAGATCATGGTAACCCTATACAAGTATCTAATATGAACGAGGGAGAATTCTTGGACAAAGATCACGCAGAAGAAAAGTTCGACAGAATGGCCAAGAAAATGATTGACGTTGAAAATAAATTAACAAAAACTAAAAGAACACTAGCAACTGCGTTCGCAGCATTAGATGACAGACTAAGAAGCATAGAAGAAGAATTAACTATATTGAGACCAGAAACGGAGAAATAACACTTATATAGTTTTTTATTTAATGTAAATAGATAAAACCGATAACTCTACTGCGCTCACAAACAAAAACGGGCAAGCAGGAGGATAAGCACAAACAATTGTCACAGGTGTATTAAATGGAAATAAGAGAAGCTATTAAAGATATTAAAGAGAAATCTAACAAGAATTTTACTCAGACAATAGACTTAGCAGTAAATCTGAAACATGTTGATATTGATAAGAATCCTATAGATGTAGAAATCCAGCTGCCTAACGGAAGAGGAAAAGAATTAACCGTGGGGATTATTTCTGATACCGTAACAACAGACGCAAAAAAAGTAACTGATGTTGTTGTAACTAAAGATGAGATAAGCGGTATTGATAATAAAAAAGCGAGAAAACTAGCAAAGAAATGTGATTTCTTCTTAGCAGAACCAACGACGATGGCTTTGGTAGGTAAACATTTGGGTCAAATATTAGGACCTAGAGGAAAAATGCCTAAACCGTTGCCGCCTGGAGCTCCATTGGAATCAATGGTAAACAATCTTCAAAATACTATTAAACTTAAAGCAAAGAAACATCCAATTCTTCAAACTGTAATCGGAACAGAAGAGATGCCAGACGAAGAAGTAGAAGAAAATCTAAAAAGGGTTCTGGAAGCAATCCAGTCTAATCTTCCAAGAGGCAGAGAACAAATAAAATCAGTTTATGTAAAAACTACAATGGGCAAGCCCGTTGAAGTTGATTTTTAATGGTGTAGAACATGTCTGAACTAAGACCTAACGTAAAGGAAAAACAAGAAAAAGTAGAAGAAATGAAGTCCTTGATAAAAGAAAGTGAAATTGTTGGAGTAGTCAACATGCATGGACTTCCAGCTAATGCTCTACAAAATATAAAAGACAAACTATACGGAAAAGCAAAGATTAGAATGGCTAAGAAAGCTGTTCTAGAAAGAGCGCTTGAAGAAAATGACAACGTTTCAGATCTAAAAGAATTTCTGGAAGGACAGCCAGCTTTAATATTATCCGATATGAACCCATTCAAACTTTACTCATTTATACAGAAAAATAAATCACCTGCTTCAGCATCTCCTGGAGATGAACTTCCAAAGGATGTAGAAGTAAAACCTGGACTAACAGATCTAACTCCGGGACCTGCTATAGGAACACTAAAACAGTTCCAACTTCAGACAAAAGTAACCCAAGGAAAATTAGAGATTACAAAAGGAAGAAAAGTAGCAGAAGAGGGTGAAGAAGTAACTCAACCAATGGCAGATCTTTTCAACTCTTTGGGAATAAAACCAATGAAGGTTGGAATGAATCTAGTTGCAGTTGTTGAGGGAGACCAATTATTTGAATCAGATGTACTTGATGTAGACGAAGAAAAGACTCTACAAGACTTACAAAACGCATATTCAAGAGCATTCAACTTGGCATTCAATGTAGAATACTACACTGAGGATAACGTACCAATAATGATACAAGACAAGTTCAACAAGGCTAGAAACCTTGCAGTTGAAGTTAAAGCATTGGATCCCAAATTCCTTGGAGACGTATTAGCAAAAGCTAAATCCGAGGCAGATGCTCTTAATTCACAGGTTGGGGATCTTCCAGAAGAGACAAAAGAGGAAGAAACAGAAGAAGATTCATCCGACGAAGAAACGGAAGAATCTGAAGATCAACAAGATTCAGAAGATAATGCTCAAGAAGAGCAACAAGCCGAAAAGGAGGAATAGACGATGGAATACGTATATGGAGCTTTGTTGCTTCACAGCGCTGGAAAGGAAATTAACGAAGACGGACTACAAAAAGTACTTTCAGCAACAGGAGAAGATGTAGACGAATCTAGAGTAAAAGCTTTAGTAGCAGCTCTAGACGGAGTAGACATTGAAGAAGCTATCGAAAAAGCAGCTCCAGTTGCAGCCGCAGCACCAGCAGCGTCAGGTGGAAGCGAATCAGCAGCTGAAGAAGAAGCAGCAGACGACGAAGAAGATGAAGAAGACGATGAAAAAGCACAAGAAGAAGCTTCAGAAGGTCTAGGCGCGTTGTTCGGTTAAACCCGACACCCCTTACATTTTATTTTGTTTAATCGGGCGCCCTAGCTTCTGACTATTTCTATAGAAATTATACTAAAGATAGCGTAAGCTATAATCAAAAAATTGTCTCATTGATTATTTCGCATTAAATAGCACTCAAAATAACAATAAGACTTTATCTTTATGTCTTAACTCTCTCATGGTAAGCGCTTCTTACCGCATCAGCTACTTTATCTACATGTTTTCTGTCTAATAGCTTTGGAAGAATATGACTCTTTGTCGGATTTATCGAAGATGCCAGCGCTTCTGCAGCTTCTATCAATATATCTTTTGTTACCTTATTGGCTCTTGCTTTTAGGAATCCTTTAAACAAACCAGGAAATACTAAAGCGTTATTTATCTGATTATCAAAATCAGAACGTCCTGTAGCAACAACAGAAGCTCCTGCCTCTTCTGCCTGTCCAGGCATTACCTCAGGAACTGGGTTGGCTAAAGCAAATATGATAGGATCTTTATTCATTGTTTCTATCATATCCTTTGTTAATATTCCTCCTCTTGACAGGCCTATGAAAACATCAGCTTTTCTAATAGCATGTTTTAGCTCTCCTCTTCTTTCTCCTCTGTTCGTGATTTCCGCTATTTCCTGTTTATGTTTATCCATATTTTCTCTTCCCGGATATAACATCCCTTTAGAATCACAAATAATGATATCTCCCTCTCTTTTTTCAAGATATTTATTTAATAATTTTACAGTTGCAATGCCGGCGGCCCCCGCTCCCGTTAAAACTATATCTATCTCTCTGATATCCTTTTCAGTAACCTTACAAGCGTTAATTAAAGCCGCTAAAACCGCAATAGCGGTAGCGTGTTGATCATCATGAAAAACCGGGACTCCCACATTTTGTAACTCTTCTTCTATTTCAAAACATCTGGGGGAGGATATATCTTCTAACATTATGGCCCCGAAGGAAGGAACAAGACCTTTAACAAAATCAATTATATCATCTGAACTTTTTTTATTCACTGCAATAGGAACAGCGTCTACACCGGCCAATCTTTTTAGAAGCATGGATTTTCCTTCCAAAACGGGAAGGGATGCCTCCGGTCCTAGATTACCGGAACCTAAAACGGCACTTCCGTCACTAATTATGGCAACAGAATTTGATTTCCAAGTATAATCATAAACTTTTTTCGGATCTTTAGAAATTTCTTTAGAAACAATACTTACTCCGGGTGTGTATGCTATATTCAGCTCATCTACGCCCAGCGGCTTGGTGGTTTCAATCTCGATCTTACCTACCGGCTTCTTCTTATGGTAATTCAATATCTTCTTCTCGTTCATAGAAATTACATTATGCTTCAAAGTATATTATACTTTACAACAAATAGTCAAACCGACTTTACAACGTCTTCAAATATTTTTAGCCCTGAATCTATATCGCTCTTCTTAATATTAAGAGGAGGAGAGAATCTAATAGAATTCTGACCGGCATGTAAAAGAGATAGTCCCTTCTTGAAACATTCTTCTAATATTCTATCCCTTTTCTTAGGAGCTCTCTCGTTTCCATTCTTAACTATTTCAACCGCATTCATTAAACCCAGACCTCTGACATCTCCTATAAGATCATTGTCTTTCATTAAATCTCTGAGAAAGTTTCTAAAATATTCCCCTTTTTCCGTGACTTTATTTTCCAATTTTTTATCTCTCATTAGGTCTATAACTTCTAAACCTGCAGCACAAGAAGCTAAGTTTCCTCCGAATGTAGAAGCATGTGCCCCCGGGCCCCAAGTATCTAATCTTTCTCCGTAAACTGTGGCTCCCAAAGGAAGTCCTCCTCCTATTGATTTCGCCATAGTAATTATATCAGGTTTTATACCTCTGTAATGATCAGCAGCTAAAAACTTACCGGTTCGATAACATCCCGCTTGTATTTCATCGTCCACTAGAATTATTCCATGCTCTTGGCATTTGTTGTAAATATATTTCATGAACTCGTGATTTGCCGGTATGTAACCGCCTTCCCCCTGCACAAACTCCACAAAAAGAGCCGAAACGTCCTCAGGATTTACCTCCTGTCTAAACACATTCTCTACGTATTGAATACATTCCTCAACACAATTCTCGGAGCTCGCTCCTAGAGGACATCTATAAGGATGCGCGAATGGTATATGAACCGTCTCTAAGAATGGTCCGAAACCTTTTCTATGTACATTACTTGAATTAGTAAGACTGAGGGATCCCATACTTCTTCCATGGAAAGCTCCCTGAAATGCCATCATTGTGCCTCTACCTGTGTTATATCTAGAAAGTTTAATTGCAGCTTCTATAGATTCAGTTCCACTATTCGACAAGAATACCCTATTCATATTATATCTGTCTGAGAATAAATCAAGAAGTTCTTCTGAGAATTTTATCGGTAACTCCTCGTAAAAATCCAAAAATGCTCCATGTGTCATTTTCTTTAACTGTTTCTCTATCCCCTTGGTTATTTTAGGATGGGAATGACCAAAATTCATTACTGCAACGCCGGAATTAAAATCTAAAAACCTGTTACCATCAACATCCCAGAAATTTGATCCCTTTGCTTTTTTTATAACAAGAGGATATTCTCTTCCTATTGCGTTAGACCCAGTTCTCTTACTTCTTTTTACTATATTACGCGCTTTAGGGCCAGGTATTTTAGTTTTTATCAGAGGTCTCATGCCTATAATTTCCTTTTCTCCAATATAATAATATAGTTTAAAACTTTACTACCTAATTATTAAAGTGGTATAATGGGTAAGAAAGATCAGATAATAAAAGAGTTACAAAAGGATTGGGAGAAATACTGGAAGGTCGAACTCTTTGAGAAAGAAGATTTTAGTAGATACCAATGCTCTAATTGTAGTAAATATTTCTGGTCTCTCGTAGAAAGGGAAACGTGTGGAGATACTCCGTGTGAAGGCGGTTACTCTTTCATAGGAAACAGTCCTTCAAAAAATTCATTGTCTTACACGGATACATGGAAGAAGGTTGAGAAATTCTATAAGAAAAATGGACACGTTTCTGTTAAGAGATATCCAACAATAGCAAAGTGGAGACCTGATCTTTATTTTAACATAGCTTCTATTACATCATTCCAAAGAATAGACAATGGAAAAATGCATTTTGTTTTCCCAGAAAATCCTTTGATTATACCGCAAATGTCCCTCCGATTTAATGATATACCAAACGTGGGAGTAAGCGGGCGTCATTTTACTAGTTTCACAATGATAGGTCAGCATTCAGTTCCAGAGGAAGGAGACGGTTACTGGAAAGACGAATGTATAAACCTCATATGGAATCTACTAACCAAAGAGTTTGGATTCCCTAAAAACGAAATTACTTTCATAGAAGATGCTTGGGTAGGCCACGGAGCGTTTGGTTATTCCCTGGAATTCTTTTTGAGGGGATTGGAGTTAGGAAACGCAGTGTTCACAGAATTCGAAGGAACTCCAGATGATTATGAAACCATGGACAGGAAAATCATAGATATGGGCGCAGGCCTCGAAAGATTCTGCTGGATAACCCAGGGAACCCCTACAAACTATGACGCGGTCTTTGAAAACATTCTAAAGAAAATGCAAGAAAAATGCAAAATCGATTATGATGAGGATTTCTTTTTAGATTATTCAAAAGTTGCTGGTTTAATAAATTCTGACGAAGGAGATATGGAGGAACAAAGAAAGGAAATATCAAAAAAGCTCTCTGTTTCAGTTGAGGAGGTAAATGAAAAAATTCTTCCGATGGAAGCGCTTTACGCTATAGCAGATCATTCACGTACGCTGCTTTACGCCATATCAGATGGCATGCTTCCAAGCAACGTAGGCGGAGGTTATAATTTAAGAATAATTTTAAGGCGAGCTTTGTCCCTAATAGACGAATTCGGCTTTCCATTTACTCTAAGCGATGTAGCAGAAATGCACGCAAAGGATCTGAAGGATTTCTCTCCAGAACTTCTAGAAGACTTAGATGACGTAAAAGAAATATTAGATTACGAAACAGGTAGATACAAGGATACCAAGAAGAAGACCAAAAAAACAATAGAAAATCTCGTACAAAGAAATACAGAATTCACGGAAGAAAAACTAATAGAGTTATATGATTCTCAGGGAATATCTCCTGAAATGATAGAAGATGCTGCAAGGGATTATGGTATTGACATTGAAATCCCGGACAACTTTTACACAAAAATAACAGAGAAGCACATGAAAGGAGGCGAAGATGAGAAAGACGAGAAGAAATATGAAATAGACGATGTAAAAGAAACAGAAAAATTATACTACGAAGATGCCGATAAATTCAATTTTGATACTAAAGTATTGAAAATAATAGACAATAAAAAGGTCATACTTGACAAAACTGCATTTTATCCAAGAGGCGGAGGCCAGGAACCAGATAAAGGCAGATTAAATGATGAGGAAGTAGTAGACGTTGAAAAATACGGAGACGTGATAATACATCACATGAAAAACGAGACAAAGCTAAAAGAAGGGGACAAAATAAAAGGAGAAGTAGACTCAAAAAGGAGAAGGCAGATAATGCAGCATCATACAGCAACGCATATCATAGGAGCTGCGGCAAGGGATGTATTAGGAAGTCACGTATGGCAATCGGGTTCCAAAAAAGACATAGACAAAGGCCGCCTGGATATAACTCATTATGAAAACCTAGAAAAAGAAGTTATAAACAAAATCGAAAGAAGGGCAAACGAAATAGTGAAAAATAATTTAGATATCAATATAGAGCTTCTAGAAAGGGGTGAAGCAGAAGAAAAATATGGATTCAAGATATACCAAGGCGGGGCAATACCAGAAACCAAACTAAGAATAATAAAAATTAAAGATACTGATACCCAGGCATGTGGCGGTACTCATCTCCATGATACAAGCGAAGTGGGTAATATATTCATAATAAACAGTGAAAGAGTAAAGGACGGAGTAAACAGGTTAGAATTCGTCGCAGGAGAAAAGGCCGAAGAATATGAAGATTATCTAAATGATCTATTGGAAGAAATATCTAAGAAATTAGATACTGAAAAAAAAGAGATACCTACTGTTGTTGAAAAACTATTCAATGATTGGAAAGACATAACCAGAGACGTAGAAAAACTGAAAGAAGAAGTAGTAAGCAAACTGCGTCCCGAGATTGAAGATAAATTCAAAGATAATATACTCTTCACTAAAATAGAAGGATTGAAAATGGACGAGGTGAGAGTCCTTGCAGGAGAATTAGGAAAGAAAGATAATGTGGTTCTAATTCTTGGAATAGCCGATCGTGTATATGTATCCGGCCATGCAGGAGAAGACACCAGCGTGGACATAGGAGATATAGTACAAGAACTCTGCAGCAAATTACAAGGCGGAGGCGGAGGATCTCCGAGCAGAGGAGAGGGAGTAGGAGAGATTACTTCAGATTTCGATGAGATTATGAAAGAAACAGGTGAAATGCTTCATGAGTGAAATAAACCAATCGGAAATACTAAGAGAATTGAAGGATATTCTAAACTGTAGAGAAGAAGATATAGTAAAAACAGTTAAAAGATTCAAAAAAGAGATAGAAGAAGCCAAAAAAGAGAAGAAAAGACTTCAAAATCTTGTTAAATAGACATCCTTTTATTTCTTTACCTCTATTATTTTTACATAGTGGTGTAATTAAATGGGATTATTTTCGTGGCTGAAAAACATATTTTCTAACAATGGATCAGAGATCAGGCTCGGTTTCTACGGAGCCCCGAACGCTGGGAAGACTTCTTTAGCAAATAAGATATCTATGGACTGGCTGGGAGAAGAAGTAGGAAAGGCTTCAGAAGTGCCTCACGAAACAAGAGAAGTTCAAAAGAAAGAAAAGGTAAGAGTAGAAGCTGACGGAAAAGAATTATCAATGAATCTTCTTGATATGCCCGGTATAAGCACTCATATAGATTACAAAGACTTTTCTGAACATAAAATAAAGGGAAAGAAAGCGAAAGAAAGGGCAAAAGAAGCAACTGCTGGCGTTATAGAGGCTATAAAATGGCTGGATGACGTTGATGTAGTTTTAGCGGTCATGGACTCTACCGATGACCCATACAATCAGGTTAATATTACAATTCTAGGCAATTTAGAAGCAAGAAAGATACCTATAATTATAGTTGCAAATAAAACTGATTTGAAGAAATCTGACGTAAAGAGAATAAGAGACGCGTTTCCTCAACATACTGTAATTCCTGTTTCTGCAAAAACGGGCAAAAACCTGGAAGAACTATACAAAACAATAGCAGAAGTCAAAGGAAACTAATAACTACCATAAAAACAAATCTAATACGTGGTATAATGGCCAA
The DNA here is from genome assembly GCA_964418905.1 of uncultured archaeon. Taxonomy (GTDB): domain Archaea; phylum Aenigmatarchaeota; class Aenigmatarchaeia; order CAYQNF01; family CAYQNF01; genus CAYQNF01. Next base: position 4,716 of record CAYQNF010000011.1, on the reverse strand, counting down.
AAAGAAAAAGAAATCTAAAAAAGGAATTAGAATGGATTTTCTATCGAGGGAAAGTCTTGTAGAAATGAGTTTTGAGGAAAAGATGGAAATGATTATAGATAAAGTAAAAGATGGATCAATGGTAGTACTTGAACACGGTTTCGTACCACAAGAAGAAATGAAACTTATTGAACATACTATGCAGGAGATAAATACAAAATTCTCCGGAATTGAGATATGTTCATTTGGAAGACAAAGCGATAATTTAGTTCATAAATTAGTAGATAAGATATTTCCTAGAAGTCCTTTGACTGTGATAGGACCTTCTAAAACAGTTAAAAAAATAAAAAAGGATCCTGATTCTTTTTCAATGTGGGTGTAAAAAATGCCACACAAATGCGTTAGATGCGGAACTTCGTATGATGATAAAGACGAAGCTATATTAGAAGGATGTAAAGATTGCGGTTCTAAGTTATTTTTCTTTGTTAAGACAGAAAAAGAACTTGAAGACTTAGAAGAAGATGAAACGGTCGAAGAGATAGAAGAAATGCCTGAAGAGGAAAAAGAACAATTCGAAAAGGATATACTAACCTCATTCAGAATGAAATTCAAAGGAAAGCTAGAAACAGTAAGAGTAGAAAAATCCGGAGTTTATGATATAAACATAGATGCCCTTCTTAGAAAAAGACCCGTTGTTGTATACTATGACAGAGGAAAGAAATACGACATCGATTTAACCTCGGTATTCAAATTCAAAGATAAGCTAAATCGTTAAACTTGTTTTATAACACATCTATCCCAAGTGTAGGGAGTCACAGAACAGTAGAGATCTTCTATGCTATCATTACTAACTTGTTCAGACTCTTGACTATTTCTTTGACTCGAGGCATAGATCTTTTCGTTGTTAGATGTAGATATCAAAGCTACAAACAAATCATCTTGTTCGTTTGCTAATGTTTTTAGATACCCAACCTTGGGCTGACAGTCATTACAATCGCTAGAATAATAATATTTCATCACAGTAGCTCCCCCTTGAATCAGTCTATTTTCTTCGTGAGAAGTAAAGTCGTAGGTTCTAACCTTTTCGGGAGTTTGTTCTTGATTATTTTGATTATCGTCTCCTCCAAGATCTCCGAAAGAAACTACGGCAAATCCTAGAGTGGAAACTACCAAAATAACTAACATGAAAATTGAATATGCCTTCTTTTTGCTTTTATCGTCTTTTCTTGCCATAAAACCACTAGAGTTTTTTCGCTATTTTATATAATTCATCTAATCTTTTATTCTTAATGTTTAATTTCTTAATTTCCTTGTTGTTATTTGAAAACATATCAATAAACTCCTTTGTCGTGAGTATATCATTCTTAGAGAACTTATGATGCTCGTCCTCGTTTAGCGGTAATATGGTAATAGGATAGACCTTTGAGTCTTGTATCATATCCTGCAGGCACATATCCCTACAGCTCCATCCCAATAATCTAATCCCTCTATATTCAGCATATCTGTGGGCATGCTGAGAGAATTTAGTATTAGTGACTATCCAAAAATTCTGAATATCTCTAGAATTCTTGACGCCTTTATCATGACCTTCTTGTATATCTTCCAGTCTTGCCCGGACTTCTAACACCACGTCCAATCCTGTAAATCTCTTATAACTGTAATGATGCTTACACTCTACTATTATATTTTCCTGAGTTAGAAGAACGTCAACTTCGTGATCTATCCCAGCCCCATTTATTTTAGGCACTTTCCACTTAGCTTTGTGACCAATAGAATCCAGGAATTTTGCAATATATCTCTCAAATTCTGATTCCTTTGGTTTCAAACGAGACAGTCCTTGCTTCATATCATATTTGTAAGCTACATGAGGATCCTGATATTCTTCTATAGATTTTCTGACTATATTGTAAATTTCCTTTGTTGTCATATTCTTATGATATTTAGAATCCACCTCAGAGACTATCTTATCGCACGCTGAGTCAGAAACTCCTGCTCTTTTACAGGTCTTCTTTATCTTATCTGGTTTGTACTCTTCCTTTGATCCGTCTTTCTTTAAAACGTGCCTTGTCATAAATTAGTTTGTAAATCCTGTCTAATAAAATAAACTAAATGGTAGTCCCGGACGGATTCGAACCGTCGATCTCTGCGTCCAGAGCGCAGTGTCCTTAGCCGTATTAGAAATACTTTGGCCACTAGACTACGGGACTAAACTAACAAAAGAAATAGAATAAGCACAAATAAAAGGATTATACTTCCCTTAGAGTTTTCATTCCCTTCTGGGTAAGTGCCAGGCATCTCTCACCGAAAGGTGTTATTATCCTGACAAATCCTTTGGAATCTAGATTTTGTATTATAGAGTCTGCGGCATTTCCGTTCCCATCTAGAAGTTGAACTACCTCACTTCTTCTGACTAGACTCTTTTTCTGAATTTCGTTAAGAATTTTAATTTCCTTTTCTTCCATAAAATATCACCTAGAGTTGCTTGTCGGGGCAAGTATAGATCTAACCTTCTCCGCTTTGTTCTTACCCTGTAATAGTTCTACAACTTTTATTCCACAATCGAGAGCACAAGAAGAGTCTGGAGCAGTTACAATATTTTTATCCGCTAAAGATCTAGCATTTCTTGGACTAGGCACATCTCTTTCTATCTTAGGATGAACTGCTGTCATAACGCCGTCAAGAAGTCCAAACTTTGCTAATACTATAGGACCGTTTCCTACGGATGCTATAATCTTTTCTCCTCTATTTTGAACAAGTTCCTTGAACTTAGAACTAAGAGTTAAAGTTTGAATATATTTTTGATGTCCTCCTGGTATAATTATTATATCATAATCCTCTGGGTCAGCCTCTGTCAATCTTGTTTTAGTAAAAACTGTAATTCCGTGCTGTCCCGTTGCCCTTACTCCAGGTATTCCGGCAGGAACAACCTCGATACCTGCTGTCGACAATGCTGCAGAAATAGATGAAGCGTCAACTTCGTTAAAACCGTCTCCAAGCGCTAGTAGAGCTTTTGTCATATTTTAAAACACCACAACTAACATAGGTTGTTAAAGTATTAATATGTGTTTGACTATTTCGCCAAGGTTTAAGTACCTTTAGCACTATGTTATTCAAGTGATATTATGCCTATAGTAGGATACAATTTAAGAAAGATAGAAGCTAACAGGACAGACAAAAAGACTGAAAAAGACATGCAAGTAGGTTACAGTCCAAAGATAACTAAACTTGAGGAAGCTGATCTTGGAGACGTAAACAAAAACGGTTTCAAGATGGAATTTGAATTTACAATAAACTTCAAACCAGAAGTTGGTAAAATGGTTTTCGAAGGAGACGTTATCTGGGTAGACGATAATGCTGAAGAGATAATTAAGAAATGGAAAGAGGAAGAAAAAATTCCTTCTCTTGTAAGTGCAAATACTCTGAACTTCTTATTCAGAAAGTGTACGACAAGGGCCATGCAATTGTCTGAAGATCTAGCATTGCCGCCTGTTTTGAATTATCCAAGAGCTTCTTTGAAAGTAAAAAAGAAAGACCAAAAGAAAAGTAAAGGCGCTTAACTGAAAATATACATAGACAATTTTCTGTAGCATTTGTTAATACTGCTCAAACTAACGCCTACTTTTCTAGCTATAGCAGATCTTGATAAATTTACTCCTGAGTCTACAGATCCCATATAGAAAATAGCACCAGCCATAGTACCAGGGTGAAATCTATTATCATGGTCTTCAAGCATCTTATTATATTCATCTATTTTCTCTTTTGCTTCTTCAGGGATATCAAACTCTTTGCATAAATTATCGATCGCTTCATCCGGACCATCTAAACTTCTGTATCTTTCAGATTTAGTCGCTAATTTAGAAACTACATCAGTACTAACGCCGAAAAGTTTTCCTATATGTTTAGAGTCAACGTCCTCATCTTCTTCTTTTAGCGCTAAAAACAGAGATGCTGCAGAATACGCATTACCGCTATTGTTTCTCCCACCTAGAAGATTATTCTCTCTGCTTTCTACATATATATCAACAGCTCTTTCTTGTATATGTTCAGAAACACCGAGATCTCTAGAAATTCTTTTAATTTTATATATCGGAAGTTTGTCCCTTCTCTTAATTTGCTGATCCTGTTTTGATATATTATTAAGACGAGATAAACGTCTCATTAAAGGATTTTTACCATCAATAAAACTTCCCAAATGGATACCGTTCTTACCCGCGTTTTCGTAATGTTTTTTGGAGAGCTCCTCTTCTCTATTAAAAACTTTCTCGGGTTCGCCAAGATCTATCATTTTTTCCTCAACAACAAACCCGCATTCATAACAAAAAATTTCTGCTCTCTTCTCAGCCCTAGAAAGGTGTTCAGAACTACATTCGGGACAACAGTCGTTTAACTCTGCCTCCATGTCCTCTATTACTTTATGTAACATTCATAGAATTGGTCAAAAAACAAATTTAAATGTTACTAGATTTGCAACTTATCAGGAGTCACAAATCTCTAATCAACCAAGCCATCGGTTGTTATTTTGAATACTGCTTCGCCCTCAGGTAAATAAGGAGAGTCTATAAGTCTTACAACTCTCTTGTCTCCCTTGGACTTTCTCAAGTACATTCTAAATGTAGCAGCGTGTCCAACTATATGACCACCGATAGCAGTCGTAGGGTCTCCGAACAACATGCCCGGATTGGACATAACCTGGTTTGTTACAAAAATAGCAATGTTGTGAACATCAGCCAACTTCTG
>CAYQNF010000010.1:6698-17549 GCA_964418905.1 uncultured archaeon | reverse complement strand
AAGTACTATCTCCAGAGCGAGGGACGCTTCTAGTATCAGTCTCGTTTTCTGTTAATATTGTAACATCTACAGTATCGCCACTCCCGGTTTCAGTATAGGTTATATTAGCAATCTGATCGTTGTAAGGTGTTATGTTGAATGTATAAGAAATGATAGCAGTATCTATTCCTTTTTGTAATATATCAATCTGATTAGATTTAGTAAAATCGGAATACTTGTAAACGGCATCTATGTTACTGATTTCTATAGAAGTCTCCGTATCAATCAAAGAATCTAGACTAAGGTTATGACCAAGGCTAGAATTTAGATAGTTATTAGAAAAATTCTCATAATCGGATAAACTTGTCTGGAAAGAAGAATCCCTGGGGAACTTATCCGTTATGTTAACATGAGTATAGACATTACTAGACTTGGTTACTATAACATCCAAGTCCATAATTCTTAGAACGTGATCACTAACGAAAAGAAATTCGTTTGTAACTGCAGTATTTCTTACATTAACCGTCTCAACGCCGGACAAGAAAGTTCTATATGTTACTATAAGTGATATAACAGAAAGTACAAGCATGATAGATATCATAGTATAAACTAGTCCTTTTTTCATACAGATACCTCCAATTTAGCTTTTGCTATCATATCTAGTTCTTTGATTGGAACACTGGATGATTCGTTCTCAAATATAGGTATTGTTCTAACCGTTACTAATATATCTTGATTTTGATCCAACGTGGATGTTGAATTGCTTCCAATTAAAGTAAGACCTGGAACATCATAATACGTGATATTATAATCGTAATCAACACTAGAAGGAAGCAAATCGCTTATCGTATTGTCTATCTTGGTTTCGTCCATGCCTTTTAGCGTTTCATTATGATCTAAAATAAAAAGTACATCTGCTGCCATCCTGTCCAAGACTAATTCATTCCTGCTTATATCGGACCAGAAATATGAAACTCCCGCTAATAGAGATGATGTTATCAGTATTGCTATAACGGCATCCAATGTTAAAGCGAAACCCTTTTTCATATTAAGTTCTCCACGCAGTTATTCTAAGTGTGCAAACTCTTTCATCTTCTGTAAACACCTTTCTGTCTATCGAAACCTTTTCCTTGAAATTAGAAGGCGACTTGCCCGCAACTATATCATTACCGTTTATCTTACAATTTAAATTCCCGTCGTTGTCAAGTAATTGAATATGTATATCATACTTCCCTATACCTAAAGTCTTTCTTAGTATCTGATAATCATCTTGACTTGATCCATCTAGATCGTTGACGGCCTCTAATCTATCATCCGATAATATTCTATCTCTCTTGGCAAGTCCTATACTCTTAGGAACATCTACCGAGTCAAGATACCAATATTCTGGATTTCCTCTGGTCGAGACCAAAACATCACTAACATCGATAAGTCTATTTCTCATTATCCTAAACTCTTCAGAAGCAACTGCTCTGTTCTCCATGTTATTGCTTATCAATATGATAGAAGCTATCATTATCATAAATATCAAAGTTGATACCATTGCATCAATTGAAAGTAGTTGCCCTTTTCTCATTCGAGACCCTCTATTTGAATTGTTCCGCCTATATTTTCTATTCCTATTAGGCTATGCGTTATAATGTATTTTTGATTAGTTAGAGTATATGTACTGTTTATATCGGATGTTATTATCGGTTCTGCTACAGATACTGAATTTTCGTCACTGTCGGTCCAACTAACTCTTACATTTCTTGCATTAGGAACTACTGCGAATTCGTCTATACTTATCGGACCTAAATTATGCCTAATCGTGACGTTTCTCTCAAACCCGTTTCCTGCAACTACGGCATCGTCTATAGCACTTGCAAGTCTTTCCGCTTGCTCTGTGGCCTGCAAAGATTCTCCTGCAAGTTGTACATTCAGATTTCTCTGATTTATTCCAAATATTACAACAGCACCTATCAATATTATTATCATAAATATTGTCAACGATTCAACTGAAGTCTGTCCTTTTCTAATTTCATTCACCCAAAACTGTTACATTAACTAAGTTTTTCTCTCTTGCGATTTTAAACTGATATCTTCCAGAAGCTGTTGGTATGATAGATCCATTTGTTACGGTACAATCTGTTGAAGTTTCAACTATATTAGTTCTTGATTCTGTAACTATCGTAAATTGAATACTGTTCCCATCAATATCTGCGGTATTGACTCCGTCAGGTATAGGAAGTAAAATAATCTTTTGTGATCCTTCTGACCTATCGCAAATATAATTAACATTAGTAGCAAGGTCTTCTACGGTTATTCTTAATTGAACTGAATTTACGTCTTCATTTTTCTCAGAGGCAAGTAAGAAAGAATCGACAAATATTATAGACAAAAGTAAAAGGAATATCATAAGAACTCCTAGATATTCAATCGTTACTTGACCCTTATTTTTATAGAACCTCATAAAAACTATTAGTCTAGAGTATAAATTTACTTTATCAACAAACACCGTTCTCAAATTCTTTGTAACATATCTCAACAAAATCGGAATGCTTCTTTAAATGGAAAAGATAATTTCCTCCGCCTGGAATCTCAGTGCCGTTTATTTCACATTTAGTTCCCCCGTCTATTGTTTCAACTATATCGGCCCCCTGGATAGAAAATTTTATAGTCTTGTTATTTTCACATGAAAAATCCCCATTCTCTCCCCAACCAAAGCATGTAGCACTAGTGTTCACCCTATTAGGCACGTTAACCGGTACTTCCCTCTCACTACCCTCAGGTTGAATACATAAGAAATCAACAGTATCAGATAAACTCTCAACAGACGATCTAACCTGATCAATGGAAGTAGACTCCTCCCTGCTAGTATAAAGAGAAAACGCTGTAAAAAATAAAGGGATTATTATCAACAATGTTACTACAAATAAAGCTAGATATTCTATAGAACCTTGGCCTTTAACTAATCTCATAGAAGAAGTTTATTTTTCTAGAATAAAACTTAACCGTTTTCAACAGTTCCACTAAGTGTATATTCAGGATTATGTAATATTCCAGTATCTGTGTTATTGTAAGTTATTCTAACTTTTAGATTATATGTATCATCAGTGGATAAATCCACTGCGCCGTTGACTGTTCCATTAAGACCTATTTGAATATTGTTATTGTCTTGACCCGGGAACAAAGTTGCGCTTATATCTCCACTATTGAAGCCGTCCCCACTTATATCAGTTCCATCTATTTCAACCGCTGTTACATTCTCAAGTTCTACTTTGTTAGCTCCATTATTTTGAACAGAAAGTATGAATGTGTCTTCTCCGTCATTATTAGTATCCTGCCATACCCAATCATTAACTGATATTGTTTGCCCAGATGCCCTTAACTGGGAACCAGATCCTTGAATAGACGATCTCAATCCTCCTATATCCAAACTGAATATAGCTACACCTACTATTATTATGAGCGCGATTGCCCACGCGTAATTCATTAGGTACTCGATTGCCGACTGACCTTTTCTATTCATATAATCACTAAGCTGTTTGCACGGATCCCTTTAGTTCATGTCTAATTTTATTTGTAACATCAGTATCCGAGTCTTTGTAAGTTATTTCAATAGTAATCTCATATGCTCTTCCTACAGTAGCAGAATCTTCAACGTTTATAGTTTTAGTAGAGCTCACTTCGCCAGGACCAACATTTTCAGAATCTGAATTACTTGCTCCGGTTATAGTAGCCCCGTCTTTTTCAGTTACATTGAATAAACTCATGTTAACAACTGAGGCTCCATTGTTCCTAAGAACTAAAGTCAAATTTCCATCAGTATCATATTTATGGTCTCTAACAGAAACTTCCTCAGCGGACGAAACTACGGTAGATCCTTGTCCTACAATAGAAGTTCTAATTCCACCTACGTCGAGTCCGAAGATAGCAATACCAACGATGATTATTAGGGCGATTGCCCATGCGTAGTTCATCAGATATTCTACTGCGGATTGTCCTTTTCTATTAAAAATCATTTATTACCACTTAAGCTTGAACAGTTCCACTTATTGTATGTCTAATTTTCTTGTCAAGGTCTGTGCTTTTATCAGTGTAAGTTATCTCAACTAATACTTCAAACGGATTTCCTGTCGATACATCAGACTGTCCGGTCGTGTCTATTGTGAATGTTTCGGTATTACCTGAAGATACAAGCTGAGCTGTTGTGTTAGATGTAACCGAAGCAGTTCCGTCCACTGTTATAGTGCTGACGTTTGTAACATTTATCAGGTTAGCTCCATTATTTTGCAAAACTAGAGTAAGATTGTCATTACTATCATATGTATAATCCACGATTTGAACCTCGTTGGCCCCTGCTGTTGCTCTTGAACCTTGTCCAACAACTGAAGATCTTAGTCCTCCAACATCTAAAGCAAAAATAGCTACGCCAACAATAATGATCAGAGCAATCGCCCACGCGTAATTCATTAGGTACTCGATTGCCGACTGACCTTTCTTCATAAATCGCATAAACATTATTTTCTAGAATGGTATATAAAAGTAATTATAGTCTCACTAGACTCGAAAGCAATTATATTATTAATAGAAAATAAAGAGATATTTACTATGGCAACTGAAATATCACTCTTCAATCTATACATGGTATTTTTCACATTGATTGTACAAGCCCTTGTAATTATAGTGGGTATAAACCTCAGAGAGCTTTACGCAGCTAGAATAAAAAATGCGGTAACCTACCTTTTAGCAGGTATAATCCTATTAACTTTCGGCACGCTGGTCAGATCAGTCCCTGAATTATTCTTAGCAAATAATACAGATTGGGTCCTAGTAGAATATTCATATTATTTATTTAGTTTCATAATCCTAGGGCTAGTGGGCTATAATCTAGAAAAGGGAAGCAGAGAACCAATAGAAAGGCCTATATCCAAGGTTGCTACAAGATTCAAGGGAGATAAAGAATGAGTTTAGTTGAGCTATTATTAAGGGAAACAAACTTGGCATTATACTCAAATGATTTTCTAGTCCTTATAGCATATCTATTCAGCCTGTTTTTAGGAGTGTTTATTTTATCAAAAGATTACAAAGACGAAAAACATATCTGGTTCGCAATAATAGCATTCTTGGCAGCCGCCTGGAACTTGTCTATATTTTTCATAATAAATTCCACCAACTCTGCGGAAGCTATGACGTATTGGAGATTTTATGATATAACAGTATTATTCCTGATAGGCGCGTGGGTAAAATTCTCTTTACTTTATACCAATAAGAATATTCCGACGCCGATTATATTTCTAATACCTTTATTATTATCTCCAATTTTATGGTTCACAAAAAATATGATATCATATACGACATTTGTGGCTCCGTTCTTCTTGAAGACTACCACATTCCTCTACGAAATAACAAACGTCTGGGCGCTTGTAGGGATATTATATGGAATATACATAATCGGAACGGGCTATCTGAAAACCTCAGACAGCGCTACAAAACAGGCATTGAAGTACCTATTCATAGGAACTTTAATAGTCACTACAGTAGGAGCAGTAGACACAATAGCAGATGCCGTAGGCGCGCAGGTTATACCAATAAGCAATCTCTTCATGATACCGGCGACGTTCTTCTTGAGCCATGCTTTTAGGAGGGGTGTCTAATGCTTGACACAATTCTACTACTATCTTCTATAATAGTAGCTTCTATATCTTCATGGTTCATAACGAGGTCATACAAACAATTCGAAAGTCACTACGAAAAGAAGCTAGTAGAAGCATCCTTTGTCTTTATTTTAATATCAATAATAGTTTTGATATTCCGTTTAATAGAAAGTTTAGGATACCCGATATTTGGTTTCATGTTCTATTTAGTAGGGTCAATAAACTTCCTTTATCTAATCTATAGATTGTTTGATCTTTCTCAAGAAAGATTAGATTCCAAAGAAAGCGGAAACGGTATTACTAGCAAAGAAGAAAATAAGAAGTGAAACGATTAAAAATATCGGAATTATTTTTATACCCTCTTTGTAATGACCCTTGTTTACTATTCCTATTGCTATGGCAGCAGATATAGAAGTTATAGATAATATCACAATGAAGAAATTATTCAAAACATCCACTGGAGGTAGCTGTGTCGTCAGTTGAAGGAAAGACGATGGTATATCGCCTGCTCCGGTTGCTGCACCTGTCCTCTTAGCTATCTGAGCATTTGTCTCTACTAAGAAAGATGATAATGCAAATAAAATGGGTGCCGCGATCAAAGACGCAAACGAAAGGAAAAGAGTATATGTAACCGTAGATGACCTTATATCCTTTCTGAGTGCCCTAACTTCATTTATATTTTTTGCCAGAGATTCCGAAACTTCAGCTACATTGGCTCCAGAGTCTATACTCCTTGTCAGAGTTGCCATTGTTTTCTTGAATAGATCGGAGTCTACTCTTTCAGCCGCATTCCTAAGAGACTCTGATAAAGTAGAACCTGTACTTTGTTGAACAAAAGCTTTCGATATCTCAGTGGCTAAAGGCTCAAACTCGTCTCTTATTATGGACTGTACTGAGTCCTTCACAGATAAACCTGACTTTATTCCTGATGATATTATCTCAAGGGCTTCGGGTAATATATTTTCTATCTCATTTGCCTTTTTGAAAGACGAATATTTTAGATTAAAGAAAAGATATGATACAATTAAAACTAGTGCCCCCAATGACCATGTTATAGCACTTAGAATTTCAGTATAAAACACAAGAGCAAAAAATATAAGACCTGTTATAACTAGGGATATTATTGCTGTTTTCCTTAACCACTCCCTTGGACTAACGTTAAGACTACTCCTTTCTATACCTCTCTTAATAAATTCCATAACTGGACTATCTTTAGACTTCAATTGCAGGCCTCCTGCTGTTTAGTAGACCAAGTGCAGATATGTGGAAGAACACTATACCTGACCCGATGAGAACTAAGAATTTCCATGTTATCGATATGCCACTGAAAGATGAAAGCATTATGAATATGGTAAGACCCATCGAAGGCAATACTATACCCATAACAAGATAGAGCGTTATCCAAGTGTTTACTTCCTGTCCGTATTTCTTTACTTTATCCTGAAGATCCTGATCCAGATTATGTATAACTGCTGACAATAAATCGGGTATGTCCGCTCCTGTCTTTATTCCATCCAGCAATCGGATCATTACAGATCTATACAAATGGGAAGCGTTCCTCGTTATACTTTCTTCAAGGGAGTCCTCTATACTCGAACCTGTATTAATCTCCTTTAAGATATAATCAAACTCTTCTGATAATTTTCCGTATCCCGTACTTAATGTCTCAAGGGCCTCTACGAATCCTACGCCGGATTCCATTTGTATTGACATATCCCTTATAGCAAAAAGTAAATCTTTTTCTACTTGCTCGGCTCTCTTATTTGCTTGAACTCCGGGATACCCGATCCAATAAAATAGAGTTATAATAAACATGGCAACCGGAGAAACTATACTGAGTGTTATTATGGTCTGATTTATTTCGCCCAATAGCGTCAAAGACAAAAGAATTCCTAGGGTTATGAATCCCATGAAAAATGAATTTGCTAACCCTACTAGCATATACTCTTTCGGATTGTAAACTTCTATATATTTTAACTTTCTCTTAAGGTCCGGGAGCAAACCTCTGATATAATCAGATACTGGGAGTAATATCTTTCTCAATGTTTTATTTTTTACATTCTTTACTGGAAAAGGCGGGGTATTTTTCAATTATATCAATCCTCGCTCAATCCAATCTCAACCTGGCTCTTTATATCATTGAGTAGTTTTTCTTTATTCTCATAATATCTTCTTATCACGTTACCCACTTCTCTAATACCTCTTATATTTTCATCAAGCATCCATCTTAGGATTTTTTCCTTCTCTTTTATGTCCTGGTTTATCTCCTCTTCGCTTAATCCAGTAGAAAATTTAATTTCCTCTATGAGTCTTTTGCTTTCCCCTACTTTGTTCAATTTATCAGTCTCTGCGTCCCACGAATATAGAATATTATGACTTACGTTAACATCCGCTCCTTCTCCCTCCACTATTATTTCAGCGACTTCTATAGTTCTTCTGGCCCCTGTTCTTTTGTTCCTACGTTGAACTATAGCAAGGTGAAGCGAACCGAGCATGCTTTCTGGAATGTTAATAGGTGGATTAAGCAGACGTCTGAATATACCATCAGCTCGGTTAGCGTGCAGGGTAGAATAAGTAGAGTGACCCGTGTCAGCAGCTTCAAAAAGTGTCTGTGCCTCTTCTGTTGTTCTAACCTCGCCCAGTACAATCCTATCTGGACGCATCCTAAGGGCCGCAAGCATAAGTCTAAGAACTGTTATCTTATCCGCCTTTTCTCCCGCGCTTTCTCTAGCGGCCATCGGTACCCAGTGCAAATGATCCGGAAGGTTAATTTCTCTTACGTCTTCTATTGAAACTATCCTCTGAGAGGGAGGTACGAAAAGTAATAATGAGTTAAGCAATGAAGTTTTACCAGACGCTGTTCCTCCGGCAACCATAAGATTCATTTCATTCTCTATAGACATCCATATCAAAGCCGCAACTTCCGGACTCATGGTGTTTATATCCTCGGATATCATATCAACTATGGTCCAAGGAGCTCTCCTGAATTTTCTTATTGTTATTGTATTACCCTTTGAAGATATAGGCTGAAGTGTAGCAGTAACCCTGTCACCGGTAACTAGAATAGCATCATCAAGTACGGGCTTTGCAACGGTAAGCTCTTTACCAAAACGACTTGCTATCTTCTCGGCCAGGTCCCTTATTTCCTTTTCAGTTCCTATCGTAACATTACTCTTGAGCCATCCATACTTTTTATGATAAACATAGATTCTTTTCTTGCTCTGATTAACGCATATTTCTTCCAGGTTTTCATCTTTAAGCATTATCTCAATTTTCCCGAGACCGATCATCCCATTCATCAGGTCAACGGCCAGAAGTTTAGTATCTCTAGCAGACAGCTGCTTTTCCAAACCTCTTAAAGAATTATAAACGGCCGATTCGAATCTATCCTGTACATTTTTGTACTCTTCCATATCCTTGTACTTTAGAGCGCTTGGTTTGAACTCTCTTAGAAGATTGCTTTTTATTGTAGCCTCTTCATTGGGACTTAGAAATGGTATCTGAGGATACTTCAAAGAATAGATTGGGGTATATCTTCCGCTTAATTTCTTTATTTCTACTCTTACAGGTACTCCTCTTTCTGTTATCTTATAATCATCTAACAATTTAGAATGTTTTTCATCTTCTTCGTCTGTTAGCTCATCTCCTATATCAGGCTCTCTTTCTTCTTCATTTTCTGAAACATATTCGACGTCTTCTGATACATCTCTGTTCTCTTCGTCTTCTTCTAAGTCTTCAGAAGGATCTTCTAGCGGCTCTTCCTCGTCTTTAGACTTTTCTTCCTGTTCCTCTTTCTTCTTTTGATCTTCTATCTTCTCAGGAGTCATTCTTTCGGATATATCTTCCGACTTATCTTCTTTCTTAGTTATTTTAGATTCATTGTCCAGAACTTCGTCTTCAGAATCCTCTTGATTATTAGACATATCTTTATCTTCAGTAAATTCTTCGGACTCTTCTTGATTTTCATCATCTTTTTCTTCTTCGGACATATTTGTTAAATTGTTTTACTCAATATATAAAAAATCAGTAAAGGCTATTTAATTTGAATATAATAGATATATATGGGAAATTATAAAATTCAGATACTTGGTGCGGATTATATAACTAATGATAATTCCAAAATAAGACTGTTTGGAAAAACTAAGAAAAATGAATCTATCGCTGTTATTATACCATACGATCCCTATTTCATAGCAGTTCCAAAGAAACCATCTAAAAAATTAAAAGGGAAATTAGAAAAGATAGAAGATCCCGAAGTCGTAAGAATAGAAGAGATTAAAAAAATAGTAAACGGAAAAGAGAGGGATTGTTATAAGGTATTTACAAAAACTCCTGCTGACAAGAAAAAGGTCAGAGATGAAATTTACAATATTCTAGATAAAGACGAGATAGATTGTTATGAATACAGTATAAATTTCTACAAAAGATTTTTCATAGATGAAGATATAACGCCAACAGGATGGATTGGATTAGAAGGAGAGGACGTATCTAATAATTACGATTGGAGTTTCGATAGCGTAATTGAATCCGATATAGATAATATAGAAAGTATAGAAAATGGAGAATCTGATCTAAAAATATTAGCATTTGACACGGAATCATACGAAGAAGGAAAAGAAAATAGATTATCACTTCTTTCAGTCTACGGAGAAAAAAAGAAAAAAGTACTTACCCGAATAAAGGGAGATTTCCCAAAATACGTTGAAACTGTAAAAAGCGAAAAAGAGATCCTTGAAAGATTTATAGAAATAGTTGAAGAAGAAGATCCTGATATATTGGTCAGCTATAATGGAGACGACTGGGACTTTTCCATATTGAGAGAAGTGGCAGAGAGGACTAAAACCAAGCTAGTTCTATCAAGAGATGGAACAAGAATGAAATTCTCGAGAAGGATGAGATCAAGCGCCGCTAGAATAAATGGAAGAGTTCATCTTGATCTAATAAAATTTGTTAGAGGTATTTTATCATATCACCTAGAAACAGAAACATACAATCTTAATTCAGTTGCTTCTGAAATTTTGGACGAAGGGAAAGAGGATTTCCAATACGGAGAAATAATAACTTTATCGGTTAAGCCACTGGTCACGATAAATATTTGAAGTGTGCTTGAATCTGGACTTTTATTAGTCGAGCCCACACCAATCCAGATAATTGTGCGTTCCGGCTATCGCCGACCTAGAGCATGAATGATACTTAAGACATGCTACTCCCTCGCGCGCATTCCTATAATTGT
>CAYQNF010000010.1:0-6688 GCA_964418905.1 uncultured archaeon | reverse complement strand
ACCGGAGAAAATATAGAAAAATTCGCAGAATATAATCTAAAAGATTCTGAACTCACATACAAGTTGGCAAAAGAATTAATCCCTCAAATCCATGAAACCTCTAAAATAGTAAACCAAATTCCGTTTGACATATCAAGAATGGCGTATTCTCAATTAGTTGAATTATATCTAATGAGACGAGCTTACCAAGAAGGTAATATAATACCGAACAGTCCCCATTACAAAGAAATACAAAAAAGAAGGAAAGCTCCTTCATTCTCTGGAGGTTTTGTAAAAGAACCAAAAGAAGGTTTACATGAGGATTTAGGAATAATGGACTTTAGAAGCCTTTACCCTACTATAATAGCTTCCCATAACATTTCTCCAGAAACTTATAAT
This sequence comes from uncultured archaeon, assembly GCA_964418905.1. GTDB lineage: Archaea > Aenigmatarchaeota > Aenigmatarchaeia > CAYQNF01 > CAYQNF01 > CAYQNF01. Next base: position 6,310 of record CAYQNF010000010.1, on the reverse strand, counting down.
TGTAACCATAAGGATTGTAAAAATGAAAAGGTTCCTGGCACTGACCACCATTTCTGCACAAAAATTGACGGTTTCTTCTCGTCTATAATATCGGAACTAGTAGAAAAAAGGTCTGAGATAAAAAAAGAAATTAAGAAATCCGATTCAAAAACTCTAAGATTAAGGGGAAAGGCCATAAAGATGGTGACAAACGCGGGTTACGGTTATCTAGGATATTCTGGGTCTAGGTGGTATTGCTACGAATGCGCAGAATCTGCTGCAGCATACGGTAGACACTACATAAACGAAACGATAAAAGAAGCAGAGGAATTTGGATTTAACGTGATATATGCCGATACCGATTCCTGTTTTGTATCTCCTGCGACTGAAAAAGAGATGAATAGATTCATGGAAAAGATAAACAAGAAATTGCCCGGAATAATGTCCCTTGATATGCAAGGAATGTATGATTCTGGATTATTCATTCCAAAAGGTAAGGGGAAAGGAGCAGCGAAAAAAAGATACGCTCTTTTCGATGGAGAAAAATTAACAATAGTAGGACTAGAAGCCGTTAGAAGAGATTGGTGCGGACTAGCCAAAAAAACCCAAGAAGATATACTACTCAAAGTGATGAAAGATAAAGACATAAAAGGCGCAGTAGATCTGATGCAAAAGACATTAGAAAGCGTGAAAAAGAAGGATGTGGATTTAAAAGATCTAATACTTTACACTCAGATAACCAAACCCATAAACGAATACAAACAGATGGCTCCTCATGTAATGGCCGCTAAAATAATGAAAGAAAAAAATGAAAAGGTAGAACCTGGTATGACCATACTGTATATAATAACAGAAGGTAAAGGTTCCATAAGCGAAAGGGCCAAACCTTACATGTTCACCGAGAGGGATGAGATCGATCCCAATTATTACATAAACAACCAGATAGCTCCAGCGGCTCTTAGGATTTTACAACTGTTTGATATAGACAAAGAAGATATGGAAGGTAAAGCAAAACAAAAAACAATAGAGAAATTTTTCGGGGAGGATAAAAAATGAAAGTTAAGGCAGTAATATTCGATATGGACGGTACTTTAGTAGATACAAACTCTCTACTCGTAGAAAAATGGAAATGCTATGCAGAAAAAATGGGATTTGAAGTTCCAACCGATGAACAGATTTTAGAGAAAATAGGTATCCCATTTGAAGAGACTACACAATTGAACTGGCCAGGTCAAGATCATGATAAAAAAGTTTTTAGAAAATGTCAGCCGGAAACTAAGATAAGTCATATAGTAAAGAAAAAGACTCTTAAGAAATTGAAGGAAAACTACAAGATAGCTATTGCAACTTCAGGTCATAGAGATGCTGTAAGGCATCACATGGGCGAATTGAGAGAGGAATTTAAGACCATAATCACTGCAGACGACACAACTAAACACAAACCCAATCCAGAGCCTCTTATTTTGTGTTGCGAAAGGCTTGGTCTGGATTCTGATGACGTAATCTACGTAGGCGACACAATTCATGATAAGAAGGCTGCTGAAGCTGCAGGAATAAGATTTGTAGGAGTTACAACAGGAGCTATGACTCCTGATGCGTATAAAAAACTTAATGTTGAATACATCAAAGACGTAAACCATATAGAAGAAGTTCTTGGTGCGGTAGATGGAGAAGGAAGCAATTAAGAAATACAAAAAGGCTGGAAAGATAGCCTCTGAAGCAAGATCCTTAGCTGAATCTATTTTTGAACCCGGTTTAGAGGCATTAGATTTTGTAAATCAAATTGAAAACTTCATACAAGAGAGCGGAGCCAAGTTTGCGTTCCCAGTAAATTTCTCAGTAAATTCTGATGCTGCGCATGATACTCCGGATACTAATGAAAAATACGTAATACAAGAAGATGATTTAATTAAAGTGGATATAGGTGTTCACGTAGATGGATATGTAGCAGACACAGCGATTTCTCTTTACAAAAACAAAAAACATGAAAATATAGTAAATTCAGTAAAAGAAGCTTTGGACGCTGCCATAAAAAAAGTAAAGCCAGGTGCCGCCGTAAGTGACATATCTGAAACAATAGAAAATAAAATTCATGATAATGACTTCACTCCTATAGTGAATCTAACTGGACATACTATAGAAAGATACAACGTTCACGCGGGGGTGGAGATACCCAACGTTAAAACTGACACTCAACATGTACTAGAGGAAGGAGATGTTCTTGCAATAGAACCATTCGCAACAGATGGATCAGGTAAAGTAAAAGAAAGCAATAGCTCATTCATATTCAGAATAGTTCAAAACAAATCAGTAAGGAACAGATTTGCCAGAAAACTTATGAAAAAATCAGAAGATTTTGAAGGGTTTCCGTTTTGTCAAAGGTGGGCAGATATACCACCTATGCAATTCAATATGGCAATAAAAGAGTTGAAAGAGAGGGGTATAATACAAGCATACCCCGTACTAAAAGAAATGGTTGGTGGACAGGTTGCTCAAGCTGAGCACACTGTCATAGTCATGGAAGATCCAATCGTTACAACACTTTAACCTACATATGTAGGAACCTGCTTGTCTGCTTCTTTGAGTCTTTGTTTAGCTCCCTTGTAGTATTGTATCATGTCGCTTGTTATTGAAGGATTTACTTCTTCCAACGCTTTCTCGAAGTGCTTCCTCGATACTTTGTCAGAATCTATATCCTCCCTAAGAGCATCCATCGCTGCTTCCCTTACAAGAGATTCTATGTCTGCACCTGAATATCCTTCCGTCTCATTGGCTAGATCATCCAATGAAACATCTTCTTCCAAAGGAACATCTCTTGTATGTACATTTAATATCTCCTTTCTTGCTTCCAGATCTGGAGCAGTTACATGGATATGTCTGTCAAATCTTCCAGGTCTCAATAATGCTGAGTCTATCATGTCAGGTCTGTTGGTAGCTGCCATAACTACTACGTCATGCAGCTCTTCCAGTCCTGATAATTCTGTAAGTAGTTGTGATACGACCCTTTCCCCTGACCTATCTCCTGAGTCCATACCTCTTCTAGGAGCTATAGCATCTATCTCGTCAAAGAATATCACACAAGGCGATACTTGTTTAGCTCTACGGAATACTTCACGTATATGTTTCTCAGATTCTCCGACCCATTTACTTATGAGCTCAGGTCCTTTGATCGATATAAAGTTCGCACCAGATTCATTGGCTGTAGCTTTAGCTAGTAATGTTTTTCCTGTTCCTGGTGGTCCATACATCATTATTCCTAGAGGCGGTCTTATACCCATTCTATCGAATGAGTCAGGATATTGAAGCGGCCACTCGACTGCTTCCTTCAGATTTTCTTTAACCTGTTCAAGTCCTCCTATATCGTCCCAAGTAACTTTTGGTACTTCTATTAGAACTTCTCTCATTGCAGAAGGCTGTACTGTCTTAAGCGCATTCTCGAAGTCTTTCATACCGACTTTCAATTTTTGAACGAGCTCATCTGACAGAGGTTCTCCTTCCTCTATGGAAGATATATCAGGTAAGATTCTTCTAAGTGAAATCATAGCTGCCTCTTTTGAAAGGGCAGAAAGATCAGCACCTACGAAACCGTACGTTACATCAGAAAGCTCTTCTAAATCAACGTCTTTGTCCATAGGCATATTTCTTGTATGTATTTGGAGTATCTCTTTTCTTCCTTTCTTGTTGGGTACACTAATTTCAATTTCTCTGTCAAATCTTCCAGGTCTTCTAAGAGCTGGATCAAGAGCGTTAGGTCTGTTGGTAGCTGCTATTACTATAACCTTACCTCTACTCTTTAGCCCATCCATAAGAGTAAGCATTTGGGAAACAACTCTTCTTTCCACTTCCCCAGAAACTTCCTCTCTCTTGGATGCTATTGAATCCAGTTCGTCTATGAATATTATTGACGGCGCATTCTTCTCAGCATCATCGAATATCTTTCTAAGCTTCTTTTCAGACTCTCCGTACCATTTGCTCATGACTTCTGGTCCGTTTATTGTTATGAAATGAGCTCCTACTTCATTGGCTACGGCTTTAGCTAGTAATGTTTTTCCTGTTCCTGGTGGTCCATGTAGAAGTACACCCTTTGGAGGCTCTATTCCTAGCCTATCAAACAATTCTGGCCTCTTCAATGGAAGTTCTATTATTTCTCTAACTTTGTTAACTTCTTCATGAAGTCCTCCTACATCTTCGTAAGTTACTTCAGGAACTCTTTCTTCTGAAATATCCACTGCTTTATCTGTAATTACAATTTTTGTATTTTCAGTAACTCTAACATTTCCTTTCGGGGTTACCGAAGCTACAACAAATCTAGTATCATTTCCTAATGATGGGAAAAACATCTCATCAAAGTCCATTCCGAAGAAATCTTCAAACAATGTATTATTTCTTCTTCTAAACATAGGACTTGGTACAATTATATCTCCTTTAGTCAAAGGTCTCATCAATAAATTTCTTTTAACAATATCTGCAGAAATTGGTAATGGTGCTCCTTGTTTTGCCGGAGCTAAAGTAACTGTTTTAGCTTCTTTAACATCAACTTTGTTTATAGTAACATATTCTCCTATACTGACTCCAGAATTCTTTCTAAGTATTCCATCCATACGTACAATATTAAGACCGATATCACGAGGATAAGCACGAATAGCTGTAGCAACTGTCTTTCTTTCTCCTTCTATTTCAACAGCGTCTCCTTCTCTAACGCCAAGACTTCTCATAGCATCTGTACCTATTCTAATAAGTCCTTTACCGAAATCTCCTCTATCAGTAAGTTCTCCAACTTTTAGCTTCAAGTCTTTGCTCATAATCCATCCTCCATTAACATCTCAATCTCTTCTTCGTCCAATAGAACCTTCAAAGTTTTCCACATTACCTTATCTTCCCAGTCGCTGAAAAATCTTCTTATTTGGTTAATATGATCTCTCGCTATTACAAACGTACTGTCTGCAATCTTCATGTGGGGCATTTCGTCTAATAGTCCTTCTTTCCTATATGTATAAGTTTTCTTTTCTTTTTTAACTACTTGCTTGAATCCGTATAGTTTTCTATAAAATTTATTTCTCTCATATGCACTATCAAACTTCTCACTCTTAGTGTTAAACGATATTAATATCGCTACACTCTCCCCCTCCGACATGGTATTATATTAACAAAAGAATATTTAAATTTATGGTTCAGTTGAACCATAACAATAGTATAAATTAGTTAGCCGATAAGAATGTGTATGGTAGTCAGATTTAATTGTGAAGCTTTGGATAACATCCTCGGTGGAGGGTTACCAGATGGGGTCATAACTAACATATTTGGTCCTCCTGGTTCTGGAAAAACTAATATGTGTCTAGTAGCTGCAGTAGACTCGATAAAAGACGGAAAAAAGATAATTTACGTGGACACAGAAGGTGGATTTTCAAGACAGAGATTTGAGCAATTATGTAATCCCAAAGAATTAGAAAATGTGATATTATTAGAACCTAAAACATTCAAAGAGCAAAAAGACGCTTTCTCCAAATTGGAAAAATTATCAAAAGAAGATATAGGACTTATAGTAATAGATTCCATGGTCTCTCTTTATAGATTAGAATTGGATGACGAGGGTGCCTATGATGCAAACAAGACAATGAGCAGGCAGTTGTCTCTTCTCGCTAAGATATGCAGAACTAACGATATACCGATTATAATTACAACTCAGATTTACGAAAAAGATGATAAAGTTGAAATATCTGGAGGGGATGTGACAAAATGGTGGGCAAAAATTCTACTTGAACTAAAAAGAACTGATAATCCAAATCATAGAGTTGCGGTACTTAGGAAACATTTAGCACTACCCGAAGGATTAGAAGCCGAATTTAGAATAGCAAACGAGGGACTTAAGAAAGCTCAATTTAATTCTCTTGGGTAAATGATTTTGCTTTTTGTATATACTTCTCAGCGGTTTTCTTTCCGACACCGTCTATTTTCTGGAGATCGGCTATCTTAGCACTTGCCAATTCTTTGGGCGTTTTATAGCCAGCTTTAATCAATTTAACAGCAGTCTTCTCACCAATTCCTTTGATTCCTCTTATACCCATCCTCTTGTCTTTTTTCTTCTTCTTTTTCTTCCATTCTTCTTTTTGAGGGCAATCCCCGTTAATACAAAGATTCCAAGTTCTTTTTCCTTTTCTTATTATTAGAACTATTGGATGGTTGCAGTGTTTACATATCTTATCTGTAGTCTTTACCATTCCTTTCTGTGGTAATGGGAATGAGTTAGTACAATTATCATTTCTGTAACCCTCGCATCCTATAAATCTCTTCCCGCTTTTTCTTGATTTTATAATTCTTAGATTATTCTTCT
>CAYQNF010000009.1:1045-18934 GCA_964418905.1 uncultured archaeon | reverse complement strand
AATTGAATATTTAAAAGATGGTATTAAAATACTCAGTCGTAATATTGAGCAATTAGAGCAATCACGTAAAAACGATTGGATAAATTTCTTCTCTATGGGTTTAAATCTATTAGATGATTATGACCATGAAAATTTAGATAGTGATGGGCTTACTTTAAAAAATGCTAAGTTTCCTACACTAGAAGACTACCAGGAACTAATAGAAGATATGAAAATAGATGCCGATTTTAAAGGAAAGTTTGTCACGGCACTTAACGAAGTCCAGATAAGGAATAAGGATCCTACAAGGGCTGTTAGATTTAATACAAAAATCGGAAACGACACTTTTAAAGACCTTATAGGAGATGGCATAATTGTAGCTACTCCTTTCGGCTCTTCTGGGTATTACAAATCTGCAGGCGGAAAAGAATTCAAAGAAGGCATAGGTACTGTTTCAAATAATCTTCATAAAGGCGATTTCAAGAATAAGATAATAAAAGACGGAGAAGTTAAAATTGAAATTACAAGAGGTAAGGCATACCTAGCATGCGATAATTCAGAGAAGCTGGTGGAACTAAGTAAAGGCGACGAGATAAGAATAAGAAAATCAGAAGAGAAGGCTCGCTTTGCTGTTATTTAATCTTTGTATTTCTCCGGTAATACTATATCCTTGGCTAATCTAGCAAGTTCCGGAGTAGCTATCTGTGCAATTGTTTTATACAATTCAAGATTTGTTCTGCTTTTATCTACCCTACCTTGAAGTCTTCTGCCTATAGATGTAACTCGATCGTCAACTTCGTCTAAAACATCTATCAAAAAATCAATTGGCCTGTATTTCTGTACAAGTACCATAAAAGTAATTAGTTTTTTCTGCTTATATTATTTAATCGCTTATAAACAATTTTTATATGCAAGTATTTCTAACAGAATATATTGGGAGGCGATTTAAATGGTACATGAATTACCTGAACTAGAATACGATTACGATGCTTTAGAAAAGCATATAGACGAAAAAACTATGAAAATACACCACACAAAACATCACCAAGGTTACGTAAACAAACTAAATAATGCTTTAGAGGGACATGAAGATTTACAAGAAATGGACGTAGAAGATCTCCTTAGAAACATAAATGACGTGCCAGAGGGGATTAAACAGGCTGTTATAAACAATGGCGGAGGACACGCAAACCATTCTCTATTTTGGACAATTATGAGCCCAGAAGGCGGTGGAGACCCAGTTGGAGATATAGCAGAGGCTATAGAAGAATCATTTGGTTCTTTACAAAACTTCAAAGAAGACTTTAGCGCAGCAGCATCCGGAAGATTTGGATCAGGATGGGCCTGGCTTGTAGTAGACGACGGAGATCTAAAGATAACCTCAACCAAAAATCAAGATAGTCCGCTTATGGAAGGACAAACGCCTATACTCGGATTAGATGTCTGGGAACATGCGTATTACGTCCAATATAATCACAAAAGAGGTAGCTACATCAACGCCTGGTGGAATGTTGTTAACTGGGAAGAAGTTGAAAGAAGATATAATGAAGCAGAGTGATTGAGTGCACGAGGAACATGGACATAGTCTATTTGGTAAGAATATAAGAGAAATAATATTCGGTATAGAAGACGGATTAGTCTCTATATTCGGAGCTGTAATAGGACTAGCCATAGGTTCTTCTTCATCTTCTGTAGTAGTTTTAGGCGGTTTGGCCGCAGCTATATCCGGTGCCATATCAATGGCTGCCGGTACATACCTTTCTTCCAAATCGGAACAAGAATGGATAGAAAAGGAAAGAAAAACCGAATTAAAGGAAATAAAGAAGCACCCGGAAGAATATAGAAAAGAGGTAAAAAACATATTAAAAGATAGAGGGTTTGATGGAAAAACTCTAGACGAAATGGTAAAAACTCTTTGCGAAGATGAAAAATTATGCGCGAAGATGATATTAGAACACGAGGGAATATATTCACAAAGGTCAGATTCTCCAATAAAGGATTCTGGAGCCATGTTTTTTGCTTATCTTTTTGCGACAGTATTTCCAGTATTACCGTACATATTATTTCCACTAAATACAGCAATGATAGTGTCTGGAGTGGCCACAATAGTAGCATTATTCGGGTTCGGGGCATCAAAACAGGCCTTTACCGAAAGAAAGTGGTACTGGTCCGGCCTAGAGATGCTCTTAGTCGGTACTATAGCAGGACTTGCAGGCTTCGTGATAGGTCAGCTATTTGGAGTAGGAATAGTTTAAATCTATCATAATTAGTTATTTTGTAGATGATATTATGTCTAAAAAGAAATACAGAATTGAATATGATAGACCGGGCTGTATAGGAGCAGCAATTTGTGAGGTTTTTGACCCCGAAGACTTTGAAATGAAGGATGATGGAAAGGCTGATCTTTTAGATAGTGAAGAATCTGAGGAAAAAACAGATTGGTATACCAAAGAAATGGAATTTGATTTAGAAGATCCTAAAGATAAAGAAAGATTTAATAAATTAAAACAAGCAGCTGAGGGTTGTCCCGTCAATGTTATTCATATAATAGATTTAGAAACCAAAAAAAGGCTGATTTAAGGAGTGACTAATGTCATCCCACCTGTTGGACTACTTTTACCGAATATATTACTGAAAAATCCTATTATACCGTCAATTATCTTTTGTACAAATGTTCTAGTCCCGTAAACTACATCATCCAACGTGGTTTGGTTCTTCTCTTTATCTATTTTTTCTTGAGCATCTTGTAACAGTTTAGTAGTGTTAAGAGGTTCTCCTAATCTAGAAGCAATAGATGGCGCTTCAGGTATCTGAGGATCCATATCGTTTATCTCATCAAGACATTCGTCAAAATCATCCCTATTACCGGAACCAAAGTAACATGCTCTCATGTCACTTCCCATAACTCCCAAAACTTGTTCATTATAATCCAAGTTATTATCTACAAAATTATCTACTCTAACTAAATTATCAAATATATCATGAATAGACTTGGGACCGTTTCTGAATACGTGTTCTCTTATTTGCAATTCTGAAAAGGCGTAACCAAATGTTATTTCTTCTCTAGCGTCTGTATCTCTAGGATTCCAATCCCTCATCCACCGGTTATTATCTTCGTAATAGTTCCATAAATCTTCCGGATTTCCTCTTGATGGGTAGGTTGTTATAGTCAAACCATCCCTATCTCTTACATCTTCGCCGAATATCTCTGCTTGCTGGACTCCTTGAAGCTCATTAGCAGCCCATTCCACATAACTAGCCACTCCTTCATCAAACCAAGACGCTTTCGTATTGTCCCAGTTAAGTAATTGGAAAGTGTACGCATGCGTAGTTTCGTGTAGCAAAGTAGCAGTGAAACTATCTTTGTTTATATCTCCCTCTCTAGCAACTATTACACCACCAGTTCTTGCACTGGCCGCAGAGAACTCTTCATTGTATCTTTCGTAATCAGAATCGTCTAGAACTACAACAGGAAATGCCTTATAGAAAGGGAGAGCTCCTATTATTCTACCTACTATTTGATTCAACTCATCGGCATCGCTAAGATCGCCTTCACCAAATAGAACGTAATTATCATAAGTTTCTCCTTCATCGCTATAATAAGAAACTAGACGCAAAGCCCCCGTTCCGCTCATCTTAACACTATCTCTCTTTCTTTCCAAATTAAATCCAAAAGGAGTATTTGTTGTAATTATTCTTTCCGGTGCTCTAAAATCAACAACAGTTTCTTCACCTTCAAACCCAGCCAAAGAAAATTCGGATGATAGCAGCGGTTCGAATTTATTATCGACTCCGTCTTGCAATCTCAAATTAATATTAACCAATTCAGTATTCCTAGCCGGTCCGCTGTTTGTTTCTATTTTCAATTCATTTCCATTTAACTCGTATTGACCTTCAGGTATTTCCCCACGAGAATCATTAACTGATATAATATCAGATCCTTCAGGAACTAAAAACACTACATTCCAATAATTAATTTTGTTCTCGCTTGTTAATTCAAGCTTGATACTCATAGAAACAGATTCATCTTCATTTACCTGAATATCATAAATTACAAACCCGTAAACTCCGGGCATCATTAGAATAAACGCAAAAAGCGCTAGATATAGCTTCTTCATATTAATGTTTAGAATAAGTTAGCTAAAAAGGTTTTCTTTATTCTTCAACTAGTTTGGCATTAACTACACCATGTTGACTAGGCCTGCTAGTTACAACAGCTTTTCCTGCGTCAGTTTCAATTATAGCACCCTTGGTCACAAGATTTCTTCTAACATAGTGCACGTTAGCAGGGTTTTCTACTACGTCTTTAATTTCAACTCTTTTTGTTCCTTCTTTAGTGCTTAAATTAGCCTCGTTAACTAGTAACAATTTGCTCTTTTTATTTCCGCCTGCAACTCTTATAGTCTTTCTTTTAGTAACATCAGGCATAACGTGAGCTAGAATTTGTTCTCTCGCCATTCTATGTTTTTTCTTCTTTCTGTTTGGCCTTCTTCTTCCGCCAGTAGACTTTCTTAAACTTTTACCTTGTTCTCTCATGATAACACTTTATTCTAATTGTATATAAGATATTTAAACGTTCTTGACACTTAATGTATATTCACTTGGGTATTATCGATATTGTACCCGAAACATATATATGTATAATAACTTAATTAAAACAGTTGATATCATGACAAGGCCATTCGATATTTTAGATAAAAGCAAAGGGAAGAAAGTAATTATCCATCTCAAGAACGGAATGGATGTAGCTGGAACCCTATCAGCATTCGACCAGCATCTTAATGTCTGGATAGAAGACGCTGAAACCCGAAACAACGACGGAACTAAGAGATTGGGAAATCTTCTTCTTAGAGGAGACAACATAGAGTGGATTTCTCCTGAATAGATAATTATTTGGTGATTTTATGTCAAAAGGAACACCTTCCTTCGGAAAGAAGAATAAAGTACTTCATACAAATTGTAGAAGATGTGGAAGACACGCTTACAATATGAGAAAGAAATTCTGCGCAGCTTGCGGCTATGGAAAAACTGCAAAACGTAGAGATTATTCCTGGAAAAACAAGAAGCCTACAGCATCCAGAAATAGAAAGGATTAAACTATTTTTACAAAGGTTTTTAAATCATTAGTCACATTTAGATATGTTCAAAGGGCCCATGGCTCAGTCTGGCAGAACGACTTTACGTTGTCCAGAAAGCGCATGGCTCTTATCTTGTAGACTCTAAGTCTACGCAGCTAAGAGAGAAACCATGATGTCGAGGGTTCAAATCCCTCTGGGCCCACCAGTTTTATTTATAGAAGCGCTAAGAAAAATAGCACTATATCTATTATTCCTATAAATACTCCGAAGCCAGATAGCCAATTTCCCATCTTCTTCAGAGAATCTCCTGCCTTTGGAATTCTAGCTAAAGCTTCTCCTCCTAGAATCAATCCGCTTATTAACAAAAATACTTCTGTTGCTCCTATTGACATATCTATTCCTCCTTAAAGAACTTCTGCTCCTTCAGTTACAGGCTTCTCAGGTGTCACTAAAACAGGTTTATCCTCTTCCTGCGTTGCTAATAACATACCCTCACTTGTAACTCCTCTAAGTTTAGCAGGCTTTAGATTCCATATTACTATAACACTTTTACCTTCAAGTTCTTCAGTTTCATAAGCATCTGCTATTCCAGATACTATTTGTTTTGTTTCATCTCCAGCGCTTACCTGAAGCTTCAATAACCTATCGGCATTTTCTACTTTTTCAGCCTTTACAATTTTAGCTACTCTAAGATCCAATTTCTGGAAATCCTCAATACTTACCATTTCTTTCTCCTCCTTCTTTGGTAATACTCTTTCTTCTATTTCTTTGAACTCGTCTTCATCTATTTTAGAAAATAAAGGCTTAGATTTACTTATCTTATGGCCCTCTTCCAAATAAAGACCTATTTGTGCCCATGTTTGATCCAATACTTCTAGATTGTTCCAGACTTTCTGAGAAGTTTCGGGCATAAACGGATATAATAAAATAGAAAGCGAATTTGCAAGATTCACCGATACATAAATAGTACTCTCCGGATTATCATCATTCCAAGGCTCTTTATCATTAAGATATGCATTAGCATCCCCGGCAAATCTTACTATCTCTTTCAGGGCCTCTTTGATCTCATACTCATCAAATAAATCGGCCACCTTATTTTTAGTTTCTTCTAATTTGTCTAGGATTTTCTTATCCTTATCATCTAGTTTACCCTTAGGTATCTTCCCACCGTAGTTATCATGAGTAAAAGTAAGAGTTCTATGAATGAAATTACCAATTATATCATTCAATTCGTCGTTTATTTTTCTCTTGAATTCACGAAGTGAAAACTCAGTATCCTTCTTATCCGGATAAAGAGACATCAATACATATCTCCAGTAATCGCTATCTCTTATATCTAAAGCCGCTTCGCTTGTTAAACCCGTTCCAGTACTTTTTGAGAATTTCGCATCTCTAGAAAGCAACCAACCAGATGCTACTATATCATCAACCTGCTTCCAATCTTCACCTGTACCTTTCAGCATCGAAGGGAATAAAATAGAATGGAAAAACACATTATCCTTGCCCATGAATTGAATATATTTTACATCTTCTGGGCTCAACCACCAATCTTCCCATTCCTTATCGTCCCATTGTTTAGTTATTCCAATATATCCTATTGGTGCATCAAACCAAACATAAAAATTCTTATCTTCGTATCCATCTTTCGGAACAGAGAATCCCCACTTGTGATCACCGGTTATTCTTCTAGATTCTAATCCTTGATTTAGAAGATTTTCAGTTTCATTTTTGGCAAAATTAGTCCACGTTTTCTTAGGAAACTCTTTGTTTAACCATTTCTCAAATTCTGGAAGTTTAAGATAAAGATTCTTAGTATGTTTAAGTCCTACAGGTTTCCCTGTTACTGTAGAGCGAGGTTCTACTATTTCCTCCACTTTTAGGATTTCTCCACAATCATTACACTGATCACCGCGGGCAAGGCCCGAACATTTAGGACACTTACCTTCAACTAAACGATCAAAAAGAAACATGCCATCCTCTTCAGAATAGGCCTGAAGTGTCTCCTTTTCTTCCAAATGTCCATTTTCATCAAGTTTTTTGAATATTCTGTCAACTATTTCCTTATTTTCCTCCGTATGTGTGGAACCGTAAAAAGTAAAATCTATGTCAAATTTATCAAATATTTCCTGAACTTTCTCATGATATTCATTTATAATCTCTTCGGGGGTTTTGTCCTGTTTCATTGCCTCTATTTCATAAGAAGTACCATGAGCGTCAGAGCCACAGATATAGATAACATTAAATCCCCTAAGAAGTAAATGCCTATGATAAACATCTGCAGGGAGAACTGAACCTACTAAATTACCTAAATGAGGTATTCCATGTATATACGGAAGTGCTGAAGTTATTAAAACTTTTTTATCTTCTTTTATCTTAATCACCAGATTATTACTATTATTACATATTCAAATGTGTTTTGATGCCTTTTAATCTATTCTACATAACATTTATATACTAGTTTGTCACTATATAGTAATAACATAATGACTACTTAGAAGTAGTTATTGGTGATTTCTATGTGTATATGCTCTGAAAATATGGAAGGTAAATTGGGAACTTCTGACTCAGAAGACCTGATAAAACTTTGGAAAAACGAACAGTGATTAATATGTTAGACGATTTTTTAGTAAGAGATATGAAAAGGTTAGCAAAAACTCTGACTCCTAGAGTTAAACTCTATAGAGGAGTCACTATCTCAGAAGAAGAAAAAGACTCTTGGATGGAAAACGGTATTCCGTCCCCGGCTGTTACAGCTCTAGGCGGACTAGATAATTTCTATGAAGAATATCCCGAAACGAAAGATAGGGGATTTAGGGATAATCCTGCCAGATTTAAATACGATCATAGATTTGACCCAGAGGATTTAGTATATACATGCTGGACACCTCTAGGAGATTTTGCAAGAAGTTATGCTTCAGGAAACGGAAATGGAACAAGTCTAAATCCCCTTGACACAAGTGACGAAAAAAGATCATACTTATTTAAAATAAAGACTAACCCTTTAGAAATTGTAAGAAGAGATCCTTGGAAAATAAGCCATGAAGCCTTACCGGACAGAGCGATGTTCATGAACCAGGGAGATCACTATGCATCTCTAGACCCAATCGTACCATCAGAAAGAATATTAGATGTAGAAGATTTCGGACCTGTAGATTAGTAAATACAACTTTTATAATAACAAACTCTAATTCTATATATGACCCATATATCTGAAAGGGAAAGTCAATTACCTGACTTAGTTATAGGAAGATTACTAAAATTAGCCGTAGAAGATGATTCTATTATATCTCTAGGACCAGGAGAGCCTGATTTTGATACGCCAGAACCAATTAAAAAAGAATTAAAGAAAATCATTAATTCTGATAAAGAGTATGGACACTATTCTCCTCCTGGGGGAAGAAAAGAATTAAAAGAAGCTATAATCGGAAGACAAAAGAAAGACTACGGAATTGACGTAAACGAAAATGAAATCATAGCAACTTGCGGCTCTCAAGAGAGTATATTATTAGCAACAGCAGCTACTATGGACCCATCTGAGGAAATTATAATACCGAATCCATCATTTCTAGCATACTTACCTACCATTCAACTGTTTAATGGAAATCCCAAATTCTTGGAATTGAAAGAAGAAGATGGATGGGATATAGACCCAGACGAGCTCGAAAAGCTAATAACAAAGAAAACAGTAGGTCTTCTAATTAACACTCCTTCGAATCCAACCGGGACTGTTTTAGATAAAAAATTATTGGAAGAAATACTTGACATATGCGTAGATAATGATATCTATTTATTCTCAGACGAAGCCTATGAACACATAACTTACGATGATACAAAACATGTGTCCCCTAGAAGTCTAAACGGCTCAGAGGATCACGTAGTATCATTCCACACATTCTCTAAAAGTTTTGCAATGTGCGGTTATCGTCTAGGCTACACGATAGGACCGGAGAAATTAATAAAGGAAATGACAAAATCTCATATATACTCAACTCTTTCCGCACCTACACTTTCACAAATGGTAGGAGCCAAAGCTTTGAAGATGAACAAAAAACATATAGACGACATGACAAAACAATACGACAAAAGAAGAAAGATGTTAGTAAAAAGATTAAACAAAATGAATCTTAACACTATAGAACCGAAGGGAGCCTTCTACACATTCTCAAATGTGAAGCATTTGACCGATAACTCGCTCGAGTTTGCAGAAGAATTACTAAAAGAAGCTAAAGTAGCTGTAGTACCAGGCACGGAATTCGGACGTTACGGAGAAGGTTATATTAGATGTTCATATGCCACGGACTATGAGCTTATTGAAGATGCAATGGATAGAATTGAAGATTATTTGACCTCAAAGGGATTATTATGAAAGATAAAATTATTTTCGGTATTTTATTTTTAGCTATAATAACTAGTGGCTGTCTGGGACAGGCACCGGATAAAAATGAATCCATTTACTCATGTAGCCAAGATTCTGACTGCGTTTTAGTCCAAGCTGGTTGCTGTAACTGCAACCACGGCGGACAAAATACTGCGATAAATAAAAATCATGAAGAATCTTACATAAACAATGTTAGCAGTGAATGCGCTGCAGTTTCCTGTATAGCAGTAATATCAGATCATCCTTCATGTTCCGATCAGGCAGAAGCAAAATGCATAGAAAATAGATGCGAAGTAATAATTGAGTAAAGTCATCCGCCCGCTTTGCGGGCGTCATAACTCATATCCCAATAATTTTTAAGAAATTAGATTTTTAAACTTATTTTACATCAGGCTCATCTATCTGAGCTTTCTGTAATTTACCAGAATAATCTACATAAACAGTTTTAGTTTCTGTAAATTCTTCGATGGCGCCACTCGGCCCTCCGCCTTCTCTGGCCCCGTTTCCTGTATTCTTCACGCCACCGAAAGGAAGATGAACCTCGCTTCCAATAGTAGAAGCATTAACATAAGTCAATCCTGATTGTATTTTTTCTATTGCTTTGAATGAGTTATTCACATCTTGAGTATAAATACTAGAAGATAGGCCGTATTCAACGTTATTAGCAACCTCAATAGCTTCATTTAGATCTTTGACCTTAATCACAGCAAGTATAGGACCAAATATTTCTTCTTTGGCTATTCTATCATTTGGATTGATATCTACTATAATCTGAAGCGGATGGAAAAACCCTTTCTTCGGGGACTTACTTTCATAACAAATTGTTCCCTCTTTTTTCGCTATCTCCGAGTATTCTGAAACCTTGTCATATGCCTGTTTATTAACAAGAGGACCAACATCGTTTTCCATACCGTAGCCTATTTTTAGACTCTTTACCTCTTTTGTAAGTTTATCTATGAATTTGTCATGTACATCCTCATGAACTATAACACGAGAAGCTGCTGTGCACCTTTGGCCGGTTGTACCAAAAGCTCCCCAGAGAACTCCATCTACGCCAAGTTTCAAATCAGCATCTTCCATTATTATAATAGGATTTTTTCCTCCCATCTCAAGGCCAACCTTCTTTAACCCAGCGTTCTCTGTAATCCATTTTCCTGTATCTCTATGACCTGTGAATGAAATTCCATCAATATTATCATGAGTGACTATGGTTTTACCTACGCTACTTCCTGACCCATAAACTAAGTTAACAACGCCCTTAGGTATCCCGACCTCGTCTAAAATTTCAACCAGCTTAGCTGCGCACTTAGGAGTATCGGAAGAGGGTTTGAAAACTACAGTATTTCCAGCGATTAAAGCTGGTGCAATCTTCCAGGCAGGTATTGCAATTGGAAAATTCCAAGGAGTAATACAACCAACCACTCCAATCGGTTTTTTAACTGTCATGCAGAATTTATCCTTCAATTCGGACGGGGTTGTTACTCCGTAAAGCCTACGACCTTCTCCAGCCATATATTCAAACATATCAATTGCTTCTTGTACATCTCCTTTACCTTCAGAAATTTGCTTACCCATTTCATCTGTAACTAATTTGCCCAGTTCGTCTTTTCTTTCTCTTAGAATTTGAGCTACTTTAAGAAGTAATTCTCCTCTTTTTGGAGCAGGATACGAAGCCCATTTTTCTTTGGCTTCGTTAGCAGCTTTTATTGCCTTCTCTGTATCTTTTTCATTTCCTTTGGCAAACTTACCCATCGATTCCTCATTTGCAGGGTTAATACTATCAAAATACTCTCCGCTGTCAGGTTTGACCCATTCACCGTTTATGTAGAGATCATATTTTTCTGGTATATTACTCACCCTTTGGTTTCAAAACTGCGTCACACATTGGACACATCCCTGGATCATCATACATTTCTTCGCATAATTTACACATATACTTTGCTTGTTTCTGTGCTTTTTCCTGTATCTCTTTTTTAGAATTAGATTTTTTTGGATTAACTTCCAGGCTTCCTTCATCTCCCTTCTCTTTCTTATCATCTGTCATAATATAGGTTTCCTAATATTTCTTATAAAAGTTACATTAAAAATTAGATTTAATCGTTGGTTGCGTTTATTATTTCCATTATCAAATGTCCCGCAAGATGAGAAGTCATATCCTGCATATCATACTGCGGACATGTTTCCATTACATCAAATCCACATATTCCTAAAGAAGCAACTCTTTTTGCTAGTGTTATAACCTCATTACCGGAAAGTCCTCCAGGAACTGGAGTACCGACTCCGGGAGCAAAGGCGGGATCAACTACATCCATATCTATACTCAAGTAAATATCATACCCTTTAGTTCTCTTTTTTATTTTTCTATACGCCCACATTATACCCTTTTCTTGGATCTCATTAGGAGTCAAAGTCATAAGAGAGGTAGTTCTAAGATTTTTTATCTCTTCAGCTTCAGGCGCCCTAACACCGACCTCGACTGATTTGGTAGTATAAATTTTATTCAATTCAGAAAGATCGCATACAACTGACCCGTAATATTTATCACGCGTTGTACAAACAATGTCTGGATGAGCATCAAAATAAACAAGAGCTACTTTCTTTTTATCGTGTTCTCCGAAAGCCTTCAACGCCTCAACTGTTATAGAATGATCCCCGCCTATAGTAACTGGTATTTTTTTATCTTCTAAAATTTCAGAAACTTCATACATGACCTTATTTTTCTCAACATTTCCCATGTCATGTATCTTTGCATCTGCAGGAGCTAACTGCGCTTGGACTAGAGCTTTTTGACTTCCTCTTTCGAAAACATCTCTGTTTCTACTAACCGACCTTATTCTATCGGGACCTTCGCTGGACCCCACTCTTTTCGCATGAGAACCGCTTTCGTCAGGAACTCCTAAAAGGACAAAATCTGCCTTACTATAATCGGAGTTGTGCCAAGCGAATGGCTTGAAATCATAATCGCTCATAATTATAGTAGATTTTCTTTATAAAAGAAGTTACTCATCGACAAATTTCAAAATACTTTCAAATGACTCCTGGGGTGTCTGTTTTCCCGTATTTAGTATTATACATTTACAATTCTCTAATTCCTTTCTGAAGAACTCTTCTTGTTTATTATCGTTATGTAAAAGATAAGGATTATACCAAGGCTGATATCCTGTTTTCCCTTGATCCTCTTTGCTCCCGGCTCCTGGAAGTATCTGATATTCTCCTTTCTTTAGTATTTCTATCGCTCTTTCTACATCAAGCTCCTCGATCGGAGGAGAATGATCGTCTCTTCTCAGTAAAACCATCATATCCATATTAGTTTCATCTTTTACGTATTCTTCCCCCGCTATCCATTCACGAGACACAAGAGCCCTAGAGTTCTCATTGGACCAGAAAGTTTCTCCGACGTTTTCTAATTTGCATTTTTTAAATATCTCAGAGAGTTCCGGATTCTCTTTTGCTATATTTGTCCGCATGTATAACTTCTTCTCAGGCTGCACTACTGTGAACTTATAATTTTCATTCTTTATGTAGATCCAATCGTCTCCGAGTATGTATCCATTCTCATGACTAAATAACATATAAGCAAGCGTACTCTTTCCCGTTCCAGTAGGAGCTACTATAACAATACCCTTACCGCGTATTTCAACACATGCTCCGTGTATTGAATGCCACCCCTTCGGCTCCAGATAAGCTGCTACCATTCCAAGAGCCCATGATTTAACTTGGCCATAATAATCTGTGTTGAGGAAAACTGCTGTATGTTCTTCCTCGCAATAATAAGCAAACGGGTCTTTATCTTCTACTTCAGTAGCTGCATATAATTTTGATTTTGGTTTTTTGTCGGTGGATTTCCAGTTCCCTTTCCAAAAATCGATTAAATGCTTAGAGTCGGTTATCAATTCAATAGGAACTCCATTTATGTCTGTGACATGACTATAAGAATTCTTCATTGAATCTTTTGCTGTTTCTATAAGTTCTCTTATCCTATCAGAAGAAACATTCTTGTCGGATTCTACTCTTGAATTTATATTCGTTTTGAAATTATCAAGCTCTTTAATATCCAAACTCATATATAGAATTATACGAGACTATTAATTAAATTGCGTGATGGAATGACTTACATAAAACAGCTAAAAGACCATGAAACTAAATTGAAAAATGAAATAGAAAAAGAGGGCCTAACTATAACAATATCTGGATTTTCTTCTTCTGGAAAAAGCACGGTAGGTAAAGCTCTTGCAGAAGAATTTGACCTAGAACATGTAAGTGCGGGCACATTCTTCAGAAAATGGGCAAAAGAAGAAGGCTTGACCATTGAACAATTTTGTGAGAAAAGAACTGAAGAAGATGATATTAAACTCGATAAAGCTACTTTAAGAAGAGGATTAAAAGGGAATGTTGTGCTTGATGGAAGACTAACCGGTTGGGTTCTAGGAGATCACGCCGATTTAAGAATATGGATAGGTTCTCCAAGAGATTTCAGAGCAAAACTAATGGCCCTTAGAGAAGAATGGTCATTTGAAAAAGCAAATGAAGAATTGGTTAAAAGAGATAATGCGGACAAAAAAGCCTACAAGAAAGCCTATGGAATAGATTTAGAAGATGATATATACGATATCGTAATTGAGAATACATTCTCTACGCCTGAAGAGTTACAAAAAGAAGCTATTAAAGTGATTAGAGAAATTATAGAAGAGAATTAAGCAAACCCTGGAGATCCTTTTCAGTAGAAAGGAATCCATCCGAATGTTTTTTCCAAGTTTCTTTACCGTGCTCGTGATAGCCCCAACCAACTAAAATAGCATGAACTCTAGGGCTTATTTCATCGTCTAAGTTTCTAGCAGCTTCCATATCAGAAAGCGAATCTCCTATAACAAAAACGCTTTCAAATTCCCTGTCCATGAGATCTATACATTCATGAAGCGGCTCGGGGTTTGGTTTTGGGTTTTCTACATCTTCCAGCCCAATTATTGATTCAAATAGCCCCTCATATCCTTCTTGCTCGAGGAAGTTCTCTACCACGGTTCTATAATTTGACGTTACAACGCCTGAAGGTATATCTGACCTTTCTATATAATCCAGAACCCCGTTGTATTTTTCGATGCCAAAACTTGCAAGATCCTCTCTATAAGACTTCATTAAATCGGATATCATATATTCGGGAAATCCAAAATCTTTGAAAACAGCGTCCATAGGACTCCTCATAGCGGCAGGAACATCGCTCTCATCTTTTATTTTAAATCCATTTACGGAAGAGGGAATGTCAACATTAAATCTGCCGGCATAAGAAAAAATTAATCTTCCATGTGCTTTCAGAGAATTCATTATTACTCCATCTGCATCGTAAAGAATTATAGAGTCCATGAATATACATAAACCAAAAAGAGATAAAAATCAATAGTCGCTAAGATCTTTCATTTTTAGATACTTTCTACGAGCAGACTTCATAGTACCTGTAACACCTAGAACATGAAGCGTTACTCTGGTATCTCCTATCCTATTTATGAAAGTCAAAGCTGCTTTTATTTCCTCTACGTGTGTATGAGAACATTTAACAACACCTAAGTTCTTATCTCCGTTATAAAGATCTTTACTTACCCAGGGACTTGCTTCAGATGTTCCAATCTCTCCTATAAGATTAAGAGTAGAATACCAAATACCGTTAACTAAATCATCAAAACTTATTTTATCCTCTGATAGAACTTCAAATGCTATATATCTACTTTTACTTCTCATAGACGAAGGCAAGAATTTTGGTTTCTTACTCATCTTCCAAAACCTCCACGCCTTCTGCTACATAATCAGAATCTGATTTTTTCCTATTTCTTTTTACAGCCCTCTTAGGAAGCTCAGTTGTCATATCAATAGCCTTTCCTAATTCCATACCCAAAATATTCAATATAGACGCTAACTCTCTTGGAGATCTTAATTGCCATTTAGAATATGCATTTGATACCATTGTTACCCTAGTTCTTGTCTTTTCCGAGACTTTAATTATTGTAGAAATATGGTCAAATCTATGAGACCTTGGTTTCTTGTAAATCTCTTCTAATTTTCTAAAAGAATAAGCTATTATAACATTATTTTCATTTGCTCTCTTCATACAATACTCGTCAAGTCCTATATCAGATCTATTGAGATCTGGATCCATTAAAATGTCGACCTTAGAATTTTCACAGGCAGCTCTATTAACAGGATAATCTCCACCCTTAACTGTTATAATTTCAGACCTGTCTCTGATTTTATTAACTATTTTCCTCATCTCGGATACATTATCGGTATCTATTTCGACGCCAAAAACTAAGTCAATGTCAGGTCTAATCTCTCTAAGAGTTTCAATTTTATCGGCCATTTCATTAAACTTTTTACTATCCTCAAAGGTATGAGTTATAACTAAGCCTTCCCAATTCATTTTCTTAGCAAATTCAACATATTCTTCTACATCCCCTTCTTTAGGATGTACATTCAAGTCGTAAACCATGTTAAAAGTTTGAGAAATAGTAATATAAGGCTTGTTTAATGGTTATTTCCTTTGAACTTTCTGCCTCTTCCTTGTCCTCTGGATTTCCTACCGGCAGACGTTTTGCCTCTATATGCTCTTCCTTTTTGATTTATTATTTTAGAGTATTTTTCATCTGCTTTGATCTGAGGATGTTCTTTGTCAAGAAGAATAACTTCAAACCATCTATATTTTCCATCTTCTGCTAGTAAATATGAATTTAGAACTTCGCAATTTTTGAACTTTCTGTTTGATCTTTCTTCTGCTCTTACTCTAGAACTCTTGCTTGGGTAATATCTTCTCTGACCCATCTTACTTGGCTTTCTCCCACCTTTCCATCTAGGTCTCTTTCTTCCACCTTTCTTCACTCTAGTCTGAGCTACTATAACTCCAGGCTTTGCTCTATATCCAACACTACGTGCACGATCTAAACGAGTAGGCTTGTCTACTCTCTTTACTACATTCTGTTTTCTCAGACGGATAAGTAAATTCCTATAATTAGGATTTTCTTTCGGTTTCTTCCATCTTTCTCTTATTGCCTGATACATTCCCTTTGCCATATTAACACCAATTAGAACTATTATGATATAAAATCAATGTATTTATATATTACGGACGTTTATCTCCTAACTTCCTTACAAGTTATTTTTTACTACTTTCTACCAACTAAGAAATAAACTACTGCTGTTATTATACTGAATAAAATAGCAAGTACTATCCAAAGGACTTTCATGCCGTCAGACAATCCTTTATTGTTTACAAGAACATCATAGATAACCCATACTGCTGCAATAAATGCAACAAATCCAGCTATTGTCCCATATACCATTTTAATCACTTCTTTTAATCGTTCTCATTATTTAAGCTCTTTTTATTGCACCAGCGATTATCGTAATTACGAATAATACTACAAAAATTATTGCTAACCATTTTGCGATCGTGAAGGAAACTCCTGAAACAAATCCGAATCCAAATATTCCAGCAACTATAGCTACTATCAAAAATATTATAGCCCAAGTTAGCCAGTTTGTTATGCCTTTGTTATCCATCGTTATCCCCAATAATAATTAGATTTCGCGGTGTATAAAGACCGGGGTATATGACAACAAAGATCCAAAAAGAGTATTTCATCCAAGCGAACCTATTAATTCATTAATATGGTCCCTGAACTCGTCTATTGTCATTGTATCGGCAGGAGTTGAAACTTCTAGAGGATTAGAAGAATCGGCTTTTTTGACTTTTGGCTCGTATTTATTACCCGGAGGTTTATCAAGCGAAGGCGAAGCAAACCAATATCCGATAGCAGATCCTGCTATGTGAGCGCTGTAATGTAAAATATTCCCGGTTTCTGTCATGTCAAAAAATTTCGCCAAATGACCCGCATATAAAATTGCACCTAAAGTCGAGTTAAAAACTGCCGTCTTTCCAATAGTGTCTGTTATTTTATCAATAAGACCATTATAATCATTTTTTGAGTAAATTCTGCCTAAAATAAAGCTACCTCCGAAAACTCCCATACCAAGACCATATAATCCATCAAATACATTATCTTCAAGCGGCATGATTATAATTAACGAAGAAAACTTAAATTCTTTAATTTAGAGATCTTTAACAAGATTTTCTATATAATCTCTCCATTCACTCTCTGGAACCATCTTAACAGGAATTTTTTGTTTAGGGGGATTATTAGCAGGCATCTTATCTAAAACTCTTTTAATTAATTCACCTTTTCTTTTACCTGGAGGATTCTCCGGAGGCTCTGTGCCAAAAAATCTACCTGCGGTATAACCGATAACATTTCCACCCAAAAGCGCACCATCGTAAGATTCAAAATTAAAAATCGCCTCTTTGAAAAGATAATACACGGCTCCTAATTTTAAATTATAAACAATTGATTCTTCCATTATATTTCCAAATTTCTTTATATTACTTTCATATTTTTCCCTCTGGTCAAATCTAGA
>CAYQNF010000009.1:0-1035 GCA_964418905.1 uncultured archaeon | reverse complement strand
CGTTTATTAGATAAAATCCCGTACCGATAAATGAATTATAAATTAACGATTTGCCTACAACGTCAGTCAACTTTTCTGGACCGTTTTCGTATTTCTTCTTAGAAGCCTTACCGTCCACATATCCTGTTATGGCGCCAAGGGAAAGCCCAAGTCCAGAACTTACAGCATATAAAATCTCCTCTTCTGCCATCAAATCACAAAGATACTAATCTCTTTAAAGTTAAATAATAATATGGTCTCTCCTCCAAGAATGCTGGCGAAGCAGCCATGGCTTTACAAGCTTTTAGACGATATAAAGCCTAAAGTAAAACTGAAAGAAGAATTCTTCGGCCCAAGTAAAAATATATTCGTAGGTCGTTCCGGATACCCGAAGGTTTTCGTAGGGCCATCAGCTTCTCTGGATAATGCACCTAACAATACCAGTGAGATGTTTGGGATGGATTACAAAAAGATCATAGAATCTGCTACAATGAATGTAAGATCAAAAAATAAAAAGTCTATATTTTCTCCTAGAAAAGAAGATAGATTCACTCACGACAATCAAATATTAACCTTATCTAAGAGACCAGCAGATGTAGAATTAAAATTCAAAAAAGTTCCTAAATTCGACTTCTCCCCTGATAACATAGTAAGCCCTCAAGGCCCTTCCGGTCTTCTAAAAAATTTCAAGATCACGGAAAACGTAAAGATAGCAAGAAAGGTTGATAGGCTAGCTAATGATGAATTAAAGGCCGAGAGGGCCGTAGAAGAATTATACAAACATGGACAAGACGTAACTAAAATTCACAATATTTTATCTTCCGGTATTTTAGGGAAAAACAAAAACAAAAAATTAGTCCCAACCCGTTGGTCCATAACTGCAATAGATGATATGTTATTCAAATCTCTCGTTAAAGATGTTAAAAACTACAATCAAGTAAACGATTATTTAGTATACGAATCTGAATTTCTTGCTAATAAATTTGTAGTCTTACTTATGCCCGGTAAATGGGAATTCGAGAATTTTGAAGCATGGAGCCCTAATTCTTTCTGGGC
>CAYQNF010000008.1:0-20400 GCA_964418905.1 uncultured archaeon | reverse complement strand
TAAGCTAAAATTCTGAACAAATATTTTTTCATTATTCTATCTTCAATATAAACGGGATTATCAGTATAAGAATAGACGGGGACTATATTTTCCTCGTTCCTTAAGAACATACTCATATCAACCTCTGCCTCGTAATCATATGTACAGGATTTCTTTGATTCCTCGTAGTACCATCTATTGCAAGAAACGTCATCATTTTCTTCTTCATACTCCTCGCTTCTACAACCCAGATTTTCACCACTTGTCGTATTTGTACATTCACAATCACACTGTATGTCAGTTTCTTGACAAATAAAATCATTTGTACATTCTTGATCTATCTCAACATCTATTTCGTTTCCTCCGTCATCGTAATCAAAGAACCATTTATTGTTACCTAAACCGGAATTTACGTTATTTCTCATATTATCTAATCTATCCTCTATACATTCTCTTACATCCCTCTCTGCATCATTTTCGTCATAGTTACTACAACCAAATCCTCCTAGATTACTATTTTCGCACCATACCTCATAATCCCCTATCTCTCTACATTCTTC
The DNA here is from genome assembly GCA_964418905.1 of uncultured archaeon. GTDB lineage: Archaea > Aenigmatarchaeota > Aenigmatarchaeia > CAYQNF01 > CAYQNF01 > CAYQNF01. The sequence continues at coordinate 19,861 of CAYQNF010000008.1, read as the reverse complement.
GTTTCTGGGACAAAATCTTTGTTTATATTCAGCTTCCGAAGGAGAGTTTGCGTCGTTTAGACATCTATTTACTATATTATGAACACTGTTAGAATCTCCGTCTTCGTCTATCTTATCATAAGTAAAGTCTTCTACTAAATTTCTCATTAATTGAAGTCTATTTTTGTAAGTCTTTTGTATAACATCGTCTTTTCCTATTACTTCTATATCTTCATCTTTGTACCTAATAGGAGGGGCGCTAAAGTTAACTTCTAATCTGTCCGGCTTCCATGAATAATTAAATTCCATTAAGGATCTAACGGGATATTTTAGTCCGTGTATATCTTCTGTTTTTGGAGTAGAAAGATACTCGTTAAATATATCCTCAATTCTATCATTCACTGTAGCATTAATATGATCCCATTCTACTATATTCACATATTTAGTATCCTCTGGACCATCTGCTCGATACCAATAAACCCCTTTATCTCCGTTTCTATTATCATCGCTAACATTATTAGGAACCCCAGCTCGGACATCGGTTCTATTATAACCGCCAAACTCTGCTATCTCAGAAATAGACTGGTAACCGGAAAACGATAAAGATGAATTAATCAAATTCCTTTCATTATTAACCAAGTCTTCAGTTCTAGTATATTTAGTATCATCTATAGTACGGGTTTGGTCTATTGATCCCCCCAAGAAGAAAAACATTGTTAAAGTTAAGAAAAATGGTACTATTACGGCTAATACTAATGCTATTGCTCCTAGACCTTTCTTTTTCATTTTCTCACCAATGCTATTAGTTTAGTTATATCTCTATTAGGATGATAAGGAAGTGCTATAAAGTTCTCAGCGGCAAACTTCGGATTGCTACAATCCATAGCCTTCAATTTGGAAGGATCTTCAAGCGTTAAAGTATTTTCATTTATTATATATATTGTAAAACAGTCGTTGCTATCAGGTCTAACGACCATTTGTTTTCCGACAGTTTCTAACAAAGAGATTGTTAGACTCTCGTCTCTAACATTTGAAACTCTTATACCCAAGGACTCATGAACTGTGAAATAAGGAGTCTTCGAATTAAAATCATCCGCATTATCTAAAGTATAAAAGTTTCTAAGAACAGTTCCGGTAGTATCTGTTTTATGGGTTTCTTGAACATTAACGTTTATTTCTATTTCAGCTAACCAACCACCAACTGCCAAACCGGCTATTATGGCAACTCCGACAACGGCCACCAATATCATTGCCGCCGGTACGAATCCCTTTCTCATAAGAATCCTTTGCCTCCCTCACTATAAGACACTATTAACTTACCTCCATGCAAGTCTCCATTTGGATATTCAATAAGAACAGGGAATGGAACCGATATAGTACCAAAATCGCATATTGTCCATATTTTATCATTATTTTCATCTATCACCGTTATTCCGAACTTATTATCCCGATCCACAAACCTAAATTCAAGTTCTGTACAATTCTCTTCTAAATATCTCAATTTAGTCGAATTTAGTACAGCTTTTTTGGGTAGACCCTCTTCATCCAAAGATGCCAGACCTTCCTTAGAAGATGCCATTAAATCTGCCCATGCAAATGCCGTTCTGGCCTCAGTGGCTGTGTCTATATTAACATTTATCTTAACCACGGTCCCTATGAAAACTAAAACTAAAGCACTTAGAACTATAATTACAAAGAACCATTGTAATATTGCAGGAAGTCCCATCTCTATTCCTTTATTGAATCTCATATCAAACCTTCTTAATATTTATAAAAACTTCTGGCTTACTGTCTACTGTTTTAACAACTCTTTTAAACTCTAATTTCCCGTTCTCAAGATTATTTATTTTAAACTCGTTTAAACTTCCACGAACTAAAACTTTACTTGAAAAATTATAAGGCATTCTCTCATCTTCTATGTGCTCTTCTCCGTGCCTATCAGTTTCCAATATTCTTATTATAGTACCTTCCTTAAGTCTAGATGTTCCAGCATCGTTGGGGGCAATCATTAAGGTATAGTTAGCCTCTTCATCAACTATGGGATCATAAATTATAGTCATATTATCATTGGATGAATATGTCCTCATCATTATAGTGTTAACATCTCTAGAGATTGTTTCTATTACGGTAACATCCACAAAAGATCCGAAATCAATGAATATTGTTATAAAAGTAACAGCAGCAATTCCAGCAACTGCTAAAATAAATACAATGATTAGAGTATCGCTTAATGAGGTATCTGCCATATAATCACTCTATGGATCCTGTCCTTGTTGGAATGTCATATCAACATTTCCTCCGCCGGTTCTCTGAATCGAAATTGGATATATTTTATTAGGAAGAAGTCCGTCTTCGCAGGTTTTAACAAGATTAGTATCTATACCATCTTCTCCTATATTCTGTTTTACTGTGGAATCATCTTTGAAATTTGTAACTATGTTTCTACCGTTTCCTGATCCTTCTTCATAAATACACTCAACGCAAGACCCAACGTCCAGTTTTGTAGAAACTGTTCCATAAACGCTACCGCCTCTAACGTTAATAGCCTGGTCTATGACATCTTTCATGTTACCTGTTACTGCAGTCTTACAAGTCGGATTATAAACAACGGAACTGACCAAAGGACCTATAGCGATTAAAACAACGATAAGAAGTAGTCCTGTAAAAGCAACTATCTTGACCGTACTTACAGCTTCCGAACCTTTTGAAAACATAATAATAGTTAGAAAAAGTTTAAGATAAAGGTTTTTATTCTACGTTAAAACCTCGACCTTCACAAGATAGTTTTGAAGGTTCTTCGTCCTTATCGTCTCCATCGCTTGGATCACCGCATTCGTTTCCTCTATAACCGTCACTCCAATCTGCGGGAGTATGTGCGTTACCATCACCGTCTGGATCATATCCGGTATTTACATTACCCTGAGTATTTATTTGCCAGTCTTCGCAGAAGGTAGTTTTGGCCTGTCTACAATCGTTTTGTTCTCTAGTGGAACCAACGTTGGTAACCACTAAAGCTACTACTAGACCTACTACGGCTAGACCTATTACAATAAGAAATATAGTTTGAGTTGCTATTCCTTTTTTCATTAAAAATCACTCTGTATCGTAACCCATTCCTTCACACTGTCCGGGTGAAGGGCCATCTGAATCTGAACAATCTTCTGGGGGATCATATTCGCTCCAAGTAGGTTGCGATCCTGTATTCTGCCAGTCTTCACAGAAGTTATTTTGAGCTAATCTACAAGAAGTACTTGATCTAACGCTTCCTACATTAGTAACAACAAGTGCAACAACAAGTCCAACTACGGCTAGACCTATTACAATAAGAAATATAGTTTGAGTTGCTATTCCTTTTCTAGTCATAATCCTCAACAATAATTATCCTTGAATACTATATAAATGTTAATACTTCGCCTAAGTACAGTCGACATTTATTATATCTTCACATTGTGACCTACTAGGAGGACCGTCACAGCCTTCAGGAGTGTGACCATCCCATTCATCTGAATCCTCTTCGTCTTTACCGAAATTACAAACCTGTGTACAATATAATTGTTGCTCTCTCAAACATTCTGATCTATTGGTACTTTCGTCGCCCTTGTTTATAGTGAAAAACAAAAAGGCTGCTGCTACTCCTATAGCAATTACTCCAGCTATTAAAAGAAATGTAGTATCTATCGCTATTCCCTTTTTATTCATAATAATCATTTAACTTCATGCTTTAAAATCTTTCTTAACAGCTGTTATGAAACTGTCCATTTTACCATCCATTTGATATGTTCCCCAACCAATATAACAGAAATCTTCATTATCGTCGCAGTCTATACTAAAGGGATAACCTCCCCCCAGCCTCTTGATTTTTATTTTATCTTCCTCAATCGCTCCGCTCGAGCTAAAAGGTATTCTTGTTATATGTCCTCCCCACATAGTCATATAACACGCATCGCTTTCGCAATGAACGTCATAAACAGATGATCTTGGCCTACCTTCATGACCGACATATTCCTGGTAAGGATAGGATAAATGAGACGAGTCCTGAGAAACTTTTCTAAATGGCATATAAGGAGTCAATTTTATAGAAGGAGTATCTATAGACATTGGAATAGAATCGGTATTTATAGTAATAATCCAACTATCCCAAAAATCCTTTTTATGAGGATTTGTCCCAAAATCTGCAACATCCCTTCTTATACTTAGAGGTATATGACAACTCCTTGGTCCAATACTGGAGCCGCAATGCATATCATAAACAACGAAATATGTATCATCGCTATTTGCTCCGCTATCGCATGGTATATCCAAATCGGAGTTATCGCATAAATGAATCTTATCCACGGGACTTATGGAATCCTCATTTCTAATATCAGATTTCTTAAATTTCAAAAAATACGGATGCTCGTTTCCAGGACCATCTCCTTCTGCTATATTGGCAAAAGTATAACAATGACTTCCGCGACAAAATATTGTCTGAATCATTGTCCATTTATCGTCCTCATATCTATAATAAATAGCATTAGACTGGCCTGTCGTCCTATTGAAATAGCCAATTGAGTTTAGACCGACAACATAACAAGCCTGCTCTTCGTCATCGCAATACATATTCCTAGCAGGCATGTCCCCTATCGATCTAGTATTGAAATCGCCCCATATTATACTTCCGTTATTCTGATAGAACTTTCCTATAAACGTATCTGCTTCATGATCTTTACATACTACTTCTTCGTCTTCAACGTCCTTGCATTCGGCACTAATGGTAACACAATTTATATCGTTACAGTGAATCGCATTCATTTTGTCTTTAGTGCTATCATAAGGAGCCGGGAGGTTATCCCTGAAAAGATTATATACGTTAGATCCATCAGACTTTCTAGTTTTACTAGCATAAGGAGCTTCTCCAAAAAGTGCAGTATGAGTTGAAAAACAGTAATCTTCATTACATGATATTCTAGTAGTACTTACGTCTCCTGGATAAGAAAGTGATACCCAAGGAATGTCGGCAGACCTTTTAGGAGGCTCTATTGTAACATTAAATTCGGTATCCTCGAGAAGTCCAAAAATATCATCCGTTGTATCTTCACTAGATTCAAAAGATTTATAAGCGAGAAGAGATCCCGCTACCACTACCAACGTAAGAATAATAAAACCTAACCCCAAAGCTACGGAAAATCCTTTACTATTTTTCATATGTTTATTACTCCCATATTAATACTGATTAACTTATCTTGAATACCTATAACACAAGTAACGTCATTAATACATTTTATATCAACCAATTCTCGGGGATCAGATCCATCACAATTAAACTCCTCTTTATCACAATCCGTTATTTTAGCACCGATGATTGCGTCTCTGGATCCTACATCGCTTTTAAAGACCTTAGCAATTTTTAGATCATTCTCATCTCCGGAAGCGGCAACAAAACAGTAATCATCCACGCAATCCATTTGAATATCGGGTTTGTAGAAAGTATCTATATTGAACAAATATGTATCCTCCAAGGTTTCTCCTTTCTTATCAAATTTCCTTAAATAAAGACTCATATCGTCGGGATTATATTTACCATGATAAACCCCATCCAATAAATAACAAAAATTCTCATCACATTGAATTCTTTTGAAATTATTATCTTCTGTAAGGCTTAGGACCTCCGTTTTTGAAGATCCTCCTGTTATTTTTACTTCATGAATTTTATCGTCTTCGCAGGCAACCATGCAAGTATGACCGCCGTCATTATAACAATTAAATTCTTCTATGGTACCGCATATACCCTCAGACTTACCATTCTCTAGACCAAAATCTTCGCCCTCTGTGAAGAACATTCTCATATTGTCATTAGTTCCAGAATCACCGTCTTTATAATAACAAACACTATAATCGTCAGAACATTGCATTAAATTATAAAGGCCCTCGCCACCCTTTCTGAGATCATGTGGCCCTCTATTAGCAACGGTACCATCATCTTTTCTAATCTCTATAGGATTCTCTGAAAATATTATACAGCTATTCTTACCGGTTTGGTTCACGCAAGAAATAGCGCCTATATGATCCTCATTTACATTGTCTTTATTGGTTTCAACTTCCCTGACTTCAGAATTTTCTCCCCAGAAAACTTCTCCGCGTTTTACGTGAGTTTTACTAAGATAAAATTTGTTTTCGCTTATTTTATGAGTGGCATAGCAATACTCTTTATCGCAGTCCATAGAGAAAATATCCATATCAGTATAGGGCGCGTTTATCCATCCAAATCTTACATTCAGCAAATTCAGCCCTTCTATTTGTGTTTTACCTGAATTTATTATGAAAACTCCAACGATTCCTGCAGTTATCAAAGCTATAACTCCTAATACTATAAACCCAAGCATTATGTTCCCTTTATCCATTTACAATCACTCTTACAATTTTTCCATCAAATTCTCCAGAGCTTGAAGCTATACAAGAATTATCATCTCCACACTCTAAATGAGTAATGTCATCATCACACGAAAAACCTAGATTATCGCACTTTATTCCTATATGACCAACCTCAGAACCTCCTCCTATAGCATTGGTAAATATTTCAGTTATGACAAGTCTCCCGTCATAATGATAGCCAGCGTAACACGTACCCAATCCTTCCTCGTCCTTTTCAATGCAGTCTATCTCAACTGCTATTTCTGGAGGAACTGCGGGCTCGTCGTCTTGATTATATATGGCAAAATTCTCCCTTCCGAGTATCCTATCGTCTGACTTCCTAAGAGCCAATATCTCATAATCGTGAAGATCCCCACCGGCGGATTTAAAATTACTTATAATATAACAAACGTCTTCTGTACAATCTATAGCATTTATACTAACTCTATTGCCATAACTCAAATCTATAGAAGCTTTACTTAGACTTTGAAGGTTCAGCTTGTAGGCCTTGTTAACTATCTCATGCCTGTCTTCATCCTTCCCGCAACCGATATAGCAATTATTCCCATCACATCCAAAATCCCTGACCTCCGAGTTAGGACATATTTCTCCGTTATAATGATTTCCCAAATTATCGGAGTTAAATATCTTAAACCTACTTTTTTCATTATCAGTAAAATAACAAAATTCGTCATCACATTCAAAATTATTTATTGGGCTTACGGTAACTCCCCAAGATGATGAAGGAATGTTTACATGAACTGAAGCAGAAGGATTCCCGCTATCCAGAATATCTCCGTCGACTTTACTTATTTTCTTTATGCCAAGTTCAGCACTTCCCTGATACCCAGAAGAATAGTCCCCGTCTATAAATGTATAACAATAATCGTCATTACATGCTATACCAGTACCCACGTTGGGCGTATAAATTTCTCTCGGATTATTTTTTCTAGACCATAGACCGATATCATTACCGAATTCGTGTTTAGAATAAACTACCACATTAACTGCGCTTATTTCTCCATCGGGTACATATCCAATTGTATTATAAGAAGAAAAGCACTCCTCACTATTACAATCCAAACCGGTTATTTCCCTAGAATAAGGGTCATAGAAATCCTTTACGTACCCGCCCTTCAACTGTAACAAAGCTAAAGCCTCTCCAGTATCGCTCTTTGTAATCAAATTAGTAATTCCATAATAAGCCCCAACTAGAGCTATTATACCTATGACAATATAAACTCCAGTTCTTACAGGAAATATAATCAAACCCATCTAGACACCAGCTGAACCTTCGAATATAGATAATACTATAGCAACGGCCTTAGGGCTCCAAACTCCGAACCAAACTAAAACCACTAAAAGGACTATGACAAACAATGAAAAACCTATTATTATTGGCCAAGGTACGTCTCCTTTCTTAGATTTTATTATACTAATATCAACACGCTCCTATCAAATATGTTAAAAATCCTAAACCTGAACATATCTTAGCCAAAACAGGTTTAGCCGCATTCAACGCGAAAGTCATTATTTTCTCTCCGAAGAAAACTAAAATTGTTATTAGAAAAATTAGTCCTATTACAAATAATATTAAATGAAAAGAAAATCCTAAACCTTCCTGAGCCTGACCTTTGTTGAACCTCATAAATAATTATAGTAATTTCTTGTATTAAAACTATTAATTGAAGTTAATTTTTAACAATTTAATTAAATTATCTTTGATTAGATTATCGCTACCGACTAAAAGAATTCCGACTATTACAAGAACTAAAATAAGAATCCCGACCATCCACATCGGAATTTCCTTTACTCCACCCTTTTTATCAAGCACCTGCAACCACTGCTCCTGGTACCACTAAAGCTGGTAGTATTGATAATAATGACATATACAAGAATATTACAACTATCAGATATATTACAAACCCTGCAAATATCATTTGGCCTGTAAAGCTTTGTTTGGATATCCATTCTTCTCCTTTAGTCAAGGAAATGTAAAATATACTTATTATGACTATTATTTCGAGTAAATACGTGCCAACTACAAACTGGAATATTTCTGGCGAAATTACCTTATCCAATTCGACAAAAGGACTTATTGCAGTTCCAGTTCCCTCCCCAGCTGAATTAAGATAAGATTCAAGAGATCCGAATATTTGCTCCATGTCTCTAAGTATTCTCATCATTACTCCTGACAATGCGACAACAATACCCGCAGTAAGAGGAGCTAATCCCCATGCTTGGAACTTTAGTGAGGATGTAGTTTCAGATAAAGTCTCTTTCATGTATTCTTCTGTCTGATGCATGCTTTTCAAATATTTAGAAATGACCATCATGGTCATTGCGGTAGATTTAACACCTCTTCTGCTCATTTCAACTACAATCTTCATTATTGATTCGATTAAATCGGATGGGTACTCATTTATGGCGCCCTGTTTTGGATCGAAAACTGCCTTTTCTAGAGTCATTCCGAACTCTCTAATATTTCTTAAAATTATTTTGAAGAAATCAGATATAGGATTTCCTTCTATTGACCTTATTCCCTTCTCCAATTATACCTCAAGAGGAGTTCCGCTATATAACTTATTGCCAACTTCAAACAAAGCCTCGGCAAAGGCTTCCTCTGTTTGGACTATTTTATCCCTAACCTCGGTTTTTGATTTTGAATTGATGATTAAGTAAGTACCAAAGCCGAAAGCTATTCCCGTCATTGACAAAAGCGAATACATAACTCTAGCCGTTGAAAACTTGTCCGCGTTTAATGTCAAAGCGATACCCGCTATGAAGACGGGAAGTCCTACCAAAAGTGCTGGCACCAGAGAAGGTATTTGCATTCCAAACATTTTGAACCAACCCTTTCTCGACTGTCCTGGATAATTTTCTAGATTAGGAAGAGAAAATGTCCAAGGTCTTTTCAGTAAAATATACTTTATACCGAAATACAGACCTCCCGGTAATATTATATTATACATCAAAACAACAGTGATAGGATTTGAAGATCCTCCTATGAAAATAAGCAGAATAGGAAGTAGAACCAATGCAACAATAGGAAGTAGAATACCCAAAGTGTTAACCAATGTTACCGGAAGTCTCAAATCCTGGGCATAGTGCTTTGCCCTTTCTCTTGTACCGTCCAATACTATAGAAACTGCTTCATCAAGTAAATCTTCTCTTCTCTTACTTGAGGCCGACAATGAGCTAACTATAAGCTCAAAGGCCTGAGATGCTTCCTTTCCTTGATCTTTCCAGTATTTATCGTTGTATTCTAGAAGTCCTTCTTGAACCGATGAGTATTTTCTAAGCTCAACATCCCAGAGAAGCCGTCTAAGTTGCCATGCCAGCGGACCTTTTATATTCTCAGCTGCAAATTTAACGGCTTTTTCTAGGTTAGGAGACTGTCTCATCGAAATAGCAATATAAAGAAACATAACAACCATTTCAGATGCTATCTTCATTCGCATTTTTCTTTCGACTATTGTAGGATAGTAAAGAAGAAATATTGAAAGTAGTGGAACAGCCAAAAGTAAAAATAATGTTACTGTGATTGATATTAAACCAAATATAGCCAATGGGGCAACCATTAAAAAGAAAATAGTAAATGATAAAATCGCTAAACTCATTGAACCGCTAGGGCTAATTGCCATGTCAGTGAAGTCTATCGATTCTTCCAGTTTTTTGCGAGTATTTTTATCAGGATTTATTCTTAGAATCTTTCCAGCGAATCGACAAAGCTTCTCATAAAATGTATCAACTTTTCTTCTCTCAGCTTCTTCTTCTTGGAAAATCCTATACTCTCTGGTTCTTATATCTCCCATCAGTACACCTATAAAAATTTGTTAAGAGAGGTAAATAAAGAATTAAATTCTTCCTCTTATCTTCTTTTTAGCGTTCTTTTTGAACCACTCAAGCCATCTATCATATATTTCCTCGCTATCCGAATGCCCAATTTCTTTGTTAACGTTTTCGCTTATGGTATGGAACATATCATTACTTCTAGTACTAAACTCTACTTCCATTATTTCAGGTATATCCTGTTTATCTGCATATCTAACCAAAGTCTCCTTTATCTTGGCTCTTAATTGTATATTCTCCCATACAGCATCCCAGTTACCGGCCCATTCTCTTACATTACTTGCTATCTCGTTTAGTATTGTAGATTCTCCCGAGAGAAGTGTCTGAGTTGGAACTAACGTATCTTTCTTAGCTGAATATTTCATCAAAGGTACAAACCCTCCTTCTTCTTCAGGGTCTTCCTTCCAATGTTTTCTAACTTCTGTTATGGAAAGCATTCTTCTAAATGAATGTAAACCATCAGGACTTTTCAGTCTATTAGCAACCGCTATGATATCAGTAGCCTTAAACGAGGTAGGTGGTACCTCCAAATCATTTACAACACGATCGAAAACACCGTAAGGACTATCGCCGTGTATAGTACCGGCCACTACGTTAGCAAGTGCACCAACACGCATCGCCTCATACAGAGCTTTGGCTTCTGTGGACCTAACCTCTCCTATAATAAGTGCAGAATCTCCCAGACGCAAAGCTGTTCTAATAGCTTCGTCCGCCGGTAGTTCTGTCTCAACATTTGTTATTATTGAACGCGATTTTAATCTTTCTATATTATAACCTAATTCTCTTAACGCGGATACAGGAAGCTCGAGGGTGTCCTCTACTGTGATAATTCTAAACCTTTTCATTATCTCAGCCAATGTAGCGCCCAAGAATGATGATTTACCAGATGAACGCGTACCTGCAATAAGCATAGTACGAGACCCGTCTACAAGGAATGACATCAGTCCCGCGGCAAGCGGGTTGATCATTTTATTTTTAATAAATAACGGATATGTCCAAGGCTTGTCCCTATGCCTTCTTAAAGCATAGCCCAAACCTTCCGGAGATAGAGATCTAGTTATTACAGCAACCCTGGCTCTTCCGCCTGGAACGCTTAACTCAGTATCAAGAACTGGATTGGCTTCATCTAAAGGACGACCTGAACTTATACGGAAACGAGTTGCCCATATTTCCGCATCTTCGGGAGTTGGAATAATATTAGTCTCACAGTCCTCATAATCAGAATGGAAAATATAAATCGGTTGACTTCCTATAGGACTGTTTATGTAAATATCTTGAACTTTTTCATCTGCAAGCAATATCTCAAGAACTCCGAGACCGGCTGTGTATCTAGTCAATATCTCTCCGAGCTCGTCTACTTCTTCTGTACTTAATTTGACATTCATGCTATTTGCTACGTCTCTGATAAGATCTCTGCCTATATTGAAGAAAATTTCCCTCATCCTATCTAGATTCGCGAACTCTTCTTCTCTTGGTCTGTGCTCTGCCATTAGATTTCTGGCCTGATCCAATATTGCATATTTATCCTCCGAAAGTTTGAATTCTGGAGGAACCGCATAATAAACATTCCTGATTTCATCGGGAACTTTGAATACTTCTACATCTATGTTACCAACCTCATAACGATTGATAGGTTCCCCATTCTCAGGAGGTAAAGTAACATATCTAGTAAGCATGAAATTTGGTCTAACTGAAGGATGGAAAATCTCTCTATAAGGGCCCCTGTCCCCAATTCTATAACCTGGTATATAATCAGCGGCCTGTTTTATTATTTTAGTCTTCTTCATGGATTTTAGTATAGGAGAAATTGCATTTTCGTAATAATCGTCATAACATTCGCCATGCTCGGGGTCGTCCATATTTGCTCTGACCCTTCTAGCGAGCCTCTTTGTTCTAACATAAGCTCCTATCGGATCTCTTTTCAATCTTCCGTTTATTATCTTTTGTAATTCTTGCATTCTAGAGGGCATGCACTGTTTACATATATTTTCAAAATTAGAACTACTGATCTTGTTATTGAGATACTCGAAAGTATTAGCAATCTCAACGAGCATCTTAGTTTGATCCCTAGTATATTCATATTCCCTATTACTGACCAAACTTATAGAATAGACATCTCTTACTTCTAAAATCTTATCAATTACAGCAGACATGACTATTTCGCTATCTTCTATAGAAGGCTCAAAGTGAAAACCTTCGCAGTTTATTTCCATTTTCCTGTTGTCATCTACTGTATATTCAAATACCAACTATAACACCGAAACAAAGTTTTATCTCTCAAACTAAGTAATTATTATTAGATTTAATAGAATAAAGGTTTTTGTATGGCGGATCAAAATATAGCAAAGATAGAATCTCTGATAAATGAAGTAACTAAATACACAAATGAACATTCCAGAAGAATCAGAAACATGGAAGAGAGAATACAAGCATTAGAAACAAGAACGCAATTCTTTGAAGATTCAATGATAAAATTAAAAGATAAATTAAATGAAGGTATTGAAGAATTCAAGAAATCCGATTCCGAAGTAAATAAAAGGTTACTAAAGCTAGAAAGTGAGATGAAAAAAGTCAATAAAGGACTTAACAGAACGGCAAAATTAAGGGATTTAGAGGAAATAAGAAGTACTATAGATCTCTTTACCAGCATAACAACAAAGCAAAAAGAGCTCGAATAAACAATTATATAATAGAAAAACTCATAATTATCATAAAGGGTGTATTTAATGGGACTATTCGGTGGAAATAAAGATAATAAAGTAAATTTACCTGTTCCTCAGGTAAAAGCTCTAGGAGAAAGGGGTTATTCCGAGGGCGATATCAAAGAAATTCTCAAGAAGAAAGGTTATACTGATTCTGAAATTAATACAACTTTACAAAAAGCTCTATCGGATAAGGTAGGACAAAACAAACCTTCAGATCCGTCTCAAAAAACACTAGAGCCATCAAATCCATCGCCTCCTCCAAGAGAAGAGCGAAGGGAGAGAAAATCTCAAGATGATGTGCCTTCACATCTAAAACCATCATTTGAAGGTGGTATGGGAGGAATGCCTAGAATGTCCGCAGAAGAACATGATTACCAAAGTGCTCCAGATGAGCCTATATCTCAATCAACCCCTAGTCAAGATACAGGCACCGACACTAGCGAACATGTAGAAGTTGACATAGAACCAATAGTAGAGGCAATAGTAGAAGAAAAATGGGACGATATGGCAATGGCTGTTAATAACATAGACGAGAGGTTATCATCATTGGAAGAAAATATCAAAAATATGAAAAGTAATGATCAGAAAGATTCTGAAGCTGAATATCTAAGAAATCAACTAGAAGAAAAAATGGAAAACCTTGAAAATCAGGTCGATATGATGGACGCAAAACTATCAAGCATAGAAAAAGCATTCAAACAGTTTATACCGAATCTAACTGGAAATATAAAAGCATTATCTTCTGCAGTAAAGCAAATTAAACTATCAGAAAGTCTAGAAAGTGAAGAAGAATAAAAACTTTTTAATTAATCTAATCTTCATTTTTTCCGCCGCTCATTACAGCACCCATTGCAAATACGAATACTAGAATTACTATTATAGCGCCTATGATATCATTTACAGTTTCTGAGGAAATATCCCCAGGCGACGCCACGTCAAATACCGTAAATATTCCGAATCCTCCCGCGGCTATGAAAACTATAACTCCTATTAGGACTCCTCCCCATAGGAATGTATTTCTAACTCCCTTGAATTCATCCTTTTCCCAAAGACTATCGAAATCTATTCCACTGAATCCTGCCAAGAGTATTAATCCAAATACCCCAACTAGGGCTATAAGAAGCTGGTAAAAGTAATCTCCGAACCATGCCGTTACTGTTTGTCCAAAGGGAGATAAGAAAATGAAAAGTGATATTACAACAGATATTCCCGCTGCAATCTTTCTTCCTCTTTCGTCCTCATCGAAATCTCCGAAAAGTTTAGTTCTTTTTAAAAGTCCGTAAGAAAGAAGTGTCAAAAGTAGAAAGCTTAGAACTTCAGGTAATCCAAATTGCCTTGCGGATTCAATTACCTGTTGAAATGGAGTATGACTCGTCATTTATATCATTACACCTGTTTAACTTTTAGATAAATTGAATATAAAGGTTTTCGCCCCATCTAAAACATGGGCATTACCAGAATAAATTCAAGAATAGAAGAATCAAAAAGAGTTATAGATCATTATAAAGATGAACTTTCTAAAACAGAAGGAGACGAATTCAACAATAAATTTTACCAAATTTTAACTGAAGTTAGAGCAAATCTATATGAAGAGCAGAATGTTCTAAATTTAAACGCTATAGACTTAGAAGAGGCAAAATCTAGACCTCCTTTGGTTACAATACATGGAGATATACATCCTAGGTCTGAATTCATAGCAGACTATGACGGCTCAGGGGCCCATGATTCTGCAACTAAATATTTGGCTAAATTAATAGCAGAAAAGAATGAGGGAAAGGCCGGGAAAAGTATAGATGACTTATCCAGGGATTTAGAGGAAGTAGGAAAAGCCAGGGGCGAATTTTCCAATTTACTATTAAAAGCTCAACAAAAACAATCATGGTTCTCCGAGTGGAGAAAATCACTATGGAGGTTAAAATCCAAATGGCAGGACTTCTTTTCTACGCATGTAAGCATGCATGTGGAAGACTTTGTAGACATATCCGTTGAATATTCTTCAGATATAATAAAAAATCCTGAATATCTAAGAGATGGATTTATGGAGCTTCCGATACTGGCTAGGAGTTTGAACATAAAAACTTCTGTGGCATCACAAAACCTATTCCCATTCATAGCACCTATTACATACCCGCTGGGTTGGGACATGACGCTGGCGAACAATGTAATGATAGACGGTAAGAAAATATACATACCAAAAAGTAAAGACAGTCAACTAAACATAATAACAGCAGCCGATAAGCATGGTCTTATTCAAAGGATGAGAAAATATATAGAAGAAAAATTAAGTCCGTCTGAAACAAAAAAGGCAGATTTCTTCCCCCAAGAAGCTGAAGGGTTTCATTCCACATTCTCTGGAGACTTCCATAGTCAGCCAAGGTTTGGTCTGGAGAAATCCTATTTATTTGAAAGCGAGTCTGAACTAGGCGGGGATGCTTTCCAAAGCATAAAAGGAATGCTTAAACCGGAAAACATAGAATCCGCATTCCTCGTAAAATCAGAAGGGTCGTTTGACTCAAGAAGCGATTTGGGACAACAGGCACAAGACCGAATAAGAGAATTGAATACTGATATTAACTTTGTCGATGATATAAGGGAGGCCATGTTAATATTACAAAATAGAATACAGCCATTTTCTGAATACTACGCTACAAGAGGGTTAATCGGACATACTAGAATAGTCGAAGACTTTCAAAAAACATTGAAAGGAGAAATGAGAATAGACGATCTATTGAAATCACTACCTAAGAACGATAGAGATGAGAACTCGTTGAGAAGGGATAGTATAGAAGAAACGGAGACATACAAAATAATAAACTCTAACGAAGGCTCCGTTAAAGAATTGGTAAGATCAAGGGAAAGAGCTCTTTGGTTGATAGATAAGCTAGTTGAGCATGCAAACGAACTAGGGCATGATATAGACCTAGATGAAGTAGAAAAGGAGTTAGACGGTAGAATAGAAGTTGATTATACGTTTCCTACTGTAGGAATCCCTTATCATATAAATTATAAGAAATTAAGAGAGGATTTCTTCAAAAGAATAACCGGAAAAGCTAGACACGCTTTAGAAATAATGGAAGACGTTAGTGATACTAGAGGTACAAGAATGGTTCTTCATAAAAGAGATAGTAAAATGGACATGATGAACAAGGAAGATAAAATTAGATTTATCCAGGATTAGTCTTTTCTTATCTCGATATTCAAATCATCTAATTGCTCTAATTTAACATCGGAAGGACTATCTAATAGAATGTCTCTAGCTTCTTTGTTTTTAGGGAATGCCATTACGTCCCTGATGGATTCGCTGTCTGTTATCAAAGCAATTAACCTATCTAGACCAAAAGCTACTCCGCCATGAGGTGGAGATCCTACATTTAAAGCCTCTAACAAGAATCCGAATTTGTCTTCTGATTCTTCTTTATCTATTCCTATTGCTTCAAATACCTTTCTCTGAACTTCTAGATCATGATTCCTTATGGATCCTCCACCTATTTCCCAACCGTTTAAAACAAGATCGTAAGCATAAGCTGAGGCCTTTTCAGGATCACTGTCCAATAATTCCAAATCTTCATTTTTTGGTCTGGTGAAAGGATGATGAGCCGCAACTAGCCTATCTTCATCCTCATCACGTTCAAACATTGGGAAATCTGTAACCCAAGTGAACGCATACTTATTACCAGTCTCTTCTCTAAGGTCAGGTCTATCAGTATCATAATTCTTAATAGCTTCTTCATGAGTAATTCTTGGGAAAGGGGTCTCTAACTCAATGCCCAGAACCTCGGACCAAATATATTTGATCATCTCTTCGACTATATGGATTATATCCTCAGGCTCTACAAAACTCATTTCCATATCAAGCTGGCTAAATTCGGGTTGTCTATCAGCCCTAAGATCTTCGTCTCTAAAACACTTGGCAATTTGGAAATATCTATCAAATCCTCCTACCATCAGTAACTGTTTGAATAATTGAGGAGATTGTGGTAATGCGAAAAACTTACCAGGATTTGTTCTACTGGGAACCAAATAATCTCTAGCTCCTTCTGGAGTAGATTTAGCAAGTATCGGAGTCTCTATCTCTATAAATCTTTTAGAATCAAGAAAATCTCTCATAGCCTTTACGACTTTATGTCTAACCATTAGATTGTTTTGCATTCTGTCAGTTCTAAGATCTAAATATCTATATCTTAATCTCGTGTTTTCTTCTGCGTTTTCAAATTCCATGGGAAGCTCGTCAGCTGCGCTTAAGATTTCAAGTTCCTCAGCACCGACTTCAATTTCCCCAGTACTCATATCAGGATTCACGTTTTTATCAGAACGAGCTTGTACAGTTCCTTTGATTTGAACTACAGACTCTCTAGTAATATCTTCAGTTCTCTCAGCCAAATCGCCTTTGAGAACAATTTGAGTAGTTCCATAACGATCTCTGAGATTTATGAAAGCTATCTTACCCAAAGGTCTGGCAGAATCTACCCAACCCGTCAAGGTAACGGTATCATTAACATTATCCTTACTTAATTGTCCGCAATTGTGAGTCCTAAGCATACTAACACTTCTTAAAAAACATATTTATAATACTAATTTCACATCGTAGCGAATATGGATCCTACGATTAACCAGGCTAGGATGAAAACAATTCCACCATTTCCAAGCCACCACTTTTTATCATCTGGATTCACAGTCTTCATGGTAGTATAACCGGCCAAAGCAAACAAAGCTAAACCGACTAAAATTCCCATAAATGTTCCATAGTTTAATACTCTATCAACGTAAAATGAAAGCCATCCGGAAAATCCTCCGAAAACTGTATGAATTAATGTACTATTTACTTCTTTCGTGAAAACGTCTTTCAATTTTTTCTTTGCCATATTACTTCACCGTATTAATTTTATTTAAACTTATTTTATTCTTTATCTTTCTCTAACTTTTTAACAAGAAAATCCTGGAGTCCCTTTTGTTCTTTCTTTCCTACAATTTTAATCGCAGTATTCCAGCTCTTTCTTACATAATCGGGCCATTTACCTTCTCTGTCCCATACTTCCTCGAGATGTTTAATCACAACATTCTCATGGGGATAGCCGGAGCGAAGCTCTACGCCAAGTTCTTCCTCAAGATTTCTTATAGACCTATCTCTTGAAACTTTAGCCAATACGGAAGCTGCTGAAACAGGAGGATATTTTTCATCTGCTTTATTCTCGCAAATTATTTCTATATCCTTGTTGTCAAGTTTGGCCCTAACGTAAGAGGCGAATTTTTCAGTACTGGCCTGCGGAGAATCTATTATAACCACGTCGGGCTTTAGCTTATTTATCATCTCTGCCATTTTGACAACTTCTATCTGATTAAGATTCATTTCTTCCCTTAATTCATCTATTTTATTCGCAGGAATCTCTAAAACAATAAAATCATCTACTATGGATTTAATTCCGTTTTCCATCCCATCTCTCTTATCAGGAGCTATATCCTTAGAGTCTTTGACCCCAAGACGCCTAAGCTCCGCCTTTTTATCTTCGGTAATCAAGGCTCCTCCTATGAACAGAGAACCAACGACTGCGCCCTTACCGGCTTCATCAATACCTAAAATCTTTTTTGACATGTATATCATTTCTTAAACAAGTTTTTCATCAAGAAGAAAACGTTAGCAGGCCTCTCTGCTAATCTTCTCATAAAATATGGATACCAATCCTCACCATAAGGAGTGTAGACTCTTATATTAAACCCGAGATCTGCCAGCATGTCTCGAAGTTTATTCTTTATCCCATAAAGAGTTTCAAACTCAAACGAATCAATATCTATCTTACCGTCTATTGTTCTTTTTGTAACATAGTTAATCATATCCTCGTCGTGTGTACCAATTAAAGGAGTTATCTTATCGCTTTTGATCATATATTTCATTAATTTCTTGTAGTTCTTGTCCACTTCTTTCTTGCTTTGGAAAGATACATCATCACTTTCTTTGTAGGCCCCCTTCACAAGACGTAGAATAGGCTTGATATCTTCTAGATCTTTAACATCGTTAACAGTACGATAAAGATAGGATTGAACGCAAACTGCTGTATCTTTCTTCTTCTTTTTTAATTTCCTGTAGATATCTATAGTATCCTCAACTTCGTCAAAGCTCTCCATGTCTATTTCTATTCTGATTCTGTATTTCTTAGCGGCTTTAATTATTTTCTCTGCGTTCTTGTAGCAATAATCCTTGTCGATTAAAAGACCTATTTGCGTCAGTTTTATTGAAATTGAGTTATCCATACCTGTTTCTTTATTTACCTTAGAAAGCTCTCTCATGGCTTTTTTGTAATGCCTAGTAGCATTGTAAGAATCTCTTTTTTCCTTTACATTTTCGCCTAAATGATCCAAAGTAACTGTTATGTTCCTCTCATTCAATTTTTTGGTAACTTCTAGAGCATCATCTAATTTTTCCCCTGCGACAAATCTTTTATACATTCTATTAAGTCCGGGTATTTTCTTCAACGGCCAGCTCATCCATTCCCATTTCGACAATATTATAAAAAATCCTTTCAATAGTCCCAAAAGATCCTCTCCTATAATAATAGATAAAAATAAACACAAATAAATGCTTCTGACGCAACTTTTATCAATAATTAATCCTAATTTCTATTATGGCTTTAGGACCAACAGGTGAATTTTTCCTAGTATCCTTACCAATAATAGCAACCGCTGCTCTATTTGTAATAGTACTGATTATAATAATTTCTATGAGAAAACAGTTGCAGGTTTAGTCATTAAACTAATTTATAAGACTTATCAACTATTTCTAAAGTGATAACATGACAATAGAAAGAATAGCTATCATAGACAAGGAAAAATGCAAGCCTACAAAATGTAATCACGAATGTAAGAGCTTTTGTCCTGTTGAACGTGGAGGAGAGCTTTGTATAGACATAGGTAAGAAGGCCAATATAATTGAAGACGCTTGT
>CAYQNF010000007.1:0-22729 GCA_964418905.1 uncultured archaeon | reverse complement strand
ACATAAACTTCTTCATGAATCTGGTCTTCTGGAACGTTTAGTTCTTTACATTTATCCTTGCAGTCAGTAACCATCTCCGGAACTCCGCAAATGTAGTAGTCTTTACTTTCAGGATTTTCTATATGATCTTCGATTATATGCTGAGTTCTTTTACTCTCCCCGTCCCAGTCCTTGCTTCTAGTTACTATGGGTATGAATGTGAAATTGCCATTGTTAGAGCTTAACCTCTCGAATTCTTCCTTGTATGCCATCACATCTTCGGTTTTAGTGCTATAGAACAGGTATAGCTCCTTATCGGGAAAATATCTAAGTGCTTCTAGTATCATAGGCCTTATTGATGATATTCCAGTACCGGATGCCATGAATACGATATCATTTTCACTTTCTTTATCTAAAACAAAAACGCCTTTGGGTCCCAGTAATTCGATCTCGTCGCCTGGGCTCCTTGTACACAGATAATTAGAAACGGTTCCCACGTTCTTTACGCATATTTCTATCTGTGGGTTATTTGAATGATTTGCTAAACTATAAGGCTTAACGTGTGAGGTTCCGTCTTCGTCTTTATACATAACATGCATAAATTGTCCTGCTTTATGGCCGGGACGCTCTTCTGATTCCAAATAAACGATACAGACCTCGGAGTTTAGTCTTTTTACGTCTTTTATTTTAGCTTTCATATCAACACAAGCTTTATTAATTTATAACTTATATAAAGGTAGTAGAGAAAACTATTTTGGAGATTGTATTATGGAAACTAAAGTTGTTTATGATGAGAAACCAGAGTTAGATAACCCCGTTTTAATTGAAGGACTACCAGGAATTGGTAACGTAGGGAGGGTTTCTGTAAAATATTTGATAGATCATTTGGAAGCAAAGAAATTTGCTACTTTGTATTCACCGCATTTCCTGCCATTTGTTCTAATAAATGAGGACAGTACGGCAGAGACATTGAAAATGCAATTCTATTACTGGAAAGCCAAGAAGAAAAATCAAAAAGATATGATATTAGTTACTGGAATATCACAATCAGCTACACCGGAAGGACATTATGAGACCACTGAAGCAATTTTAGAAGTTGCAGAAGAATTTGGTTGCAGTTCTGTTATAACTACAGGAGGTCTCCAGACTGGAGAGATTGAAGAGAAGCCTGAAGTTATAGGCGTAGGTTCCAACGCTGATGTGATTAAGAAATATAAGGATACTAACATTAAATTTGAAGCTGGAGATAGGGTAGGTACAATAGTAGGAGCGTCCGGTCTTATTTTAGGTATGGCAGAAGAAAGAAATATAGAAGGAGTATGCCTACTTGGAGAGACAAGCGGTCTTCCTATAGTTACTGATCCAAAAAGCGCGGAAGCAGTGATAGAAGTATTGTGTGATATGCTGAGTTTGGATGTTAACCTTGACGACATTGAAGAAAAGGTTAAGGAAATGGAAGCCTTCATTAAGAAAATAGGGAAATTACAAAAGAAGGCACTTCAGCAGTTACAGAAGAAGACAGAAGGCGATGACCTTAAATATATTGGGTAGTATCATTTTCTGTTGATAATTGTTAATGGAGGATTAAAATGACAGATTTGACAAGATTTGAAGTAGCGAGAGTAATAGGAGCAAGGTCTCTGCAATTAGCTTTTGGAGCACCTGCTTTAGTAGATAAGGATATAACAAATCCAATTGAACTTGCAAAAATGGAATTTAAAGAAAATAAGATTCCTATAAGCGTAAAAAGAGTAGAAGCGAACTAAAGAATATTATTCTTTAGCTCTTTTTACGAACTTCTTTATTCTCTTTACACTAACCCCTGATTTTTCTGCTAATTTCTTTGGGTTCATAGAAGTTAATTCTTTTGTTGTTTTAGCGCCAGCTTTCTTCAATTTTTGAGCTGTTGCTTTTCCAATTCCTTTAACTTCCGTTAGTGGTTTTCCAACTACTTTTTTGGCAGCTTTCTTTGTTTTTGTGGATGCTGTTCTCACTGTTCTCTTTGATTTATCTGCTACTCTTTCAGCAGACTCTTCAGTGAACATATCCTTCACTTTCTGCCAAAGACTTTTCTTTTGTGATCCTTTTTTCATTAAATTGCCCTCCAGGATGTTTTTCTCTTTTTTAATTTCATTTAGTCTTTTATTATACTTGTCCATTCTTATTTCATAGACAAGTTTAGGAATAGTCTGTCTCTTGAACATATCAGTTTGTGTTTCTCTTATCAGTCTATTTAATGTGATTTCTTCCTTGTTTAATTTTCTTAGATTTCTGAGCTTTCTTCTTCTTGATATCTTTTTCCATGTTGCCCAACCACCTATAGATAATATAGTTGTTGTTATTAATATTTCTTGCCAATACTTCTGGAAGATCCCCTTGGTCGAATCTAGGAAAATGTTAAATGATGCAAGGTTAGCTCTTTTTCTATCAAGGTTTGAATTGGCTTGCTCTAGTAGGTTTTCCGATTCTGTATACCTTTCATTTTCGAATGCAGTTTTCGATTCGTCTAATGTTTCTTCTTCTTTTGTTGTATTTAATCCAAAGTTTTGATAATTTTCTATTTTTATTTCAGTTGCTCTTATTCTATCAGATAATTCGAATACTTTTTCTTTTCTCTGTTTTACTGTATTGGTATGGGTTAGAACGTCAGCGTATGTAAATCCTTCATAATTTAACCCTTCTAGAGCTTCTCTTGCTTCTATTGCGGTCTGTCCAGTGGCGTTATTTTTTAGAGCTTCTGCAAATTCTGCTCTCTTTAGTGCCCTATTTGCAGATTTTATACTATCGTTGATAGCATTTGTAGAGAATCCTGCATTTATCATTATCCGCATATCTTTCTTAGCTTCTTCTATGGCTTTTAAGGCATCTTCTCTTGTAACTTCTTGAGATAGAACTGGAACTATTATAAGTAAAGCCGCTAGCACGAATAATACCTTTTTCATAATTATAAACAGTCCTTTAATTTTTTAATAAATCTAGTCAATGGAGAATGTTTATCCCAGCTTTTTTCTTTGGTGTAATCGTATGAATAATTTTTCTTTTGGGACTTGGAATTAGTATTTTTTATTTTTTTATTTTTATAATTCCTTTTTTGAATTTTGGATCTCGTTTTAGTTTTATTGATTTTCGGAATACTGAAAGATGGAATCTTTGTTTTTGATAATATTTGTTTAAATGGATTGATTTTACTCGGGGATTTATTTTTCTTTACTTTTTCTTTTGTTGTTAACCTTTCTAATGTTAGTTTTTCATCTTCTATCTCTGCTAGTCTTTCATGGAATAGAACTTCTTGTTCTTCGTATGCCTTTTTGCTCAACTTACCGTCTTTGAAATAATCTTTTTGTATTTCTTTTAATTGATTTAACACATCTTTTCTTTCTTTTTCTAAATCATGAATTGCCTTTTCTGGACTTAGAATTCTTACTCTCTTATTTCTTAGTTTTATTCTATCTTTTGAAATTTCTGATAATCTTTTTTGATATCTGGACATACTTTCATTGAATAACGCGGATCCTATTTTTTTCTCTATGTAATATTTCCTCTGTGTGTCTAGAGTCTCTTTTCTAATATGATCCTCCTCTCTATCCAAATTATTTATTTTTTTAGTTATAGTTGTCGTCAGATAGATTCTATAACCGTATAAGCCTGTTATTGTAGAAAATACTAATGCCAGTAATATAACCCACCACCAGTCTAGTATGAAGAAAAGTAGATTGAAATCTCCGCTTTCCGATGCTAGTGCTAATTGGGCATCTTTTGCTCTTTGTAGGGATGTGTCATAATCCCCTCTCTCAAAAGCGGCTTTGGACAGCGTCAATAAATTTTCTGATTCTGGATAATTTCTAGGAGCTCCTATAACTGCAGCTGTTATAGAAGTATAGGAGTTTATTCTTGAGTCTAAGCTTGATATTATCTTATTTGCTTCAAAAGCGGATTGTTTTTGTTTGATTATTTCATCCGACAGAGCCTTTGAAGGCTCATAGCTATTATTGTTAAATAATGTCCTTGCTTCCTGTAGATCAATGAGTAATGATTCCGTTATGAATCCTTTTTCTTGCATTTCTTGTATTGCTTCTAAGGCATTATCTAAACTTCGAGAAGCTTCTTCTTTAGTTATGGAATGTATGATGAATTGAACAGTTTTTTCTTCGTTTAATTCTCTATCTACGCCAGGACCTCTTATTCTTCCTCTTGCATTTAGTGTAATGTCTATTACCTGGAATTCTTCAAAGCTAGGAACATCTATTTTGACTTCTATCGTTCTGTTTTCTTCATGTTCTAGACTTTCTATGAAATTAGGATTTGTCTCTATATGTTGTTCGGGGTAACCCAGTACTCTGAATGTTAGATTGTGAATTGTTGTTCTATCAAATACATTCTTTAATAATACATTAAGCGTTCCGTTGGTTCCTCTTAATATTTCAAATGTATCATTTGAGTTTATTACCTTTTCATTGGATATGATTCTTTCTACTAAAGTTCCTGTACTGACCCCTCCTCCCCCGCCTCCGCCGCTTGTAGTTGTGGAATCTTCTCCGTCATCTCCTCCGGTAGATGCTGCGTTTACTGTGACTGATCTTGATACTGTTTCATCTGCTCCTTCTGACGTATTAGCGGTTGTGTTTATTGTAAAAGATCCCGTTGGAGCACTAGAGCTTATTGTTTCATTTATTGTATGGGTTTTTGTTTGACCTACGCCTATAAAACCGAATGATTTATTCAGCGGTCCCGAGGTGTTTGTCCATCCACTTGGGAATGACCAAGCTATCCATAGGTCGTTTCCATCACCAGTTCCATCATTTGTTACTGAAACTGAGTATGTTACATCGCTATCGCCTTGAGTGACGTCCGGGTCAAATTCTTCCACCGACATTGATAGGAATGGACCCGCTACATTTTGTATTACGACTTTTCCTGTTACAGTTTTTGTATTTATTTTCGTTCCGTTTGTATATGATATAGCGGTATTTATTTCGTATTCATATTCTCCTACTGCAAATCCTGTGGTATTGGCAGTCGCGTTGAATTTTGCACTTCCTTCAGAGGATATATTCAATGTAGAATTATCATTAGTTGTTCCGTTAAATGTTATCCAGGTAACATTGGATGTAGTATTGAAATTAAGATCATAGTCGCCTGTGCTATTCTGTGTTATATTACCTAATTCGAATACTCTGTCGTCGGTTTTTACTATGGATTTTACATTTGGTATATTGTCTGTTTGATTCCATGTGGGATCTAGAATAACTGATATGTCGGTCTCCGAGCTCGTGTTTGAATTCCCAGTTGTATCATTTGCGTATATTCTATATGTCCATGTGCCTGAAAATGTGGCATTGAATGTGGCGTTATATAGATCGCCTGATTCGAGCTGCATTGTGGTGTTTGTGTAATTTGTTTCGTTTTGGAATTTGTACTGTAATATGAAAGTATCTAATTCTATATTATCTGTTATATTAGCAGTTACTGTTACGTTTGTATCTGGATCTAAGTCAGCGTTACTGTTTGGAGCATTTGTTATGTTTGCTATAGACGGTGCAGTTTCATCTATTGTTATTGTTCTAGTTTCACTCGTGTTTGAGTTAGATGCTTGGTCTAAGCATTGTACACTCCAGTTTTGGATGCCTTCGGATAAGGCGTATGATATAGTAGTGGCGGTGTTGTTAGTCGCTGAAGTTGAGTTTTGTTGAACGTCGTCTATGAGAAGATTACACGTCATTGTCGATGCTAAATTATCTTCAGCAGTAAAATTAAATGTTTGAGTAAGATCAGATGATTTTGTATCATTTACAGGACCGTTTAGGGTTATTTTATTTGGTTTGGTTGCGTCCACAGTAAAGCTTTGGGTAGAACTTGAACCTTCGTTTGCATTTGCCGACGTGTCAGTACAATTAACTGACCACGTGTGGGTACCTTCTGAAACGCCTTGGACTGTGAAATTGTTTATTCCGTTTTCCGTTATTGTACTATTTGTTTGATTCGTAGATCCGTCTAAAATTAGTTCACAGCTACTTACTTCGGATGTTATATCATTTGGTGTATATTGAAATGTTACATTTGTATTGTTCTCCCAGCCATTATCCTCTGGACTGTTGAGCGTAACGTTTGGTGCTGTATTATCAGTATATGTAATATTAACATAATCGTGATCTAGATGCATCGAGTTTCCTCCTCCCCCGCCTCCAGTAACTGAATATCTTATTGTTAAGTTTTCAGCGTCGCTTTCTGGACTAGAGGACCCTGTTATCAGAGCCGTAACATCGCATATTTCGTATACATTATTGTTTGCTGTTTTCGGGCCTATGTTACAAGAAGTAGAAGTTCCATCTGATTGTCTTGTAACAGATAATGTTACAGAATCTCCAGTCGTGTCTTCATACCTGTCTATGTATATACTTACATTGTTTATCACATCAGGAGAAGTTATAGCAGACGTGTTTGTATTTACTGTTTGTATAAATCTAGATTGTGATGGGTGCATAGGCTGGTCTTCTACTACACCGTCTTGTGTTTGTACGTTGCTAACAGCGTCACATGTTCCTCCGGAATCTGTGCACGTTGTTGGGTCTATTGTTACAGTGTCAGTAGCTGCTAAACCTGGGTAAGAGTATAGTAAAATTGAGATAAAAAATAGTAAATATATTTTCCATTTGTTTTGCCTAAAAACGTCTAAAAGCCCCATAATCTCCAATTAAAATCAGTTTTCATTACATATAAAAATTTTAAATTGGAACTGAATTAAACGTTTTTATAGCCGGTAATTAAATAATACATATGTCAAAGACGACTTTATATGTTATAGATTCAGGAAAATTCTTCGACGGGGTTACTAAAGTCCTGAAAAAGGAATCAAAGAAAAGAAATATAATTTATGTTACAACTAACAAGCCTTACAAGAGCTTGGTTAATTCCCTCGAGGATAAGAAAATAAAAACTGATAATATCTTCTTTATCGACTGTATATCCAAAGAAGTGGGAGAAAGCGGAAAGGACGAAGATAATTGTCTTTACTTAGATAGTCCGAAGAGTCTTACAAGTATGAGTATAGCTATAAACGAAAGCATAGAAAATATAGACGGAGAGAAAACACTTATTCTTGATTCGCTCAGTACTCTTTTAATTTACAATGACGCAAGAACAATGGGCAAATTTTCCAATTTCCTAGTTAATAAAATGAGGAGTTTAGAAGCAGATGCTGTTATCTTAACTTTAGAATCAGACGTCGATAAAGATATAATAAAGAAAATACAATCTTTTGTAGATAAGGTGGAAAGAATATGACATTATTGGATATTACTTTAAACTCTTTATCGGTGATAAATGTTATTATTCAATTCACCGCGGCGTATATTTCCTATAGGGTATACAGCTTTAATAGAGCAAGTAAAGGATGGCTTGCGATTACTGGTGCCTTACTTTTAATGGCCATAAGAAGGGTAACAGCATTTATGATTTCTTATGATGCATTCGGTGGAGCCACACAAGTGATTAGTACTTTAGATAGACTATTCCTCCCTTTTACTATTAGCGTATTAATTCTCATAGGTCTGTGGTCGATGTTAAAGAACTTTGAGACATTTGAAGTTGTAGAAAAAGATGTTAAAGAAAAAGCAAGGAAATTTTCACAATCTTTCAAAAAAACAAAGGAGGGTAAATGATGGCGAATTGGGCACTTGTAGAGGTAATTTATGTTTTAGATGTTCTTATATTTGGATATTTGTTTTATTATTTCTACAACGCTTTTAGACAATCCGAAAAAGACTCAAAGAAGGTAATGCTTGCTATGACTATGTTAACTGGAGTTTTGTTCCTTCAGGAAATGTACTTTGGTCTTAATACCGCAACTGATCCAAACAAGTTAGCATTATTTGGAACAACCGCATTTCCAGTAATAAATGATATGTGGGTATATGCTAAGGTATTGTTGACGTTTGCAGGTATTGGAATAATATACACATTGTCAAAGCTTTGAAGTAGAGTTTATCTACTTCTTTTTTCTTTCTTCTTTTTTATTTCTTTTTTGAAGTTTTTCCTACCAAAACCGTAATTATTAGCCATTTCTGATATAGTAATAGCTATAACAACTAGAACTAGTCCTATTCCAATGGAATTGATTAAACTTGTGGTAAATACTATTTTTTGCGTCGAGCCGTTTTGTAAAGTGGACGCGAACTTACCTATCTGATCAAAAAAGAGTAGTATGGATATTATTATCAGAGAGTTTACAATATTTTTAACATAACCTTCACTGAAGTTTTTCCTTGCTATTATAAGCGTTATTAGAGCCCCTAGAATAATCAAGGCACTTACGCCAGCCATTAATGCAAACCCGCTTTCAAATAATACCATTCGTTTTACCCCAATATCTCATCACAAAGTTGTGATATATTACTTATAACATTTTCATCTTCTTCATTTTTTGGTGTTATAAATATGGCATTGATTTTATTTTCTTTAATTTTATTTACCAGAAAATGAAAAAAATGTATCAAGGTTTTGTCCTCTTGATATGTTGACAGAGTCGATATGGAATCAAACACGAGAAACGAATTCTCGGATTTTAACTTCTTAATCGTTTCTTCCAATACTATTGCCATATCAGTTAATTTTCTAGGAGATGATATATTTATACAATTACTTTTTGTTTTTGTTTCACTTGTGGTACAATCTATTGTAAGTATGCTATTCTTATTTATGGAACTGTTTTTGAATAATTCGTTTAGACTTTCACAAGGACGGTTTAAAGACACATAAATACAACGGTTTTTGTCTTTTGTTGTTTTTTCTAGGATTTCTATAGTCATGTCTCTATGGTTATTTGGATCAGTTTCAATTAGAACGATCTTTCCATTCTTTGATTTTAATCTTCTCGTATTAATTTCCATAAAATGATTTATTCTAGTCCGCCAAATACTTCTTGGTCGGGGTATACAACTACACCTTTGTTAGTTATTTGCATAGCGACCATTTTTTTCTCGTGTGATTCTCCACGCATTTTTAATACTTCTATCGCCTTTTCCCTAACTCCGGATCTATTGAAGTTGTAAAGAACTATTACACCGTCCGCGAGAAACTCTTCCACTCCTGTCGTGGAGAATATTTTAGGTATTTGTTTAGTTTCAGTTATAAGAAAAACAGTACTTCCCAGCTCTTCGAAGAATCTAAATAACTGCTCAATATATATTCTATAAGAATCTTCTTTACCAGTGAATGCAGAAGCTACGGCTGTCAATGAGTCCAATACTACAAAATCTGGCTTAAAATCTCTCGGTAAAATAACGGGGTCTAGATTAATCAGTAATTCGCCTTTTTCTTTCGCAAGCATTGCATCGACATTTCTAGTTATATCGAATGGCGAATATCTTTTAATTTTTAGATTTCCCGATTTCATTAGTTTGTCTGGGTCCCATCCAAATCCTTTCATGTGACCTTTCAATCTTTTTTCTGATTCCTCAAAGCTCATATAAAAGCATTTCTCTCCGTGGGATGCATGATATGCCATCATTTGTAAACATAAAATAGTTTTTCCGGAACCTGCCCCGCCCGCCATTATAATAGTATTACCTTCCGGTATACCGTCATCAAATAATTTATCAAGGCCAACGATACCCGTTTTTATTGCATTCCTTTCTTCGCCTTTTAGTTTTTTTCTTTCTTTGTCTTGGTCAGTAGCGTGTTTTGCAGGGGCTCTTTGTTCTAATATTTCAGCTTCATGATCTTCTATCTCTCCGCTCTCAAGTTTTTTTTCTATTTCCTTCTTGATTTTAGACATATCGAATTCTTTGCCTTTTCCCGTTTTAGGTTCATTGACTCTGTTTCTTTTTTTAGAATTATTATCTTCTTTCATATTACTAATACTAGATTTGGCTTCTTTTATAAATTTTTTTGCTTTTGATTTAGGAATGTTTATCTTTTTAGCAAGTTCTTCTGGTGTTAGTCCTGCTAATTTTTCTTTTGTCGATATACCAATGGATTTTATCTTATCGGCCGTTTTTTCTCCAATTCCCTTTACTTCTGTTAAGTCATTTTTACTCATAATGGATACCTAATCTTTTTTTTGTAATAATTTTACTTTCTTCTTAAAAATACTTTTGTTTTATTCTATAAAAGTAGATTATAGGATTATTTTAATATATACCTTGAATTCAAATAAGAATATAGGTTAAGAGGATTTTTAATGGTCGAAGACAATAAAAGTAAAGATGAAGTAAAACAATCTAATTCTAAAAATGATAAGACCGATGAATCTAATGATGATACAGAAAAGATTATAGATAAAGAAAAAATACAGAAGAAAGTGGAAGAAAATACAGAAGAAGAGACGAAAGTTCCGGAAGAAAATGATTCTAAGTCGGTAAAGAAAGAAGCTGGATTTAAGAATTCTGCCACGGGTGTTCCTGGGCTAGATGAAGCACTTAATGGGGGATTCCCTAAGAATTCTGTTATTTTACTATCGGGAGATTCAGGTACGGGAAAAACAATAATGTCTTTCCAGTGGCTTTTTGAAGGTACGAGAAGAGGCGAAAATGTTGTTTATATTACTATGACCGAGCCTATATTCAAGACTCTCAGAAATCTTGAAACTATGTCTTTTTATAATCAAGAGGCAATAGAGAATGAAAAGATCAATATTTTAGATATTAGGGATACTGTTTATTCGGATGAAGGCGTTGATACATCTAAAATAATCGATGTCATTGAGAAGGAGGTAAAGGAGAAGAATGCAAAAAGATTATGCGTCGATTCTATAACTGCTATAGCATACCTTCTCGAGAACAAAGCTAGGATAAGAAGATTTATTTTTGAATTGGGTCAAGTCCTTGCTAGTTTAGGCTGTACTACTTTATTGACTAGTGAAGTAGCAGGTGAAGGATATTCTGTTTACGGGGTAGAGGAATTTATATCAGATGCTATAGTTAAACTCGAAAGAAGTAGAGTTTCAAACATGTCAGCAAGGTCTTTAGGGGTTATTAAGGTCAGAGGAAAAGGATATGATTCGCATGATCTAAACTTCAAAATAAACAATGATGGAATTAGGGTTCTTCCTAGATTTGACACTCCTTTAAGCTTTGAAGTTTCCGATGAAAGAGTATCAACTGGAGTCCCCCAATTAGACGAAATGATAGCAGGCGGACTATTCAAAGGTTCGAATACTCTCATAAGCGGACCTACGGGCACAGGAAAAACATTATCGTGTATGCATTTGATAAATGCAGGATTGGAAAATGGTAAAAATTGTTTATATTTAGGCTCAGAAGAAAGCGAAAGTCAACTAATAAGAACAGCAAAAGGCTTCGGATGGGATTTCCAGAAGTATATAGACAACGGTAAATTAGTTATTAGATCTAAACATCCTAGAGAAATGTTACCTAATGAGCACTATGAAGAAATAATGGGTATAGTAAATGAAAATGATATAGATAGATGTGTTATTGATTCTATCTCAGCTTATTCTAATACATTTGAAGAAAAATACATAAGAGAATTTTTAGGAGGAGTTAGTGCATTTCTGAAATCAGAAGGCATTACTGCATATTATACTTTGTCTTCTGATACTTTATTTGGTACTTCTCAGATAAGTGGCTTGAACATCTCGTCTCTCATAGATAATATAATTATGCTTAGATACATAGAGGTAGAAGGAGAGCTAAACAGGATGATTAACATAATAAAACTAAGAGGAAGTTACCATAGTAAAGGTCTTAGATCATACGAGATAACAGATAAAGGAATGAAAATAGGTCTCCA
This sequence comes from uncultured archaeon, assembly GCA_964418905.1. Taxonomy (GTDB): domain Archaea; phylum Aenigmatarchaeota; class Aenigmatarchaeia; order CAYQNF01; family CAYQNF01; genus CAYQNF01. The sequence goes on along the minus strand of CAYQNF010000007.1, from coordinate 11,002 downwards.
ACTCAGCGGTTACGAAGGCGTTATGACCGGAGTAACTAGAAAAGTTGCAGCTACTGTAGAAGAAGATCTTAAGGAAATATTCCAAAGGTATATAGGACCCATGGGAAGAAGCGTGTTTGAAGATATCAAAAAAAGAGGTATAACAACTAATAATGTAATTAATATTGTAAATAACTTAGTGGATGATAATATAATTAAACAAGAAGATGCAGATAAATTCAAAGAAGAAGTGCTTAGCGTGCTTAAAGAAAAGAGAAAAGGTAAAATAGGGGATGAAGAAGTTAAAAAGTTTTTCAAAGAGGAAGAGAAGGATAAAAAAGAGAAGAAAGGTTACATAAAGCGAATGTTTAATACTTAATGTTTATTATTTAAGTGATTTCAATGAATAACAAGGAATTTTCTAAATCTATAAAGAGTAATAAGAAGAATTCAGTTGTCATGCTAGAGCTACCGACTGACTATTATCTAAACAATATAATAGAATCTGTTAAACAGTTAACAGATGAGGGTTACGGAGGCGTTTATATAAGCTTCCAGAGACCTTTCGTTAATGTATTATCTCTTTTCGAAGAAAATGGGGTAGATTTGAAGGACTTATTTTTCGTTGATATACCAACGAAAAAGATTGATTTCGAAGGGACAGACAATTCTAAATGTATAAACATTTCCCCAAAATTCGATATAGATGAGCTTGTTAAGGCTACATATGAATCGCTTGAAAAGGTAAAAAGTGAGAAAGTGTTTGTGTATATTGATTCTCTTACTACTATATCTTTGTTCAAACCACTGTCGGAAATAGCTAGATACTCTGAATTCCTAGTAAGAGAGATAAAGGATGAGAAATTCGAAAAATCAGTTCTTGTTCTAAACGTTTCAAAGGATTTAGCCGAAAAGGAATTTATAAGAGATATAGCGATTCATGCTGATAAGGTAATAGAAGTGAATGAAGATGAGTAAAATCGATGCAAAAGTTAAAAACAAACTCAAGAGCGTAAAATCCGAATGGATAATCTTACTAGAAACCAGTGCGGATGATATGTCAGAGGTTGGAATATCTTCTCTTAAAACCATGCTAGGAAAGGGCAAAAAAGGAATAGTAATATCAACTAGTAAACCCTGTAAAAATGTCCTGGATGTTTATGAAGAAAATGGAGTAGATACTAAAAAAATATTCATAATAGATACCATTTGCAAAACCCAAACATCAAAACCTCCTGAAATTGATAATGTTTTGCATGTGGAGAGTTCTTCGTCGTTGACTGATATTTCTATTTCTTTGAACGAGGTTATGAATAGCCTAAAGGGAGATAGTTTTGCTTTTCTTGATTCTGTTACAAGTATGCTAATACATAATAAACCTAAAACTTTTAGTAAATTTATTCATAGTATTTTGACAAAGATGAGAATGAAAGGCGTTGGAGGAATTTTGCTTTCATTAGAAAAAGAAACTCCTAAAGATGTTAGAGCAGAGATAGCTCAGCTATGTGATAAAATAATAAAGGTTTAAAAATGGACAATAAAAGAATAGAAAAAATAATAGAAGAAGAGCTGACCAATCTACACAAGGGATGGGTAGCGTTAGCAGAATCTGATGAGAATTACGCAAGAGATGTTAATCTAGGTACTTTAAGATATCTGATCGAAGAAGGTTATACGGGAGTTATAATATCAGCATATAAAGAAAGTAAAGATCTAATTGAAGAATATAAAGAAAACGGGATAGATGTTGGCAAAATAATTATAATTGACTGCGTTCCACATAAAATAGTAAAAAGAGAAAAGAATATAGTTCATATATCTTCTAGGACAGCATTGGACGAAATAGAAGAAACTGTTGAAGATGCGTTGGATGCTCTAAAAGGTAAAAATTTTGTTTTTCTTGATTCTGTTACGACCATGCTTATTTACAATAACACTGAAGATTTTGAAAGATTTATTCATAACATACTGACAAAAATAAGATTAGATAAAGACAATACCGGAGGAATATTATTTTCGCTTGAGAAGGGAATTAAAAGAGATATAAGATCAGAGATAACGCAGCTTTGTGATAAGGTAATAAAAATTTAATCTTTTTCGTATTCTTCTATTACTAAGGGTCCTAAATAGTCACATGTTTTACATTTGTATAACATACCTACATACCCACCTAGATGTAATTCTACAGGACCCCCATCTTTTGGACATACTAATTTACTTTTCGACATGTTTTATATTATCAAAATAAAGAATTAATAGTGATCTTTAATGGACGTTCGTATAATTAAAAACTCCAAAGGCCAAAATACCGTTGAAATAATAGACGACGGGATTTCAGCATCTGTTCCTTCCGGTGGTTCGAAAGGTAAGCACGAAGCTCCTACAGTTAAACCAAAAAAAGCCGTAGAATTCATAAAAGAATATTTACCCCAATTGTCTAAAATGGAGTCAAGAGAAAGAGAGTTATACCTACAAGATCATATAAAGGAATTGGGGGCAAATACTACTTTAGCACTTTCTTATTATTTTTTCAAAAGAGATGGAGCATCAGGTGGAAATGAATTTCCATATCCTGTTGGTAATGTAGCAGGATCGTGGAAGAAGAATAGAATCCAAGAGTTTCTTTCTATACCTTTAGACGCAAAAAGTATTAGTGAAGCCATTGAGATAAATCAGAATGTTTGGGAAGAAGTCGGCAGACATCTTAATGTCGATAAAAAGAATCCCGAAGGCGGTTGGATAAGCAATAAGACAGATGAAAAGATAATATCCATAGTGTCAGAAACAGCCGAGCACCACGGGGCTAAAGTTGGAGTTGATATAGCAGCTACCCATTTTTGGAACGGTAAAAAATACAAACATTCGGGAAAAGAGTTCACGGAAGATGAGCATTTCAGATATGTAGCTAGTCTAATTAATTTTTATGATTTGGTTTATGTGGAAGATCCTTTCCACGAGGACGCGTTCCATTTGTTTTCTGATCTTACCGAGGTCGAGAAGAATGATACGTTGATAGTAGGGGACGATATTTTTGTTACTAATCCTGAAAGATTAGAGAAGGGAATAGCAGAAAATGCCTGCAATTCGGTTTTGATAAAACCCGATCAGATAGGTTGTATAAGTTTAGCACAAAGAACAGTAGAACTGGGAAAGGAAAATGGGTACGTTCCGGTCATATCGCATAGATCAGGAGAAACCAAAGAAAATATATTATCTGATTTAGCCCTTTATTTTGGAACACCTCTAGCAAAGATAGGCATTCACGGAGAAGAAAGAGAATCTAAATTAAACAGACTTAAAGAATTATGGGAAGAAGTCAAAAAACCTAAGATGGCAAAAATTTAATTTTTGTCCTTGTTAAGAAATCCTTCCTTTTTCATTGCAAGTTTTAGACTTACTAAAGTTCTATCAAATGCTCTAGCAAGTTTTCCTATTTCATCCTTTCTGTTTTTTCCTTTAATACTTACATTCATGTTACCTTTACTTATCTTGTCTATTGCGTTTGTAAGATCATTTATTGGCTTTGTCATGTAGTAACCAAAGGCAGCCGAAGTTCCTATTAATAGTAGTAATGTAACTGACACTATTATAAGAGTCAAATTTCTAAAATCTTCTATGGGCTGTAATGCTATCTCGACGGGAGTTTCCGCTACAAATATACTTCCTGAACCTGTACATAGAGAAGCGCCAACCACTTCTTCGTTGTTATAATTTTTATAAATATCTAAAACGGATTCCGAGTTTTCTATACAACTATCATATGGTAATGTACCTTTTACTGATAGGTTTAGACCATCCCTTCCTAATTCTCTTATCGCCTGTATGGGCGGAATCGTAAGTTTTCCATTGTCGTCAGATAGATAAATCCTAGTTCTTTCTCCTATCTGGAAATTGCCAAATACTTCCGGATCGCTGGAAGCGTTTCTTAAGAGGTCTCTGTATTCTTGTCCTTGTATGGAAGATTGAAGTTCTTCAAAGGAAAATACTAAGATCAAAACACCCTCATTGTCTCCTACGGGAGCTCCCGTTAGCATATGTACATAAGAAAATGAGAATATTTGGTCTTCGTCCAAACTTGTAGTAATTTCTTTTGTACCATTTATGAAGAAGTCTTCTTTACTTACATCCTGTCCAATATATTCATTTACAGTAGATGATACTACCTTCCCGTTACTATTTACGAACATTAACTCTCTTATTGAGGCTTCTGAAGTTGTGCTTTCATTTTCTTTTTTACTATCTAAGAAATCATTTAGTTCTTGGACAGGCGCTTCGCCTGAATTTACTTCAGAGGTTAATTTCTCTAAATCGGGATTATTTGATAATGATTGAGATTTTGTATTCATTATTTGTATAAAAGATAAAAGTCCTCTTGTCCCTCCCTCTAGGGAGAATATAAGCTCCCTCTTAGCGGAATTAAGTAACTGGTCCTCAGCGTTCTGAAGACCGAAGTATGAACCCGCTAAAAGCGGAAGTGCTCCAATTACAAGAAATACTACAATTAATTTTCCTGTTATTCCAAACTTTGCCATATAACATACTTCCTTTTTTTCTTTATAAAACAATTTCTACCATTTGAACGTAACTAAAATTAAGTTATTTTTATGGCATTGAATAAAAATCAAGTATTGAAGATGGCATCAATGGAATAGGGATTTATTTTCTAGACCAGATTAACCTTTATAAAGCTTATTTTCTAAGAAAATGTATTGTACTGTCTAAATAGGCAGTTCCGGTAGTGAGTTTCATATGTGATTTTTGTATATGGGCAGTGAGCGCCGAAGAAAGGAGTGATGAAAAAATGACAGAAGGAGATTTATTGGTACCTTTGGATAAATACCTATCCGCGGGTATGCATATAGGAATGAAACAAAGAACAGAAGATATGTCTAGGTTTATCTATAAAGTTAGGCCAGACGGATTGGCTGTTTTAAACATAAGAGAAACAGACAGAAGATTAAAACAGGTAGCTAATATGATAGCTCAACACGATAATGTTTTAGTTGTATCTAGAAAGGGAATCGGAAGAAAACCGGTTAGAATGTTCGGAGAGGCTACAGGATACGATGCTGTGCCTGGACGTTTGATACCTGGTTCGCTTACAAACCCTGACTATAGATTCTTCAAAGAACCAGATCTTGTTGTTATATCAGATCCTATAGCAGATGCTCAGGCTTTGAGAGAAGCTGTTTCAATGAGGATACCTGTTATAGCTCTTTGTGATACATACAATGAGACTAGAAACGTTGATTATGTACTACCTATAAACAATAAGGGTAGGAAATCAATGGCATTAGCATTTTGGATACTAGCTAGAGAAGTTAATAAAATAAGAGAAGGAATTAAAGACGCGGAATTCAAATACGATGTAAATGACTTTTTGGCTAAAAAGAAACAAAAGAAACAAATAGATAGATATGAAATGCTAGCACCAAGATCAAAGAAGAAAAAGGGTAAGAAGAAGTAAACCTTCTTCTAAACCTTATATCTTTCTTTTTCTATTATTTTCATGTGGTTAAATGGATTTAGATAAAGTAGTAAGGAAATACGTATTACAGAATGCTATATTTTATGAAGGAGAAGCGAACCCAGGGGCAGTAATGGGAAAAGTTCTAGGGGAACATCCCGAGCTTAGAGACGACCCTAAGCAATTAAATAAAGTAGTTAGATCAGTTACTGAAGAAGTTAATTCATTATCATTAGATAAGCAAAAAAAAGAATTAGAAGAAATAGATCCCTCAATGCTTGAAAAAGGGGAGAAGGAGGAGAAAACAGGTCTTCCTGAATTGGATAACGTAGATGGGGACGTGGTTCTTAGATTCGCTCCCAACCCTAACGGTCCCCCAACTTTAGGCTCAAGTAGAGGAATTGTAATTAATTCTGAATACGCTAAAAAATATGATGGTAAGTTTATTCTTAGATTTGATGACACAGACCCTAGAACAAAGAAACCTATTCCAGAAGCGTACGAATGGTATGAGGAGGATTGTAAATATCTAGGAGCTGAACCTGATGAAATTTATATATCATCTCAAAGAATTGACATTTACTATAAATACGCAGAGAAATTAATTGAAGCCGAGATGGCTTATGTCTGCCAATGTGATGCAGATACATTTTCTGAATTAAAAAAGAAAGGAGAGGCTTGTCCTCATAGAAACAGAGACAAAAAAGAGAATAAAGAACTATGGAACAGAATGATCATAGGCGAATTTGAAGAAGGAGAGGCGGTTCTCACAATTAAAAGCGAATTAGATAATCCAAACCCGGCTCTTAGAGATTGGCATGCTTTCAGAATAATAAAAGAGGACCATCCTATAGTTGGAGACGAGTATAAAGTTTGGCCAGTTCTAGCTTTTGCTGGTGGTATAGATGATCATCTTCTTGGAGTAACTCATATTATTAGAGGCAAGGATCTAGAAAATATTGAATATTTACAAAGAAGAATTTACGATGAATTTGGCTGGGATTATCCTGAAGTTATCTTATGGGGCCGTGTAAATGTTCAAGATTTTGATGTCAAAATGAGTACAAGTAAAATTAAAGAGGGTATAGAATCTGGTAAATATAATGACTGGGATGATCCTAGATTACCTACAGTCCGAGCTCTCAGAAGAAGAGGTTTCACCGGAGAGGCGATAAGAGAATTTTGGATTGATGTTTCTATAACGAGAAAGGATCTTAATATTACATTGGATAAGCTTGAGAAGTTCAATACTAGAATTATAGATTCCAAAGCTAAAAGATATTTCATAGTGAGAGATCCAAAGGAAATTATAGTAAAAAATAACAATAAAAAGAAAACGACAGCTCCTCTACATCCTGAAGAAGACATAGGAGAAAGAGAAATACCAGTTACAGATGAAATATACATAGAAAAAGCCGATTTTGAAAAGAATAAAGGAAAGGAGATAATGCTTCTTCGTTTGTATAATATTAATTTAGATGAAGAGTCTGAAATGACCGACAATAAGATTAAAGACAATCCGAAAATTCATTGGGTTTCAAATATCCATGAAAAAGTTAAGATAATGATGCCGGATGGCTCTGAGATAGAAGCTTTTGTTGAGCCCGATTTAACTAAAAGCGAGATCGATGATATTATCCAAGGAGAAAGGTTTGGATTTCTTCGCGTAGACGATAAAGATCCATTCGTTCTATATTATGCCCATAGATGAGTTTTGATTAATAACAAAAATAATCTTTTGCTTCCATGTTTAGGTAATAACTTATATATACCAAAACGACAATAGTCGAATTTTATGTATAAAACATATATAAAGGGTCAACACTTAGTATAATTACGAGCACACGGTGACGATTTATATGGTAAGTATGGCAGATAAAATCATAGATATTGCAACAAGCTTCGTTGCTAGCGATAAGGCTGCTTTCCCTACATTGAACTTCATAAGTGGAGTTTTATTTTGGGGAGTAGTGATGTACGTATCAGTTAGATATGGACTAACGGCTTGATTTGTGCTTAGTTTTTGATTCAAGTTCAGTATGTGTTAGTGTTTACTACGGGCTAGAAGATTTATTATCTTTCTTAGGGTCCCATTTTTCTTTATTTTTTAATTCTGGGAATTTTACTTCTAATGTTTTTCCTTCGGGTCCATTTTCTTTTGAGTTATCTAAATCAGTGAAAACTTCAAAATGTAGATGAGGTCCCCAAATAACAAACCCTGTATCTCCAGAGAAACCTATTAGCTGACCCTGTTTCACTTCTTGATTCTTTTTAACAATGGAACCATCATGTTCTAAATGTTCATAAGCCGTATATTCATTGTTATCGTGTTCAATTACAATTCTGTTTCCTTTGTTCCAATATTTGTCTTTATCGTTCCCGCCAAATTCAAAATTATCTTGAACAAAAATAACTTTTCCATCAGCAGCTGCAAAAATAGGGGATCCTTCATTTACTGAAAAGTCTATAGCATATTTCAATTTATTTTTATGAGCCACTGATTCGGTGGTACTATATTTTTCTATATCTTCTTCATTCAGCGGTAGTTTGTAGTCATTTTTAGCCTTCATAGAATATTTTACGTTTATAACATTTTAAAGACTAATCATTGTATGAGCAAAGAAGATAATATTGTAAAACTAGAGAAAGAGATAAAGAATTCTAATTTACCGTTAAAAGAGGGTGCCACCAATCTTGTTCTTGGTAAAGGTAATTTAAATGCTGATATATTTATTTTAGGCGAGGCACCAGGACGTAACGAGGATTTAGAAGGCAAGCCATTTGTGGGGCAGGCAGGTAAACAACTTGATGAATTTCTTAATCTAATTAATCTTAATCTGGAAGATGTCTATATAGCTAATGTGTTAAAATATAGGCCTCCTAACAATCGAGATCCCAATATGGATGAAATAAGAAGTCATACTCCTTTTTTGATTAAACAGATTAATATCATAAAACCGAAAGTTGTAGTTACTCTTGGTAATTTTGCAACTAAGTTTTCATTAAATGGGTTCAAGGCGAAGGGTATGACGTCAGTACAAGGAATTAGTAAGATTCACGGAGAACCTAAGGAAGTTGAATATAATAATCATAAAGTTACAGTTTTCCCTATGTATCATCCTGCGGCAATGCTTTATAACCCTAATTTAAAGAAAATATTAAAGGAAGATTTTAAGAAGCTTGAAAGGTTAATAATTGAGTGATAGTATGTATATACCTGTAATATTAGGAACGGCTAGAGAAGGAAGACAGAGTGAAAATGTAGCAAATTTCATAGTGAAAGAAGCGACTAAATTTGGTTTTGAATCTGAAGTTGTGGATGTTAAAGATTATAGAATTAATGAAACGGATAATACGGTAGAAAGTGACACTGCAAAAAAATGGGCCGAAAGAGCTGAAAGGGCAGACGGTTTCATTATCGTGTCCCCCGAGTATAACCACGGTTACCCCGGAGAGCTCAAAATGTTCTTGGATATGTTATACGAGCATTATAATAGAAAACCTGTTGGTATAGTAGGAGTTTCTGCAGGGCCCTTTGGCGGTTCTAGGATGATGCAACAGTTAATTCTTACTTTGGTCGAATTTCAAATGGTTCCATTAAGAGCAGCTCTTTATTTTGGGACAGTTCAGGATTTATTTGATGAAGATGGAAACATCAAAGACGAAGAGACTTACCAAAGAAGGGCGAAGGATTTCTTCCAGGAGCTCGAATGGTACGCTAAGACTTTGAAAGAGGGAAGAAAAAATGGAGATTAATATAAGAGACAAGAAATGGTCAATTGAAATAAAAGAAAAAGGTAAGCGTTTTCTTCTTTGTTCTTGTGGACTTAGCAAGAATATGCCTAAATGTGACAGCTCTCATAAAAAGATAAAAGAAGAGTAATTATTCTAGATGGTGATATTCAGCTTCATCCACTTTCTTGAATGCTGGGACTATATCGCCTTTTGGGTCTTCAGTTTTTTCAAATTCTATTTTCATTTTACCCTTTTCATTTTTACAAATGAAGTTACCTATATATTTATCATTCTTTTCAGTGTAGTCTTCTCTGTAATGAGCCCCTCTACTTTCTTTTCTTTTAAGAGCACATTTTATTATAGCTTCGCAAGGAATTAGAGTACTTTTTATATCCATTATAAGAGAGAGTTCCTTTGCGTTAGATGCTTTCAATTTCTTAGCTCTTTCTTTAAGATTTTCTAAATTATCGAGAGCCTTCTTCATTCGCTTTTCATTTCTGACAATTCCAACATTTTTCCACATATTTTCCTGAATGTCAGACCTTAATTCGATAGGATCTTCTTTACTTTCTCCTTTCAATGACTCTAATCTTTCTATCTCTTTTTGAATTAGTTCAGTTTCTATTTCTTTAAGGTCGTTTTCTTCGGAATATTTATCAGAGCTTTCTCCTGCATACTTTCCGAAGACTATACATTCAAGTAAAGAGTTTCCACCTAAACGGTTTGCTCCGTGTACCCCTCCGGTTACTTCCCCGACTGCGAAAAGACCATCTACAGTGGTTTCTATATTACCGAGAAAATCTACTACTACACCACCCATCGAGTAATGAGAGGTGGGAGCTACTTCCATCCTTTCTTCTGATATATCTATATCCATAAATTTTTTGAATTGTCTGTGCATTTTTGGTAATCTTTCTAGAATATACTCTTTATCTTTTTCTGATATATCCAACCATACGCCATTATGTTCTGTTCCATTTCCTTCCTCTTCGACTTCGGTATAAATGGCACGTGCTACTTCATCTCTGGGACCCAGTTCCATTCTTTTTTCATCATATTTTTTCATGAATCTTTCGTTTTTAGAGTTGTATAATTTTCCACCTTCTCCGCGAACAGCTTCTGTTACCAATGTACCTCTAGCCTCTTCTGGCCATAGCATACCCGTTGGGTGGAATTGTACCATTTCCATATCCTGCAGATCTGCTCCGGCTTCGTAAGCTAAACTAACACCCTCACCGTAGTTCTCAAACATACGGGATGACGATCTTCTATATACACGGGAATAACCTCCCGCGCAAAGGACAACGGCCTTTGATCTAAATAGATAATAATCACCGGAGTTTAGATCAAAACCAAAAGCTCCTATTATTTTATTACCCTTCTTAAGAAGCTTCGTTACATAAATGCGATCTTTGAATTTAATATTTCTTTTCTTTACTTCAGAATAAAGGGTTTTTATCATTTCTTTTCCGGTTTCATCTCCGTGGAAGCAAGCTCTTCTGTATAATTGGGCTCCAAAAAATCTTTGCGTTATTTTACCATTTTTTTCTCTTTGAAATCTATAACCCCATTTTTCTAGATCTCTTATAGCTCTCGGGGCTTCTTTACATAACTTATTAGTTACTTTATAATCGGCTATATACCATCCCTCTTTTAATGTATCAGCAGAATGATAAATCCATTTGTCTTCCGGGTCTAAATTTCCTAAAGAAGCATTTATTCCCCCGGTAGCCAAATTTGTATGAGCATCGTCTATTTCGCTTTTTCCTATGACTAAGCAATCTCTATTTAATTTATCTAATTCGATTGCTGTTCTTAAAC
>CAYQNF010000006.1:0-26291 GCA_964418905.1 uncultured archaeon | reverse complement strand
CCCATTTGTAAGTTTCAATGTCGCCCTCCGAATCGGATGCGTCAAATCTTACTCTTTCGTCTACTTTAACTGTACGATCGTTTATGTCGAAACTTGCTCTGACGTCACTGTCTTCATCGTCTGTAGAAGCTCTAATTTCCTCAAGACTTATGAAAAATGTTTCATCTGAGCTTATTTTTTTAGTCGATGTTTCTTTTTCGAATCCTTCTTCTTCGACTTCAAGAGTATATGTCCCCTTTTCTACTGTGAATTCTATTGTGTGGACATCTTCTACACAGCCATCGAAACAAACCCTGTCTGCTTCAATATCATTACCTTCTTCGTCTGAAACTATTATAGTTACTTTGTAGGTTTGTGTTTCTGCTCCTGGGACATCCCCGTTAGAAGTATCCCCGTTATCTGTGGTATCTCCATTTGATGGAGTATCACTGTCTTGTTTATCAGACTGTATATTTATCGTGAATGATTCTGATGTTCTTGCATCTTCAGTGTCATATGCAATAACGGTGTATGTGTGGTCGCCTGATTGAGTTTCTGTTATTTCCCAGTCATTTGAACATGAGCTGTCAAAGCACCAGTAAGTGTGCCACATCTCATCATAATAAATTTGAATTCTTGACATTTCTCCATCTTGGTCGTTTGCAGTGGTTGTGACTGTGAAAGTCTCTCCAACTTCTACATCTGATGGACGAGTTATATCAAGGGTTGGTTGTAAGTTAGCACTGGCTGTGTTGCTAAGTAATAATGTTAATGCTATTCCTACGAAAAATATCATAAATTTCTTCATATTAGATCACCCTTTACTTCAAACTCCAATAGTTTATTATATCCTGAACGTCTCCAGGTCTCATACCCATAATCCTACTTTTATCTTGATCACCGTTTGTTACGTCAAAACCGAATTCTGATAAGTACTCCCCATTATTATTTTCCCATGTCTTGAGATCAGCTTTTGTTAATTCCCAATTACTAAGATTTCCATCTGTTAATTGTTCTTGTTGATCGTATGTCATTAACAATTCTTGGTGTTCTTTTGGAAGTCCATCATAAAATTCGCTAAATTCATCGGCGTTATCTAAAGCCCATGTACCTGTTTTATAATCTTCTACTGTAGCATTTTGTTCGTATCCAGGTATATAGTCTGGATCATTTTCTACCTGTTCAGCTACTTCTTGATCTGTAGGCATTTTAGGATTGTCTACCATGTCGCCGTTTTCAGTTTCGGTAGGTTCTTGGATACCACAGTTCGCAGGCTCATCGAATATTGGTATACTGTCTCCGCAGTGAGTATAATCTTGTATAGCTTTAATCCCTACATAACCTGCTCCAAGTAATGCAAGAGTGCCAAGAGTCCCAGCAACTGCCATACCTACTTTGAATAGTTTAGGATGTCTCTCTCTAAAATTAGGACTAGTGCCTTCCAACATTTCTCTTTCCCAATCTTCGTCGCTTTGCCATTCTTCTCTTGTAAGCTCTTCGTCGTTTTCTAATCTATGTCTTGTTCTCGCAACTCCGTACTTGCCTTGTCCAATGCCTTGACTTGAATGATCAATTTCGGATTTGGCATGTTCCAATTCATGTATCGCTCTTCCAATACTTTCACTGGCTCCTCGATTTCCTGATTCGGCTTGTTCATGACCATCTTCTGCTATTGTAAGATCGTCTCTAGCTTTTAGATTGTTTTCTACAAGCCTTTCATTTTTCTCTCCAAGTTCATCTACTTGATATTCTAAATCAGTATAAGTGTTATCAGCATCATTTACAGCTTCCGATGCGTGTACGTCTTCTCTATGCTCTTCATTATTTTTAGTCATAATTAATGCACCTACCATCCTAGTTTCTCGTCAGCTTCTTCTTTTCTTTCTTTTGCTTCTTTAACTTTTTCAGAAGCTTCTTCTGTTCTATCTTGTAATCTTTCGAGCTGGGTATGTACTCCAGAAAGTTCATTGTTTTTGTCTTTAATTGTCCTTTCCTTTTCCTCCAGTGTTTCGTAAGCTTGATCTAATTCTGTATTTAATTCGTCCATTTCTTCTCTAGCTTTTGAAAGCTCATCATTTGTGGCTCCTAATTCATCTTCTCTATCGTTTAAGGCGCCTTCTAGTTCAGGTACTACTAAACTTGTGAAATAACCAAGAACTTTTGCAGTATCTTGATATTGTTCAAGGATTTGCTTTTTCTCTTCTCTTTCTTCTTTTAGTGTTCTTTGTAGTATTGCTAGTTCGCCCAAAAGTTTTTCGTTTGGGCTGCCTCCGGTAGGAATCTCGGACTCGTCTTCTTCAATAGGAATTGGTAAATTAGTAACTTTTCCATGGTCATCATCTGACTCTGGGTCTGATGCCGGAGGTATCTGAAAAATCGTATCTTGATCGTTGTCTTGTGTAGCGTTTCCTCCTTCGGATGCGTTATCTACGTCAACATTTACATCGTTTGAATTGTCATTGGTTATTCCCTTGTGGCCATCTTCGTAAAGATCTAAATCAATATTAACATTTATTTCGTGACCATGTTCTGTTGTTTTTGTTCCATTGATTTCTTCTTTTATGTATTTCTTAATGAAATCTTTGATTCCTTTTCTATCTTTGTCGTCAAATTCGCCTTGTAACATTTTGAATATGTATGTTGGATCGTTTTTGATTTCTACGTTATGATAGTGGAACCATGATTTGAAATCGTCTATTGTAGTTTCTCCTGGGACATTTTTAGGATCTTCTTCCCCAGGACTTCCTATGTTTGTAGGGACTATAGTACAAGGATTCTCTGGAAGCCTACTTACTAATTTATCTAATTCGGATTTGTAAGAATCATCTATAGAATCGTCTGATAAAAGTTCGTCTGTTAATTTACCTAGCCTATTCCTTAACTCATTGTATTCTTTTATTGGCCTTGCTTTAGTCATAATCCCCACTCAACCACTACTATTCTACTATCACTTAATAGTGACAAAAGCTTTAAATACTTAATCTAGCTTTAAAAGGCCAATTGAATAATTTCCCTTTATATAAGAAAATTCATAAAAGCGATTTTAGAAATCTTTTAGATTTTTTTGCTTTCCAAATTCTAATTTGTCTGTTTGTTTTATCTTATTTAGATAAGATTTCATTTTCTTTTCTTTGTTCTTGGCGCTCCAATAATATGCAACATCTCTAGTATCTTCGGCCATCAAAATGTATATTTTTCCTACTTTTGTTCTACCCACACGACCACGTCTTTGTATACTTCTTATTTCGGAAGCGACTGGTTCATAAAAAACTGCAATATCGGCGCTGCTCAAGTGAAGCCCTTCTTCTCCTATACTTGTGCAAATCAATGTGTTGTATTTATTTTCTTCAAATTCCTCTATTCTTTCTATTTGCTCTTGTTGTGTCATTCCGCCGCGGCTTTGCCCTACTAATGTGACAGGTTTACAGCCGTCTATCTCGCTTAAGGTATCTTCTAGTTTTGATACCATATCTCTGAAGTGTGAGAAGACTATTATCTTAGAATCAGGATTTTCTCTTAGTGTTGTTAGTATTATACCTTTCATTTCTTCAAGTTTTGGGTGCTCTATACCTTCGGCATTCATTTGTGCAGATTTTTTAACAGTTCTTTTAATTATTGGATTACTTAGTATCCTATCAGATGCCTTATTTTTTTGGGATTCCATTTTTTTGATATAACTTAGAAATGCGGATATTCCTTGAGTCTCTAACATATCCAAAGCATGTTCTAATTTAATTGCCTCTGCTGTTACGCTGACCATACCAAACAAATGAGGTTCTCCGGCCTTTGCTCTTTTGATAAGATCTTTTTGAAGTTTTATCAAATCAGATTTCTTGTCTGTGCTAAGATAATCTTTGTCCTTTAGGTAATCGACCTGTTTTTGTTGAGCTTTCTTGACTGATTTAATTAATTTCTTATACTCTGACGTTAATTTTACTTTTCTCCATTCGACATTTACCTCTTTAACATAAGGCTTGACATCATCGTCATCTTCGGTTCTTAGTTCAACGTTTTCAATAAATAGATTTTCGCAGATCTCTTGAATTTTTTCCTTGTTTCCTCCGGGAGATGCAGTAAGCCCAAGAATTAATGGGTTTGTGTTCTGTTCCATATAGTTCTTCGCCACAAACGGATACGCGTAATCACCAACAGCTCTGTGAGTTTCGTCGAATATAATTAAAGAAAACTTGTTTAGATCTATTCTGTTTTCTTCTATATCGTTCTTTACTGTTTGGGGAGTTGCGAATGCTAGTGTCGCGCTTTTCCAAAGCAATTCTCTTTCTTCTGGAGCTATTGTTCCAGTTATTGTAATCATAACCTCTTCTGGTATGGAGAAGAAATTTGTAAAAGTATTTCTATGCTGTTCTACCAAAGGCCTGGTAGGTGCCATGAATAAAACTTTTCCCTTTTCTTTGTTTAATCTGTGAGCAGCTACTAAAGCCGCTACGGCAGTTTTACCTAAACCCGTAGGTAGTATACATAAAGTATTTTTCTGAACAGCGGAAGCTACTATCATTTCCTGATATAATCTTCCTTCGATAGAATTCTTTTTTAGTAATGGATGTTCAATAAAGTTTGACATAATATTGTTTTCTCAAGGAGAGATAAATAAGATTTATATTACGGTTTATATGTTCTCAATTTCTCTGCCAACTCATTCACATTTTCGCTAAAATCTTCTACAGTTGTTTCGTCAAAATGAATCAAATCTTTTGTAGTATCTAGAACGGAATTTAATGTTTTATTGTTTCTGTCTGATAAATATATTTTAGCTCCAAGGTACGCGGCGCCTATTTCTTCCAAGACTCCTGTTACATGATATCCTTTTGATAGACTATAGATCCCATGCGCTCCAATAACCAATCCTAATAATGCTCTTCCAAATTGTGATGTCTTATGACGTACGTTTAATCCTTTTCTTACTCTTTCCACTTCTTCATATCTATCTTTAGTTGTCATATTACTATTAAGAAGAGTAAAATTTAAATTATAACTCTTCCTTTAGCGCAGTCGGTGTGCCACCAGCGTGCCAGCTTTGTCTTGGTCTTACTCTTAATTTATATATTCTCTCGGAGTTGTCGTCCATGACTATAGCAGCACCTTTCCATTTCGGTAAAGAGTTTATGTATTTGTTAATATCAAAAAGAACATAAGTTTGCATTATACTTCTTAGTGCGTCTATATCATCTTTAGCTGTTAGCCTATGCGTCATCAAAATATCTGTTTGTGATAATGCATCCGAATGTAATTTGTAGGGTTGTTGTGTTATGAAAATTAAACCGATACCAGGTTGACGCCCCTGTTTTACCAGAGTCATTAGAGGTCCGGATGCTGCTGTTGTTTTTTCGTTTGGTAGAAACATATGAGCTTCGTCAATAATCATCCATGTAAGAGGGGTAGACCTTTTCCTCGTGCCCGTCAATAAACTTTTTTCTTCTTCTCTTCTTGCAGCTATACGGGCTTCGTATATCTTTCTTGAAACTATACCCAAAAGTAGTGCTGATATAGGACTGTCTCCTCCATAGTATGAAATATCGAAAACAGTAATCTTACCGGGTTCTAGTATGTTGAAAGTTTCTTCTTCGCCAAATATTCCCCATTCCTTTGCAGAAACAAATTTTCCTACCAATGCGTTTTTCTCCTTTTCACTTGCAGTATCGTCTTCTTTTATGGAGTCTATTATAGCGTCTATGTTTTCTCTTGATGATTTTGGAATGGCCCTTTGAAGTAACAATGATAGAGAGTCAGTTCCATCTAAATTAAATGCTGCCATCCAATCATCTGCGTCTAGATCTTTAGTTGATAATGTTACAACAGAGTCGTATTCGACCTTTCTTTCGTCATAGGTATCTTTCAACCCTTTTGGTATCACTAAATTGATATCAAAGCTTTTCGGTTTCAAATCCCACTCGGATAATAGATCTATATCCCTTTCGTTTGGATTTTTCATTGACCAGAATATGCCCATGGTATCAATCATGACTGCTGATATATTTTCTTTAACATTTTCAGGTAATTTAGCAAACTCTTCTGCTATAACCCCGGCTGAGTAGGACTTGCCGCTCCCAGTCTTGCCGGCTATTAGGATTCTGTGAGGACTCGACACATCTAAACGTACGTTATTGGTAAGATGAGTAGTTTCCCCTTCTCCTACTATATGTTTTCCTAAGAATACAGTCCCTTCTTTGCCATGTTTTTCCATCTGTTCTTGGTCTTTACCTATTATTATTTCATATGATTTTTTGGTAAATTTAGAACTAAACTCTTCTTCAGTATCAGCTTTGGTGTTAAAATCCATAAGTAATATTGTTTCTCTTATAAAATAAAGCTTCTTCACGTGTAATATTTATTATTCTAAACTATTTCACGTGTAGAAACCGAACCTTTAAATGCTATATTAAACAATTAAAGTTGTTAATTATTGACTTCTAAAGTTCGGTAAAATGAGGTGATGGTAATGGAAGCTGCTATTAATAAAAAACTAAATTCGGTTGTGCAAATGTTGGAGCACATAGTAGATGATAAGACTGTTCCAAGAAATATAAGAAGGATATGTTTAGAGAGTATAGACTCTTTGAAAAGCGATGATGAAGAGTTAAGTGTTAGATTAAATTTCACAATATCAAATTTGGATGAAGTTACAAATGATCCCAATATACCTATGTATACAAGAACCCAGATTTGGAATATTGTCTCTATTCTCGAATCTATAGGAAATGGAGAATGATTTACCCAATCACATATTTAAGCATTTTTACCTAACTATGATACAGAGATAATAATTATTAAGGAGCTTGGAAAGTAGGTGAAATGAAAAATGGTTTTTGATAACGTGTTGAAAAAATTAAAGAATGAACCTTCTTATGACGATTTGACTCCAACTGATGAGTACCTAGAAATAGATGCTGATCTAATGGAAAGTGAAGTTGGTCGTAAAGGTACAATAAAGATAGCAGAAATAAATTCTTTCGGAGATGCTGATGTAGTACAGAAGCATGTAAGAGATGGTAAGATTGTTTTTGCAAAAATTAAAGATCTTAAAGAAAAAGACTTAACAGAGCTAAAGAGAGCTGTTGAAAGAATCAAGAAAACAACAAGAGCTGTCGATGGCGATATTGCTGGTGTTGACGAGGATTGGTTAATCATAACACCTCATTGGGCTGGAGTTCACAGAGGTCCAGAAAATCCACAAGAACAGCCAAGAGCTTAATTTCTTTTTCTTAGTTTATTTTTCTTTTTAGATATTTTTCTGTCTAATTAAATTTAAATATCTAGAATTCTAAGAACGTTACTTCGTGGAGATGTGTTTATGAAACGATTAAGCGATTCCGAAGGTAGAAATTTCTTAGAGAAGAGTGAAGCAGGGATATACATAGAAGATATAGGTTTATTCTCAAATGAGATTAGTAAGTTTTTAAATCATAGAGGAGTGGATGTCAACAGCTTCAAGAGAATTGGTAAGTATAAACACAGCGCAGATTATCTTGGCGAGACTATAGCTGGTATGTTTTGGAGAGTTACTTCAGATAGGTCCAACTTTCCTGGAAGGAGTGTTTATGGAAGTGATAATTCCCTTGGTAGATATAATGGATATCCTAGAATGTTATTTGAAATGGTAGATTCAGAAGAAAGGAATTGTAGACCTGCTCAAATGTTAGATATTCTATCAAAAGAGGGCAGTATGAGAATATCAGAACTTAGAGATGAGCTTGGCATTACTTCAAGAAAAAGCGTTAAGAAATGGGGCAAGAATTTAAAAAAGCAGAATTTAGTTAGAATGGATAGACTTGATATAGAACCTACAAAAATAACAAAAATGATATTTTCAGAAGATAGATTGGACACTTGGAACGAATTAAAAGATTGGTCTTATAGAATAGATGTTTGGGATTAAACCAGTCTAATTGTTTCTAGATTTTTAGGAGTCATTGTTTTAACGTGGTGAGCTTTGTAAAGGGATTTGGCCATGTCTATACATTTTGATTCCTCTCCGTGGTTCATTATAACCTGTTCTGGTTTGTTCTTTAATCTGTAGAAAAAGTTCATTAATGATTTTCTATCAGCGTGACCTGAAAGACCCTCTATTTTTACTATATCCATATTCATTCTTAGCATATTACTTTCTCCGTTGTTTCCGTTTAGTGATATGTCTTTCTTTCCAGATTCTATCTGTCTTCCTAATGAACCCGATGCCTGGAAACCTACGAATATAAGACTACTTTTAGGATCATCTGCTAAGTTCTTTAGGTAAGACCTAACCGGTCCACCTTCAAGCATTCCTGAAGTTGCTAGTATAACGCAGGGTTGCGGATCTTCTACTATTTTCTGTCTGTCTTTACCTGCAACTCTTTGGAATATGTTAGCATTGAATGGGTTCTTATCTTTGTGGAATATTTTCTTTTGCAAGTCTTTGCTTAAGAATTCCGGATAACCTGAGTGAATAGTAGTGGCGTCCCAAAGCATACCGTCTAAATATACAGGAACATCTAAACCAGCTTCTGCTAGTATAACCATAACTTCCTGAGCTCTTCCTATAGCAAATGAAGGGATTAGAACTTTTCCGCCTCTATCTATAGTTTTCTTTACTTTTTCAATTAATTTGTTTTCAGCTTCTCTTCTAGAAGGTTTAACATCATTAGAAGCTCCGTATGTAGCTTCCATTATCATTGTTTCAATTCTGTTTACGTTAGTGTCTGCGGGATTGTATAATTTTGTTTTGGCATATTGGATATCTCCTGTGTAAAGAAGATTGTGTAATCCTTCTCCTATGTGTAGGTGTACCATAGAAGAGCCTAGTATGTGACCAGCGTTGTATAAAGTAAGTCTCATATCCGGCGCTATGTCGCTTACTTCTCCATATTCTAGAGGTATATGCCGTTTAAGTGCCTCTTTTATTCCTTTAGTGCTGTATGGAGAGTCTTTACCTTCCTTCGCAGCGACGCTAATGAAATCCAATGCTAGTAAAGCCATCATGTCTCTTGTTGGCTTTGTTGAATATAACGGAGCGTCACAACCGTATTCGTATAAATATGAAATAAATCCGCTGTGATCAAGGTGAGCGTGTGATAAAATAACAGCGTCTAATTTTTCCATGTTGAATTCCGGTGCTTGTAGATATGGATAAGGGTGTTTTTCGTCTGCCGTGTTAACACCACAGTCTAATAGAACATTTGATTTGTCTGTCTGTATTAAGAAGCATGATCTTCCTACTTGTCTTCCCGCTCCCAGGACAGTAACTCTTGCATATTGTTCATCGGTTTCTACTTCTTCATTTATTCTTTTCCCTACTTTATGTAAGAATTTCTTTCTGAAATCTAGTTCAGAGACCATCGTTTGTCTAACCATTTTTATTACGTCTGATTCCATAGGAGGAGATCTTTGTATTTCAGGAACCCATAAGGTTTTTTCCTTAATTTCCTTCATTGTAGAACCGCCCTTGCCTATTACAAGTCCCGGTTTTTCAGCCTCAATAACTACTTTCCCAAACTCTGGTTGGAAGAGCATTTCATTTATCCCAGCATCTTCTGGAACAATTTGATTTATTGTTTCTTTTGCCTGTTCAGGCTCTTTACAAATAGAAGAATCCGGTCTTACATCTATACGTTTCTTGTACTTACCAGCTAGTTTTCTGATTAAGGAATCCGATCTAAGAAGAAAATCTCTACTCTTTGTGTAAAGAACAACTTCTGATCCTTCCCAACCAGCGCTTGAAATTAGCGAATCTTCTGGTAATTCATCCTTTATTTCATCAAATACGTCTGTCATTAATATCGACCAAATTTGCTATGAAGTAGTAGAAATATTTTTGGTCTACTTCTTTGTCTTGATTGTTGATTCTTCTAGAATCTTGTCAATTTCTTCCTCTGATACTTCTGTGTATCCTTTCTCGTCGAATATGATTGCCATAATTCTTTTTCCGCCTGAAGCTGTATCTCTTTGTGTTGCGGCATGTACTGCCCTTACTGCAACTTTCAAGGCTTCTTCTTTTGGTAAGTCCTTTTCATAAGCGTCTTCTAGGACACCCAATGCAAACGGAGAACCTGAACCTGTTGAGAAGTAGTCTTCTTCTTCGCTAGATCCTCCTGCAGCGTCTATGCTGTAAAGATGAGGTTTTGTATCGTAACCGCCAACTAGTAGCTGAACATAATACGGGAAGTATCCTTTTCCGTTGAAGCATACGTTTGCTAATAGAGAAGCACCTGCCTTCACTGACATTGTACCTCTTTGAAGTTCATATAATTTAATTTCTGCTTTCATTAGTCTTGTCAAAAACTGGGCATCTCCAACTAGACCTGCTGTTGTCATTCCCATGTTGTCTGATAGAGGGAATATTTTTCTTGTTGTTTTATTTGAGATTAGGTTTCCCATAGTCGCCTTAGTATCTGCTGCCAAAATCGCAGCATCTTCTGCCAAAACTCCTACAGTTGTTGTTCCAGTTTTCATATTTTTTTGTTCTGTCATTTGAAATCACTTAAACTTTTGTTTAGAATTAGTTTTCCCCATTAGAAAACTCACTAATTATTGATGTGGATTATTACTTATATATCTTACTCTCCTTGCAACTTTTATATGCCCCAAAAGTGCATTATTCTTGTGATAATATGACAATGAAAAAAGAAATCGTGGAAAAGACATCGATTTTAGTCACAACGGCGTTTGGTCTTATAGCTGCTCTAGCTTGGAATGATGCAATAAGGGGACTTTTTGAAAAGTATCCGGTGCTTCAAGCAGCGGGTCCTTGGGTTTATGCAGTAACTGTAACTATAATTGCAGTTCTTGCCGCAGTTTATGTCGGAATACTAACACAGAGGGTTAAGTAACTATAATTTCCTAAATCCAGTTACTTCGAATTCTACAGAAGGTTTGTAAATTATGTAGTCTAATCTTTGAGACCTTGGTACTTCCCTGAATGTGGATCCATATGCTACAAAATTTCCTACTACTTCTCTTTCTATTATTCCCTCATTTTTAGTTCTGGATTTTCTCCATATTTTTTCTTCTTTTACTACCCTTTCTACCTCTTCCCCGTCAGTTTGATAAGTTTCTATTATTCTTGTAATAACGGAGTCTTTGAAATGTCTAAGAAGATTCCCTCTGGTATTTAGGTGATTTCTTCCTCTATCACCTATTTCATATTGATCTAATTCCACTGTTTTAATTTCTCTTCTATCTAATTGTGTGGAAATTTTAGATATATTTTCAGTAACCTACATTGTTATCACTATCTAATAAGAACAGAAAGGTATTAAAAGTTATTTCTTCCTTCCGTATAGTCTATATGCAAGGAATATTACCAAAATTAATTCAAAAAGCATAATTATTGGTCTCCATACTTCTCCTATTTGTCCGAATGATCTTATCGTCCCTACGAATAATGAGAATAGACCCCCGAATAATAATCCTGATCCTATCCACTCATTTAGTATATTTTTTTCATATGGTAGCATCAGACCTATTATTATAGATACGAGACCGAGAACTGCAGATATTATGAAAACTCTTAATTCAAAGTATTGTCTAGCATCATCTAATTTTGCTTGGCAATTTTGATATTCCGTGTCATTGAACTCCTCGCCGAGAGATTTTAGTTCAATGGGACAAAAATCTTCGTATCTGGGATTGTCCAAAACAGCGTCAATTAGAGTATGAACGAAAAATGTATACAAAACAGCAATTACTAAAATTAAGCCATATTTCCTAATATCGTCCCACTTATCTACTTTTGTCATAAAATAATATACATACCAATCCTTTTAAATACGTGGCACTTAATGTTTAGTAGATACAAGCACTTACAAACCAAAAATAAAGGAGTTAGATAACATGGAAAGAGAAATGCACGAAGCCGAATGTTCAGATTGCGGCAACAAGTGTGAAGTTCCTTTCAAGCCAGACCCTGACAGGCCTGTCTATTGTAAGGAATGTTTCAGAAAACACAGGGATTAAAGTAGTAGATTATAGTTAATCGAATCAAAAATCTCGAACTATTTCTTTTTATTTTTTTTATTTCAATGGTTAGACGTTAGTATGACCTTGCGAAATATACTTTATGTTTAGCATCTTTTTCACAGTGAGCGCACTTTGAGTCATCTTCATCAACTATACAAGAAATCTTTGCGCCTGTTTCGTCTTTAACTTTATCTTCGCATTCTTGGTCTCCGCACCAAGGAGCTAGTACTCTACCTTCTTGAACCTTCTCTTTTAGGGTTTTGTAATTATTAGCTTTGAATGTATGATTGTCTGCCATTTTTTCCGCCCTTTCGAATAATTGTTCATGTATCTTTTCTAGATCTTTCTCTACGTGTTCAATTACTTTATCTTCAGGTATAGATTCTTTTTTACCACCTACTCTATGAACTCCCATAACTTGTTTATTCTCTATATCTCTGGGACCTATTTCAATTCTAAGAGGAACTCCTTTCATTTCCCATTCATTGAACTTGAAACCTGGGTTATGTTGATCTCTATCATCCAGTTGTGCTCTAAATTTCTTTGATAAGTTCTCATAAAGCTCATTTGCCTTTTTCATTACTTCTTCTTTTGAATCATCTCTGTATATTGGTACTATAACAACTTGAGTAGGTGCAATTTTTGGAGGTATGATTAATCCTTTGTCGTCTCCATGAACCGCAATCATTATTCCTATCGATCTTGTAGTGAATCCCCATGAGTTTTGATAAGGATTCTTTTCTTCTTCGTCTTCATCTAAGTATGTGATATCGAAAACCTTTGAGAAGTTTTGTCCTAGATGGTGAGATGTTGCGGCTTGTATTACCTTCCCATCTGGCATCATAACTTCAAGAGTTCTAGAATAATCGGCGCCTGCAAATTTTTCTTTTTCTGTTTTTGTTCCTTTAGTTACAGGTACGGCAAGATAATCTTCCATTATAGTTCTATAATCTTCTAAAGCATCTTCTACATCTTTCTCGGCTTCTTTTTTGTCTTCAAATGCTGTGTGACCTTCTTGCCATAAAAATTCTCTTGTCCTTAGGAATAATTTAGCATGTTTGAATTCCCATCTTACTACATTGGACCATTGGTTTATTTTCATAGGAAGGTCTCTGTGTGATCTTATCCAATCTGAGAATGATTGATACATTATAGTCTCGGAGGTAGGCCTTATTGCTATCTTCTCTTCTAGCTCAGTATCTCCGTGTTGAGTAACCCAAGCCACTTCAGGTACAAACCCTTCTATATGGTTTGATTCTTTTTCCAAAAGATTTTCAGGTATAAAAATAGGGAAATATGCATTCTCTACATTTCTTTCCTTGAACATTGAATCTAAATTATCTGATATGTTTTCCCAGATAGAGTAAGCTCTGGGCCTTATAATCATACAGCCACTGACTGGGGAATGATCTGCTAATTCAGCTTTCTGGATTACTTCATTATACCATTCATTGAAATCTTCTTTTTTGACCGTCATTCCTAGTTCTTCTGCCATCTTAAAACCTACTTTAATATTTAATTGAATTTACTATAAACATATACTAACAATATTTATAAATGGTAAGTGTTTTGGATGAGTTGTGAAAAATGTGGCAAGAAAGATGTAATGCCCTACAAATGCAAATTCTGCGGAAATAGATTTTGTTCAGAACATAGACTTCCTGAAAATCATAATTGTCTAGGTCTTGCTGGTTATAAGAAAGAAAGAGAAGGTAAAGGCGAGAATATAATATATCATAGAGAGGACAAGGTAGCTAATCCACTTGACATGAAAGAAAAGATTAAAAAGAAAATAGATTTAGGTCCCCTTGAAGGGAAACTTGCTCTTTACCTATTAGGATTTACAGTTTTCATATTTTTTATTCAGTTAGCTTACGGAGAAGCTTTCACTAAGGCTTTTTATTTTGATCCATCTCAAGCATTCGCAAAGCCATGGATGTTCATAACATCAGTCTTCTTACACGGAGGTTTTGGTCACTTACTTTTCAATATGCTTGTATTATTTTTCTTTGGAATATTACTAGAGAAGGAAATAGGATCGTTTAGATTTTTAATATTCTATATATTGGCCGGTATAGTTGGTAATCTGGGTTATCTTGCGTTTACAATAATTACAGGTAACATGATTCCAGCCCTTGGTGCTTCTGGAGCACTTTATGGAGTATTTGCAGCACTTGCTGTAATCAGTCCAGGTATTGTAGTTTATGCATTCTTCTTTGTTCCTATGAAGATCAGATGGGCGTTTGCTACATTTGCTCTGATAGACATATTACTAATAGGCGCAGATACTGGAGTTGCTAGAGCAGCTCACTTGGCGGGCGGTCTTATTGGTCTGGTTTATGGAATATACCTAAAGAAGACTAGACCTGAACATGAGCAGAAAGGTTTTGAGCTAGACATAGGAAGCAGTTTCTAAGTGATTTTATGTATATGTCTGCCTATGGAGATAATTACGGAATAAATTTCGGAGATCATGTCCACGGATTTCATTGACTCATTCCAGTCTAATACTCTCAATACTTTCAGAATTGGATAATATCTCTTTCATGTGGTCCTTATGACCTGCTCCTACTACAGCCAATATTTTTTTAGGCCCTTTTTCTTCTATTAGCTCTAGAATAGTGTTTGACATGTAGAAGTCTCTGTCTTCTATCAGCGCTTTGTACGACTGAGGTGATTTTTCTTTGATTTTGTTTATAGCTTCCTCTATTACCTCATCTTCCGGTACCTTTCTTATATCAGTTTTAGAAAACGGGTTTGCCACACTTGCTACTAATAGACTAAATAATATCTTGAATTTTTCTTTTGCGCTTATCTGTCTTATTTTTTGCATTGTTAATATAACGTCTCTGTCTATGAATTCATAGTCTATTTCATTTTCTTTTGCAGTATTAACAGCCGTAAGCATCTCTTCTCCTGGCATAACACCCGTTTTACGTGCTAATGTTTTTTGTAACTTTGACATAAACCAGGCGAGGAAACCAGTAGATAATCCGAAATGTTTAGTCGCATCTTTAAAGCTGGTAGAATTTTCATTTTTTAGAGCATAATACCTATTCTTATCTAGTTCCACGCAAATTAAGTCAGGACTCTCAGATTTAACTAGTTCTTTAATTCTGTTTACACTTTCCGGGGATATATGAGAAGTCCCCAGAATAATTAATTCAGTCATAATTCAAATTCATCTATTACTTGATCAATATCAGATACTTCTACTATCTTTATTCCTACTTCTTCTGATATATTTATCGTCTCTCTTTCTACTACCGTGTTGCATATTCTGAAACCTGCCACGACTCTACAGTTAGTTTTTGGCGTAGATTTCTCGAAGATTGATTGTCCAGAAGGGACTAAGAACTTTTCTGCGCCCATAGCCTTTGAGGCTTTGGCTTTTTGTAGTATGCCTCCCACTCTACCTATACTACCGTCTTGTTCAATAGTTCCTGTAATCATGACGTCTTTTGGAATATCTTTTCCTTCCAGTGCTGCTATAGTGGCAACTGTCATGCCTGCTCCCGCAGAAGGACCTTCTATTATACGTGCCGGGGAGACTATCGAATAAGTTAAATCATAATTGCTCAGGTCGTTATTAGTTTTATTTACTGCCACATCTTTGGCCGTTTGTATACTGAACTGCGTATCTACAAAGAAAAGCAGCTGGTCTATATCTACAAGAGTTCTTCCCGTTCCATTTTCTATTTCTACGGAAAGTGCCGTAGTTACGCCATTTCCATTACTATCTACCGCAGGAACAAATATTTTAGTTCCTTTTATGTTTTCTAAATCCTCTTGAGGGGTTAATATTTCAGAAGTATCAGTCTTATTTTCTATATTGTCTGTTATAGTGGTTTCTGTGTTTTGTATCGAGCTTACAGCCAAGAAAGCAGATACTGCAAAAATTAAGATCACTGCGATTATAGTGTTTAGTTTTTTCATGGTCCCACAAAATAATTAGTTTCTCTATATATTTAGTTTAGGTTTAATGACAATTTCCTAATAATATTAAATTCTCTTCTAGATCGAGGTATGATAATAAATCGTCTAAATGATTAATTAATTGATCGTCTTTAACTCTGCTTATGTTTTCTGAAATTAATTTGCTTTTTGGTAGATCGTATCCAAGATCACCTAAAACATTTTCTAAGTCGAATGAAGAATTCCCTATTATACCGTCTCCCGAGGATCTAATTCTAATTCCATAGTTTGTGCCCTCTTTTTCGTCTCCTACAAAAAACGGTTTTAAAGTATTGTCTTTTCTGTATGCTGGTAACCAATATAGTGTCGGATAGTCGTGTAAACCTTTTCCTGTTATAAAATAATGAGCTTTTGAATTAGTAACATCTATGGTTATATCCATAAGAAGATCGAAGAATCCCTTTTCGTTTAGTAATTCTATTTCTTCGGGTCCGTGATACAACTTTAGATCACCCTTTTGATATTTTCTTTCTATGTTAAACATAATATAACTTAATAGAAAAATTACTTAAAATAGAAATAATGCGGAAGCGCCGTGATCGATGGCACTTGAAGCATAGGTGATCCATCTAGAATCCTCCACCCCGCGACCCTTTGAGCAATCCCATAACAGCTTAGGGCTGCTCCCGTCAAGGTCTGACCCGGTTCACTGCTACGAAAATCCCAAAGGACGAGGCTTCGTAGGAATTCTCAATGGGCCTACGCCCCAAGAGACTACCTCACACGGTGATCATTCCATCATAAAGACCGTTTATGGTTACAGGTGTGGCCTAATCACCCAACTAGCTCCCGCAAATTATATTTAACCAAGAAATATTTAAGATGCACGAATGTCAGGGACATTTATTTAAATTTAGATAAAGAATTTTATTCATGAGAAGACATTTAGATAAGACGAGTCCGGTAGAAGAAGGGATCTCAAAAAATGAAATATTGGATGCTATCTATAAGGGTAAATTCTCCTCTCTCGTGGCAAGAAGGCTAAAAGCTACAGATCCAAGCATGAGCGACGCTGAATATCAGAGATTGGTGGATGAAGCAAAAAGAAAGGAAGCTAGAAATGAAATGAATAGAACGGAAAGATCTTTAATTTCAGATCTAGATGGTATAGATAACGAAGAAGAAAGAAAGGAATATATAGGCAGATTGAAAAGATTAATAGATAAGTACGAATGATAGATATTCCAAATTTTCTAACTAAACTTTTTCATCGTGTATTATTTTTCCTTCTTTGAATACACGAACACGTCCACCGCTTTCACTTACTACTATGGCTAATGCTTTAGTCTCTTTAGTCATGGCGGCGCATGAGGTATGTCTTGCACCAAATCCAGGTAAAAATATGTTAGAACTGTCAACTGAAAGATATCTGCCTGCTGCGTGCACATACCCTTTTTCATCTATTATGAATACGCCGTCTAGTTGAGAAAGCTCCTTTATGGTTTCTCTTATATCCGGTTCCATTATATTTCTCTTGTTTAGTGGGTGACCTTCTAATGGATTTAGAATCATTTGAGATGATTTTTCCAGTACGTTTTCATGATCTCCGAAGATGAAAGCCGTTCCTATTTTTTTACCTTCCCTGCCTTCGGAAGCTATTTCATTTGCTATATCAACTAGTATATCATATATTGCCTTGTTGACTTCTTTATCTAGATCTTTAGTACTAAGCTCAGTGAATTTCTCATCTATTGTAAACATCAGGAATAATCCTTCAAACCCTGTACCAAAGGTTTCATCTGTAACGCAGAATACTTTGTCTCCTTCTTCTAGGCCAGCCTTGTTTATCATCTCTACAACTACTCGTCTTATTTGTGCTATAGAATCGGCTGGCATTTTAGTTGTCAAGAAATCGTAACCTTCTTTTTTGACATTTCCGTTACGTTTTTTCATTAGAGTCGTTTTTACTCTTACTGTATCTGCAGAAGGAAAGTCTTCTTTACTAACAAGTAGAACACAGTCAGCCCCGGTTGTATCGACGATGTCTGAAATAGCTTTTCCAATTATATTCTTTAGTTCCATTAATAATACACCGCGTTAACAGGGACTTATAATAAATATTCGTAGTACTAGTAAATATAGTTTTGCCTAAAAACGGGAAATTTGCGGTCAAAATAGACTATTCTTCCTGATTTTTATCTTCAGGATATTCAAGAACTTCAATTTTTCTGATTTCTACGCCACGAAGTGGGTATTGTTTTGTAGCTGCGCTTCTTGCTGCAACCTGCGGCTTATCAGAAATTGCTCCCATTATTACATCGTTAAGATTATTCTTTCTTACATAATCTCTTATTGTGTCGTCCATAACCTTTCTAACGGAAGCTTTTAGAGAAGTGTTAATTCTTCTGATACTAACACCAATAGTCTTTACCCTTAGAAGAACGCCATCTTTAGTTCTAACTTTAACTATAGAGTCAATTCTTCTAACTCTTCTTTGAATCATTCTTGAAATATAATCTCTAAGAGTAACTAATTCCACGAATTTTGTTTTCGCTTTTGCTCCGTCTACTGAATCAATTTGAAGAATAGCTTTTAGGTAGTATTTGTTGTTTCTGTCTGTTACATCTTGTATTCCAACCTCTACTGTTCTCCCAATTAGATCTTCTTCGTCCTTTGCAGGAGTTTCTCCAATATTTTTAGAGTCAAATAACTCAGGAGCGATTATATCGTACCATTGCTTTCCTTTTAATTTCGCACTTGCCATAATTGTATCACTATTTTGTTAAAATGATATCTGAACTTAACATTTAATATATTTAAATGATTCGGTCGTTTAGCTGGCTGCTTCCGACTTTGGAGGATTTTCTTTGTTTCTGTTTATAATTTCTGATACTATTTCCATAAATTCTTCTTGTTTATCTGTAGGTATGTAGCCACCGGCTGCAAAAGCGTGTCCCCCGCCTTCTCTGTCAAATTTCTTACACGCTTCGTCTACTATATTTTTAAGATTGTACTTCTTATTAGCATCTTCTTCCTTCTGCATAGGATCCGGTACACGTCCTGAAATCTTAATTTCTCCGTCTTCAGTTAGGGCGAGGCCGAATATAGGCTTTCCTGTCAAAAACTCTGACTTAGTTAGTATGGTAGTACATGTCCCTATCATACTTTCTTGTATGTTGTCTTCAGCTATTATGAAATAGGCCGAGTCTGTTTCTTTTACTACTTCGTCCTTGTTCTCCTTTACCCATTTTAGATATGATCCTAATAATCTTCTATAACCGTTTAGTATTCTTTTTACTCTGTCAAAACTGTTCTTTTCATTCAGTAGGAATAGAACTCCTAATCCTGCATTTTTCATACGACCGCATGCATTTAGCGCAGTTGAAGTCTCTCTTATATCGCAGAACTCTTCCGGTAGGTCTATATGGAAAACGTCTCCCAATACCTTATCAGGATCATCTTCTCCATGCTTTATTCTTTCAATTATAATAGCCTCTGCTAATTTCTTTTTCTCTTCTTCGTTTAGATCTTCTAAAGTTCTCCAGTCCTTTCCTTTCTTGAGATCTATATCTAAAGTTGATAAGAATTGAACTGATCCTGATTGGTCACCGCTTACTCCGGGTATGAACGGATCCATAGTATATGAAAGAGCTAAATGTAGTGGTCTCGATCCACGTCCGTATACGCGAAGTCCTTTTTTGACCTTTATTGAGTTGCTAAGGGCCCCTTTTTCTACAATCTTCTTGTTTATTCCCGTAAACTCGCCGTCAGTCTCCTGTATATCGCCCGTAGCTCCTACTATAGCTATGGCGGATAGGTCTACATTGGATTCGCATAATTCTTCAGCGAATAAATATGATAACCCAGCTGCTGAAACATGATCTTCATCAATTTCATGATATTCCGGGTTTACTTGAACTACTTCATCGAAATGTCTTTCATCTTTTTCTTTTGCTGGAGCGTGGTGGTCTAAAATTATAGTTGGCTTCTCTAAAGGCTCTATATATTCAATTTGACCAGAACCAAGGTCAGAAAATAACAAGAAATCGTCTTTGTCTAGACTAAGTTCTTCTACTATTCCATCTTTAAGCTGTTTTATTATAGTAACATGAATATCGTAGCCTTCTCTGAGTAAAGCCTTTGTTAAAATAGCACCGGCTGATATTCCATCAGCATCGAAGTTAGAGATAATTCTAATCCTTTTGTCCTTGTGTTCTCTTAGTAAAGAAACAGCCTTCTTTATGTCGGCCTTTAACTCATCCAGCATAACATAATATTGGTGGAACTAACCTAAATAGTTTTTTGAAAAAATAAGAAGAAAATGCGGCCGAAGCCGCTTAAGGTTTACTTCTGAATCAGAAGTTTAGCTTCATCTGGTTTGTATTTCCAATCCTCAGGAAGTTTACCTTTTCTTATGTAATATTTCCCAAGTCTTCTGATTTTAGATTCTATTAATTCAAGACCTCTTTTGGATGTATAGTCTCTTTTGTTCTTTTCAAGATGTTCTCTCAAATTAACAGATTTTTCAAGTAGATTGAAAAGATCCTCTGGAATGTCCCTCTCGAAGTCGTTTTCTTCTAATACCTGTGTTATTGTTTTTCCTGTTATTTCTTTTACGTTAGGAACTCCGTATTGATCTCTTAGTATTGAGCCAATTCTAGCTGACTGATGTCCTTGCTTTCTTAGCTTAACTATTAATTTCTCTACTTCTTCCTGTTTGTATTTTACCCATACGGGTGTTACATCTCTTTCCGGTCTTTTAGATCCGGATTTTCCACTTTTTCTAGAATACATTCTAGCCATCATATCACCTATTATATTGATCTGCGCTAGCAAGTGCCTAAAATAGTTGCACAAACTGTCACAGTCTAAGTATTACATAGAAAGAAAGGCTTAAAAAGGTTAATTTAGTCCTTTTCCTTGTATCTTCCTCTTTTTCTTATTTGGTCCAACCTGTCTAAAACAGGTTCATGATCTCCGTTTGTTAATTTGTAAACATTGTATATTATGTCCAAAGCTTCTTCGTATAATTCATAATGTGCAGAAAGGAGAGCTTCTTCCAATACCTTAAGATCCATAGCCTTGTCCTCATCTTTTTCACTGTACTGAGCAAGTCCAAAATCGATTAGATATAGATCATTATCTTTTAGAATCATGTTACTGGTTGTTAGATCCCCGTGTACTAGATTCCATTTATGTAGCTTGCCGACCTGGTCTCCTATCTGTCTACATATACTTTCTAAATTGTCCTCGTTTAATATGTTTTTTACTTTATCTCCATCTATGAATTCCATTACTATCGTGTAATCATGTTCTTCAAAAATAGTAGGGGTATTTACTCCGGCTCTTCGGGCTTTTCCTATTATACTTACTTCATTTTTAGTTCTGGATTTTCTAATTTCTTGATCCAGGGATTTTATTCTGTATCCCTTGGATAATCTTTCCTTTACAAGTTTTCCATTTTCTTTGTAAAGTTTTGCTTCTGCTCCTCGAGCTACAAATTCCTGACTCATAAGAATTAGTTAATGAAAATAATTTAATAAGTTATCTTAACTTCTCTCTAGAACTTTTGACTAATCCATTGAACTCTTCTTCCACTTGCTTTGATCTATCTATTAGTGCCTGTTCCGTCCAATCTAGTTTTTTGAAATGGTTGTCTATGACTGCTCTATAAATATGTAGATTGTCAGGCATAGGGGTTACCATTGCTCTGGTCCCCATCGTCAATCTTTGAGTGCCCGGTTTTGTTAATCCTTCTCCCTTTGCCTCGCTTCTAACATATTGTAATATTATAGGGTTTCCGTAAGCGAGTTTGTTGTTAATGGAACGACAAATAACATGATGATCATAGTCGCTTATTGGGAAATCGAGCTCAGGATTAATAAAATTTGTAGATATATCAAATCTATGGGATAGAAGATCTCTACCGTCTCTTCCCCTGTTTACATTTAATTTACTTCTGCCTTTATTATGTTCTCTTCTGGTATAATCCTCCAAGATAGAGCGAAGTTTATTTTTGTATTTTCTTAGTTTATGAGAAGCGTTTTTATCGGAATTAGGATTGGTTCTATGTTCAAGCATCCATGGTTCGAAGGCTTCTTTTAATCCTTCTTCAAGTACTGGATCCATCCCTTCAGTTATGAATCCTGTTCCAGTTCCTCCTCCCATAATAACCAATTATAATTACATAAAAAATCTTAAATAACTCAAACTAATTTGATTTTATTTAAAATATAAAATGAAATATAAATTATGAAGCTAAGTTCTTTATTTAAGAGGAAAAGACAAAAGAAAGGCGTTAATATTAAGTTTGAACATATGCCTGAAAGGGGGACCAAATGTTTTCCAGTCTTATGTTGTTTACAGCGACGGTGAAGAGAGAAAATCATATATTTGCAAAACTTTCCCGCCTAGTTATACTAGTATTAGAGATAAACTAGAGGAAGAGCTCGGAGATACATTCATAGAAACCAAGGCAGAGGTAATTTCCGTTCCTACAGGAGAAGGTCCTTACGAGTATTTCTCTGGTAAGTATATAGCCTATATGAGAGGATCTCCCTTATTTTTCTTTAAATCGATGGAAAATTTACCTCAAGAAATTGAAGGTCAAGAAATGGAATATGTTTGGAATTTTTAGAATAACGTTATTCGCTCTCAATCTCTTTTTTTCTCTTATTTAGATCATTAACTACGTTTTCGATGTCCTCTTCGTCCATACCGTGAGCACGGCACCCTGTTTCAACTGTATCTACTCCTGCGAACATGCAACCACTACAATGAAGCCCATAAGCATTGAATACTTCAGCTAATTGCGGCCAACGGCCTAATATCTCATTTATACCCATGTCTCTGGTAATCTTTACTTCTACTTTCTCTACATCCTTGACATCGTTAATGCTCTTAGTATCTGACATAGTTAGAATTAGACAGCAAATTACTTAAAACGGTGTTATAATTTAAAAGAAAATAAAAAAGAAGAACATTGGGATTTTACTCCCAATCTAGGCTTCCTGCTGTTTGGTATTCTGTTACCCTAGTCTCGAAGAAGTTCTTTTCCTTTGAAAGGTCAACAGCTTGAGACATCCAAGGTAATGGATTCTCTGTGTCGTATTGTTTAGGTAAGTTAATCCTTTCGAGTCTACGATCTGCTACATATTCTACATAATCGCAGAACTGTTTGGCATTTATTCCAAGAATTCCTTCAGGGCATGCCTGTTCTGCGTAGATCTTTTCTAGTTCTACGCCTTCTTTAATCATGTCGATTAATTCTTGCTTGAACTCATCTGTCCATACTTCAGGATTTTCTTTTATAATTTGATTAATTAGATCAGTTCCGAATGCAAGATGAAGACTTTCGTCTCTCATTATGTATTCAAACTGTTCTCCGATTCCAACCATTTTGTTTTGCCTTTTTAGGGCAAGCATCATTGCGAAACCTGCATAGAAGTATATCCCTTCCATTATAACGTAAAAACCGACCAGATCATGGACGAATTTCTGTATGTTTTCTGTTCCTTGTGTATTGAAATTTGGATCAAAAACAGACTTAGTCATGTTTACAACATAATCATCCTTCTCTTTGATTGAAGGAATTGTATTGTACATGTTGTATATTTCATCTGGGTTTAATCCCAGAGAATCACAGCAGTAAATAAACGTGTCAGTGTGTATTGCTTCCTCGTATGCTTGTCTTAGTAGATATTGTCTGCATTCTGGATTTGTTACGTGGTCGTAAACTGCTAGAACTAAGTTATTGGCTGTCAGGCTTTCTGCTGTTGAGAAGAATCCAAGATTCCAAAGTATTAGCTTTCTTTCTTCTTCTGTAAGGGCGTCGTCTGACCTCCATTGTTCTACGTCATTTTGCATCGGTATCTCTTCAGGAGTCCAATTGTTTGCCACTCCTGCTTTGTAGTGTTCTCTAGCCCATTTGTAAGTCATGGGTAGAATTTTATTCGGATCAGTTTTAGAACTGTTAATAATTGCCATTAGTATTTCCCCCTATTCACTGTTATTTTTATTTTATGTTTATATTATTGACATGCTTCACAATCAGGATCGAACAGACTGCATGCATCTTTTACTTCTGATCCAGGATTTTTAATGTCTCCTATATCAAAGTCATCGTCATTGTCTATCAAACCGTCTCCGTTTGCCTTTTCAGGTTCAAAGCCTTTCCCATAAAGAGGACTGCTTGGTTTATTGTTTGTTTGAGTTCCGTTTGGTTCTTTTGCGTCCATTTTGTTTGCATGGGAAACCAGAGGACTTACAGGAACCTTTTCAGGCTGTTTTTCCTCAGTTTCTTCCTGTGAAGTTTCCTCTATGACGTTTTCTGTTTCTACGCCTTCTTTACGTTTTTGGGTGTATCCGTATTTCTTTGCGTCTAGAGTAGATTTCTCTATTTGTGATGCAGCCATAGATCTTAGATAATATGTAGTTTTCAATCCAAGTTTCCAGGCTTTGATGTATATGTTGTTTAATTTCTTACCTGATGTACCTTTCATGAATACATTATGCGATTGGCTTTGATCTATCCATTTTGCTCTAGCTGCGTTAAGTTTCATCAACCATTCTGGATCTATCTCGAAAGCTTCTTTGTACTTTCTTTTTAATTCGTCCGGTATCTCTGGTATTGGCTGTACGCTTCCATCGTGATATTTCAACTTTTCAAGCATTTCGTTGTTCCATAGATTCCTTTCTTTTAGATCCTCTACAAGGTAATGGTTTACTATTGTAAATTCTCCACTCATGTTGGCCTTTACGTAGATGTTTTTGTATATCGGCTCAATTGTCGGGAAACATCCTGATATTGTTGATATCGTTGCTGTAGGCGCAAGTGCCATAGTGTTGGAGTTTCTCATACCGTATTTCTGCACATGTTCCCTTACAGGAGTCCAGTCTAATCTTTCCTCTCTGTTTATTTCTATTTTAACACCCCTTTCTTCTTCAAGCATGTCTATAGTATCTACCGGGAATATGTTTCTGTCCCATTTACTTCCTTCGAATGAAGGATAGGGACCTCTTTCTTTTGCTAGTCTGGATGAAGCCAGAATAGCGTGGTATGATATAAATTCTAATAGGTTGTCATTGAATTCCAAAGCAGCTGGACTGTCCATTGGAATGTCAACCATATACATCATATCTTGCAATCCCATTACTCCCATACCGACTGGTCTGTGTTTCATGTTAGCATTCTTTGCTTCAGGCGTCGGATAGAAGTTTAGATCTATTACGTTGTCAAGCATTCTCATTGCGGTGTTTACAGTTTCTTCTATTTTTTCTTTGTCTATTTTGCCGTTTTTCACGTGCTTGGACAAATTAACAGATCCAAGATTGCATACAGCAGTTTCATCTGCCGATGTGTTTAATGTAATTTCTGTACAAAGATTTGAGCTGTGTATTACTCCAGCATGATCCTGCGGAGATCTTATGTTGCATGGATCTTTGAATACAATCCATGGGTGTCCTGTCTCGAACAATCTTGTAAGCATCTTTCTCCATAGTTTCTTTGCTGAAACAACTTTGTGCTTTCTCATTTCACCGTTTCTTGCCTTCTCTTCATATTCTTTGTACTTCTTCTCAAATTCTTTTCCGTAAATGTGATGTAATTCAGGGGTTTCATCCGGAGAGAAGAGTGTCCATTGTTCGTCATTTATTACTCTCTTCATGAACAAGTCTGGTATCCAGTTAGCGGTGTTCATGTCGTGAGTTCTTCTTCTGTCGTCTCCGGTATTTCTCTTAAGATCTAAAAAGTCTTCGATGTCAAGATGCCATGTCTCTAGATAAGCGCATGTAGCCCCCCTTCTTTTTCCTGATCTGTTTATAGCAGCCGTCGTGTCGTTTGCTATTTTCAAGAAAGGTATTGTACCCTGACTTTCTACATTAGTACTTTTAATCAAAGCGCCCGTTGCACGTATATTTGTCCAGTCGTTTCCTAGACCTCCAGACCATTTGGATAGTCTTGCATTGTCTCCTATACATTTGAATATATGATCTAAGTCGTCTTCTATTGTCGTTAGATAACAAGAGCTCAGCTGTGAGTGTGTTGTACCTGCATGGAATAGTGTTGGTGTGGATGGTACAAATCTCTTGGAAGACATTATATTGTAAAACTCAATAGCCTTCTTTTCTTTTTCTTCTTCGTTAAGTGCTATTCCCATGGCAATTCTCATCCAGAATGCCTGCGGAAGTTCTAATCTTTCTTGTTCATTTTTAGTTTTTAGGAAATATCTTTCGTAAAGAGTTTGAAGACTCATATAACTTAGTAGATTATCTCTGTCTAGTTTCATAGCATACGCCATTTTGTTTAGATCATAATCTAGCATTCTTTCGTCTAGGACTCCGTCTTCTACACCTCTTTTTATGTTCTCGGTGAATGTATTTCTGTAAGAGATTCCAAGAGCGTCGTTTTTAGTTGTGTTGCCGGTTATGTCCTGGTTTTTTGTGTGTAG
>CAYQNF010000005.1:15153-29678 GCA_964418905.1 uncultured archaeon | reverse complement strand
TTAAATATAGGTCCAATCTCATAGAATAAATAATCTAAGAAAACTTATAAGATAAATCAAAAACAGACCTGCTAGGTTTAAGGGAGGAAATCCTATCCATTGTAATGCTAACGTGATGAACATCCCTAATAATATTAACCCCATGGTCCAGTTTGTCCCTTTGAGGATTTTCTCTCCTACCTTTCCTAGGTTGTCCTGAAGAGTAGCTTTCCATATAAGCCCCCCATCTAATGGACCGGCAGGTATTAGATTAGCTAATCCAATGAAAATATTAAGCAGTACTAGCCAGAAGAACAGGTTTCTAAAGAAGTTTGTCAGACCCGGTAGTACTTTAGCATCTTTCACCTCTCCATGGTTTGTGAATGATAGTCCGAATCTTTGTACTATCTTATTATCTTCGATCTTGTAATCGCCTTGTATTACAAAGACGCCGATAAATGCGTCTCCTTCTCTTTCTTCATTTTCATGTAAAGTAACTGTGACTTCTTTCTGTTCTTTTATATCGAAGCTGGATGAATTTATCTCGTTTAATGTTATTTTTACTTCGTCTCCAGGTGATTTATTTTCTAAAAAGCCTCTCAAATCGGAGAAACTTGTAATATCTTGATTATCTAGTTGAGTTATTATAGCTGTAGAAATCCCAGTTTGGTTCAATGGACCACCAGGTACAGACGTTACAACCAGTCCGGTTTGCGTATACGCAGTAGCGT
The DNA here is from genome assembly GCA_964418905.1 of uncultured archaeon. Classification (GTDB taxonomy): domain Archaea; phylum Aenigmatarchaeota; class Aenigmatarchaeia; order CAYQNF01; family CAYQNF01; genus CAYQNF01. Next base: position 28,968 of record CAYQNF010000005.1, on the reverse strand, counting down.
CTAAACCGAGAAATGCTCCAAAGAATAAAATACCGAATATGAAATTGGTGAATGCTCCTACCGATGCTATACGTGCTACAGTTTTCCAACCCTTTCTAAACATTTGCTCATCGTCAGGTTCTACAAATGCCGCTACAATAGGTCCTAGAAATGCAAATCCCAATGATTTTACTTTAACTTTTTCATTTCTTGCTATTATACCATGAGCTAATTCGTGAACTACTGCCAATATGAAAATTCCTATTATCCAAAACCAAAACGGAACCAAAAAGAATCCATTCCCTATTACTGTTTCTTGGGTAAACGATGGTAATACCAAGCCTACTGGTGCCTGCGTTCCTGGCTCAGCAAAGAACATGAAGTCTATTCCTAAGTAAGCTATCAGGACAAAAGAACCTAACATCAGCGGGTAAGCCACTACAGATGCTATATTAGAATACCATCTCCAGAAAACGGGATGTTTTTTGGCTTGAGAATTAATAAACTTTTGGCCCTTCTGAGTTTTTCTAAGGAAAGTTATACCTTGTCTTTCAAAATTTTTCCTATCATAGAAGAAATAAACTCCCATAGCTAATAGGAAAAGTATAACAGTCCACGTGTAAAGACTAAAAGGCATAACCTTTTTTACATAAGCAAGGTTATAAATGTTATTTTAAAAGTAAAATGGTGAGCAGCATGGAAGAAGGAGTTCTTGAAAATAAAGAAGAAAATAATGTAGTTTTCTGGGCCGATAAAATAGCCGAGAAAGTTATTGAAAGAGACGGAGATACTATAACTGTAGCTTCGGGCATAACCCCTTCTGGTACAGTTCATATAGGTAATCTAAGAGAAGAGATGACAGCTGCTATTGTTGCTAAAGCTTTAGAAGATAGTGATCATAAAGTTCGTTATATACATTCATGGGACGATTTTGATCGTTTCAGAAAAGTTCCTGGTAATCTACCTGAGGACAAGAAAGAAGAATTCGAAGATTATTTAGGAATGCCAGTTTCTAAGGTTCCTGATCCGTATGAGTGTCATGATTCTTATTCAGAGCATTTTGAAAAGGAGTTTGAGGAATCTGTTAAAGATATTGGAATAAATCCAGAATATCTATATCAAAGCGAGAAATACCAGAATTGTGAATACGCTGAAGGTATAAAAATAGCTTTGAATAGAAGAGAAGAAATACAGGAAATACTTGCGAAGTTTAAATCAAACAAAGAAGAATTCATGAAAAATGATTTTTGGCCCGTTTCTATTTATTGTGAAGAGTGTTGGAAAGATTTTACCGATGTAATTGATTATAACGGAGAGTATTCGATTTCCTATTCTTGTAAATGTGGACATGAGGGAACTTTTGACTTTAGAGAAGTTGGTAACATTAAATTAGGCTGGAGAGTTGATTGGCCAATGAGATGGAAACATGAGAATGTTTTATTTGAGCCTGGAGGAAAGGACCACAGTGCTCCTGGTAGTTCTAGAAGTACTGGAACCATTATAGCTAAAGAAATTTACGATTATGAGGCTCCTCTTTATCAGATGTATGATTTCGTTCTTGCTGAAGGGGGAGAAGGTAAAATGTCCGGATCTTCTGGAAATGTCATAGATCCAGACGAGATGAAGAAAGTATACCTACCCGAAGTTTTTAGATATCTTTATGTGTCAAATAAACCTGTGAAGGAGTTTAAGATACATTTCGATGATGGAATAAATGCCACTTATGAGAATTTCTATATGGCTGAGCGCGTATATTTCGGCAATGAAGAAGCTAGAAGCGATACTAAAGAAGAGCATTGGAAAAGGGTATATGAACTATCCCAAGTTGATGGAGTTCCAGAAAAACAGCCAGTTCAAGTTTCATTTAATTTAATGTCTCAATTGTCTCAATTCATGAGTTTTGAGGATTCGATTGAGAAATTAAAGGAACTAGGACATATTGATGAGATAAGCGAATATGATAAAGAGAGGCTTGAAAATCTATATAATAATTCAAAGTATTGGATGGATAATTACAACGAAGATAATAAGATAGAGATAGGCAATTCTAAAGTTGAAGATTTAAGCGAAGAGCAGAAAGAGGCTATGGAAAAGGTAAGTGAGATATTAACAGGAGAAAATACTCAAGAAGATCTTAATAATAAATTATTTGAAATTGCAAAGAGTACTGTGGGTCCTAGAGACTTCTTTACTGCTGCTTATCTTACTGTTATAGGAAAAGAAAGAGGCCCAAGGCTTGCTGAGTTAATAAAAATAATAGGAGAAAAAGAAGTTAAGGAGATTATAGATAAGGCCGTTTAACCTTAAGCTATAATTCCTCTTTTAGCTAAAAACAAAGCCCATACAACTGTCATTAATATACTCAGGATTATTACATTCTTTCCTGTTTCCTTGTAATCCTTGTCATTATCTCTGTATAGAGCTAGTCCCAGTAAAATTCCTGGTAGTATTGGGTTTATGAATGCGAATAAATACCCCATTATTTGCCATTTGTCCATTATTTAACCTCCAATTTATCATTGATTATAACTAACGTCTAGCTTAAATTTGATAAAAAACGTTTTATTAGTATCTTTCAATGGTTTATTATGAATAATTACGGAGATGATGTAAAATGCAAAAACAGGTTTTTTCAGAAGATATCGAATGTTCAGAAATAAGATATGAAAGACAAATAGCATCTGACGGTCTTGACAGTCCTATTGTCTATGCGGTTAAAATAGAGGAAATAAGAGAAGATCAAATCTATATCGGAAGGATATGGGATTCAGGAGCAGGTTTACTCGAATGGAGATATCATTATAACAGCGGCGAACTAGAAAAGGGAGAGCTTCCTACGAGAGACGGAAGGATACATCATTACAGCTTTGAGGATGAAATAGACGGAATTCCCTTGAAGGTTCCCGAGATAGAGAACCCGGTTTTAAGGGATATGATCAGAAAGGATGACGTTAAATCCCTTTTGGCAGCACAACCCCATTTAAATCATATAGAAAGTATAACTCTTTGATATTAGCGGGGGTCACCCAGCCAGGTTAACGGTGCAGCGTTGAGGGCGCTGTCGCTTAGTGCGTTCGAGAGTTCAAATCTCTCCTCCCGCACCATTTTCCCCCTTTTATATACTATTTAAAATATGAATAGTTTTATATAGTGGAGTTACTATATAGTAGTAACAAGTTAACTACAAATATGTAGTAAATCCGTGTGGTTAATATGATGAAAAAAATAATCGCGTTGAGAATGGTGCTTGTATTTGCCTTATTTTCTATACTTTCAGTTGGGTCAGCTAATGCAGATATTTTAGATGATACTATAACGGGTACAACCGATATGCTCCCTAGATACACAGACTGCGGCACTTACGAAAATACACACATAGGTCCTCATCCAATATCCCCAGGAGATACTAGAATAGGAAAGGGAAACACTTACTACATAATGGAAATTGAAGAATCTGGAAAATTGACACTGAATATGCAAAACACGATACCCATTCAACAGGCTTTAAGTGTTACTTTGGAGCCTACTGATAAATGTAAGAATGCCAAATTTAGTAATTGTAATATTATTTCTCATTGGTTAATGCCCACTGAGGCATGTACTATAGACATAGAGCCCGGTACTTATTATATAAATGTAGATGTAGCTCCTGAAGATATGCACGTTTTACACATTGAAATGGATGTTGGTCCATCTAATGTATAAGAATCGGTCTAAACCAATTTATAGAAAACTTTTCTACCATCTCTGAAGCTTTCTACAGTACTTTCACCTTCCATTTCTTTTAGATATTCATTACATCTAGTTCTAGAAAGACCAATAAGCTTGCTTAATTGAGTTGGATTTACTTTGTCATATTTCTCAATCATTTTTGTTATCATTGCCTTTCTTTTATCACCCAGTGACATGAATGTCTTCTCAACTTCATCCTTTACTGGAGTTTCAGTTGTTTCTTTCTTCTCTTTTGCGTCTAATAAAGCTCCTTTGAGAAGTTTTTTCTTGTCATCGTCTAGGTTTTGTATCTCGTTTAAGAATTTAGTTACAAATTCAGAATTAATCTCGATTTTTTCTTTTGTTTTTTCCATTTCTTCAACGGTGTTAGGAGCTAGGTTATCTATCTTCACGTCGAAGTCGTCGAGTCTTTGATAGATCTTATTGGTTTTCTCCCTAAGATCCCTTAGAACTTCAAGAGATGCTCCGAAAAGAATCATATTGTTTTGTTCGGTTAATTTGTCGCTGTGTAGGTCTAATATGGTTTTTATTACTTTCATGTCTTTAAAACTTTGACTTTCATTCATAGTATGAGTTTGTGAAAGGTTGTTAATAAATGTTTGTACTTGTCGACACGAATCGACGGGAAGTGTCGATGTTCTAACAGGGAAAGTATATATAGCCCGACAAAATCAGTTTAGTTAGAAAACTGGTGAAAAAACGAATGCTACATGTGAACAGCACGCGAGTAATAATGATTGCAATGTTTGCAGCACTACTTATCTATCAACCTACTTATCAAGTTACTTATGCCCAAGCTAATTTAGGAGAGAACGTTGTTCCTATAGTATCATTAACTCTTAGAGAGATGGTTGATGTAATTAGAGGGGGCTTTTTGCAGGCGTCCGGTCTCTTTACGGGGGACCTCCAGGAAACACAGAATAAGATAGAAGTTACCTGGAACAAGAACGAAAATCCTGACACTACCGATTATGTTGTTAGATACGAGAAGAAATCTGTAGATAATTGCGTGGTAGGAGAAGCTAGTTTCTCTAATAGTATACCGAGTACAAACGAAGATTATGACTGTACTACAGGAGGTTCAACTTGTACGCTTACCCATAGTAAAGATACTAATAATGATGATAATGGATTAGATGGCAATACTTGTTATTGTTATTCTGTTTCGTCCTTGAACAGCGATGATGAAGAAAACCCACAATCCGGTCAACACGAACATGAGGTTAATGCGGATTGTACATTTACATTGGCTAATATACCTGGAATACCCCAGGTAAATCTTAACGATGATAGTAAATTAGATCCTTATAACTATGTTACTTGGAACAGTAATGGTAACGGGGACGGTACCGAATATAACATAGAAGCTACATTTACGGACGTACAAGATGTTCCTATAGGTGATCCTGTTAAAATTGAGAAACATTTGGGTGAAAATGTTCAACTTAGAACAGAAGATTATTTCGATAGCGGCGATTCCGGCTATGACGTAATTATTCCTAATACAAAATTATCTTTTTCAGTGGCAGCTCTTAATCACGAAGAAAAAGAATCTTCTTATAGTCAAGAATCAGAAGACGTTTGGTCTCCTGTGAATATACCTGGAGATCCTTTGACCGATCATAGTATAGGTACTAACCCTGCCGGAGGATCTGTTTTGGTCTCGTGGGACTCTAATAACAACCCTGACTATACTGAATACGTTGTTTGTAGAACTCCTTCGGGTCAAAATACGTTTACTTGCGTGGGGGAAGATCCTGCGGGAGCTGGAGTTGCTTTACAAGGTACAGGAGGATGTCCTACTAGTATTGACGAAGTACTTAGTTGCCCTAGAGTTACTGGGAACGAGCTATTAGATACTACTGCGGCTGCAAACGCTGATTATATTTACAAGGTAAAGGCAGTTAACGAAGCCTGTTTGGATAACGATGCTACAAACAATGATGAATGCTTTATATCGGTGGAATCTGCTACAAGTCTTGCTAATAACGAGAGAGGATGGTCTCTTGATTTCGAAGAAGATTTCAGAGAAGGTACTAAAACTAGAGGAGGTACAGGCATACAGAATGGCGTATTAAATAATGTTGCTGCTAGGTCCGGCTCTAATGAAGGAAAACAGTACGGGAACGGCGGATTAGGACTTTTAGCATCTTCTGTATCTAGCAACGGAGAGGCTATATACACCTTTGATCCTAGCGAAGGGCTTTCCAGAGAATTTAGGTTTTATGATAGCGAAATAGAAGTAGATGAAACTGGTGGAGAGGCTAAATTTTATTGGTCTACTATAAAGAGTGCTATAGATCCTATACCAACCCCTGAATGTGCAGGTACATTAAGCGAATGTTATAATAATCATCAAAATAGATTTGACGATGCTTCAATATTGAAATTGAGAATAGTATTGGACGGATCGGCGCAGGATACTCCAGTGGTTGAAAAGGTAAGAGTTTATTATGAACTATCGTGAACGGTGAGAAAAAATGAAAAACTTTATATATAATTCAGAAAAAAGTAATGTCATGCGAAATAAAAATATTGTACTAATTTCTGTTTTCATAATTTTGGGATCAATTGTTATACCAGTTGCGAATGCTCAGCTTACCGATGATACTGACGATGTAAAGCCCCAAGATGTATGGGCATCTACTTTCCCTGAAGGAGATTATAACTGTCCTTTTACAGGACCATTTACGGATAGTTCTCATAAACAGTTAAATCCTTCTATGCTTACGCCTAATCCAGTTTCAACTGCAGAGACATGTGGTCTAACTGGAGGAACTCCGGTCGGAGGTTCATGCACATACGTTTCTTGTAATGATATAACAACGAGCTTGGGTACATGTAATGATGGAGAAGGTGACATACCTTGTAGAATAGAAGCCCACGGTGTTATATCTACAGGGACTGAGAGAATTGCCGTAGGTTTAGAGAGTCTATCGGCTTCTTTATCAACGAATTCAGATTTTAATAATGTAAACATAGCAGATGCTCATTATTGGGGCAGTGGTGGCTCTACGAATAGGATTGATGATTCTACTTTTGTTAAAGCAACATTCAAAGGAACTAGCGAAAATAGAATAAAAAATACTGTTATAGGATCGGATGGAGCTTTGTTTAGCGATAATTCTAAAAACGATGTTACCGCAACTACGTTTGAGGGACCGGTCACAGTATCACGATCTTCAAATACTAAATTTACTAATGCGGATTTTGCATCATTGGAAATAAATACTGGACCTTCCGTGCAAATAATTTCTTCTAATAGCGTTAATGGAAATTCTATCCCATTTTTAAAGATAATATCGGGCTTAGAAAGCAGGATTGTAGCAACGGGCCTTAAGCAGGGGTACCAAAATTCTGCTAACATTACTCCTATTTATGGACTAGAATCTCTTCCTGGTACATCAGGAAATCCCGTAGGATTTAAATCCATTGATAAAACAAGCCCTTATATTAAATTAGAAGATACTGAAATACAATCTCTTGTTTTTGAAGCAAAGGAAGATTCTGTTAATTTGTTCAAAACTTCTTCGTTAGGAAAGGTTTCAACGGAAGACGAATCTCATGTAATTTTTGATGATTCTACCGTACAGGAATTGAGACTAGACGGATCGTCGAGCGTAGAGTTCAAAGATATAACAGATTCTGCTTTAACTGCTTTGCAGGCGCAGGTAGGTTTAGACGTAGAACAAACTATAGAAGATCACTCGGGGACAAATGCGCCTTTAGAAAATCCTACAGTAATTCAAAATCTTATTGTAGAATCTGCTTCTAATGTTCAAATGGAAGGAAATGTTAAAATTAATTCTTACTCATTGAATGGTAAAGTTGATAGAGCCATACCAATTTTTGTTAGAAGATTTGAGGAAACTACTCCTATACCAAACGTAGTTGAAAATCAGCCTGGTCTCGTCCCGGTTGAAGGCGCTGAAGTTTGTGTTTATAATCCTAGTGGGGATCAAATAGGTGACTGTAAAACTACAGACGCGACAGGGTATGTTGAAACTGATTTGATAGAATTTGATTCCAGTAAAGATAGCGGTTATTATACTTACGAAATAACTAAAATTGATCCTGTTACTCAAGAAGAAATAACGCTAAGTTCGGGAGACCTTAACTTTATAACAGAGCCTACGCTAGAAGTAGAGCTTGATTTACCTATAACCCCTGGATTTGTTGATATGGATGTGCCTAATCCAGAATCTGTAGATTCTCATAAGAAAATAAAAGTTACCTTAGAGGATAGATCTACTAATGAAAACCAGTGGGTCGTTTACTTTGGAGTAGTCGGTGTGGATGGTAATTTGATAAGCTTACCTAATCCTCAAGTAGTTTCGTCTAAATCTCAATCTAGTACTGGAGTTGTTACATTCGAAGTAGGTGTTCCGCAATCATCGCCTAATTATCCTGTAAGTTTAGCGGTTGCGGCGAAAAGTGCTGATTCCGGTCAAAGTGATAGTGTTCTAGGTGTAAACAAGGCAGGTTCTTCTACCGCTAATCCTAATTACGGGACTAATACTATACACACCCTTGCTAAAAAATCTACTCTAAACGAACCTACTACTTTAGCTACAACGGAAAGTACTATAACATATGATTGGCTTAATGATCCAGAAAATCCTAGTACAGTTTCTTATAGAATAGATCTTAATAACGGAGATAGTTCTCCTACTTTATCTGAAACTTCTACTCATACATTTACAGGGTTAACACCTAATACTGAGTATTCGGCTCAAGTTTATGCTATAAACAACGATAATGTTGGTGTAGTATCTAATACAATTGATAGATATACAAAGGCCGCTATTCCTAACAATAAAGGATCAAGTTCTAATATCGATAGCGCTCAGTTGACATGGAATAATAATGGAAATCCACAAGGAACAATCTACAGAATACACAAGTGGAATACTGTTTCTCAGACGGTGGAGGCAGATGGACAGAAATACACTATTACACAACCTACGACAGAAAATCCTGTAAGCAGTTTCGAGACAGACGATACAAGCCAACAACTTACGGCTCTTGAATGTGCTAAGGCATTTTATTATAGTATCCATTCTATTAATGAAGAGACACCGAAAGAATATTCCTCTGATCACACAGAAAGCGGTTTAGGCGAAGATCCTGTAGGATTTGCTACATTGCCTGATGTTATAGAATCTGATACAGAAACATCAGCATCGCCTAATGGATTTACTAATGAAAATGTTATAGAGTTCACTTTAAATGCTTGTGCTGATTATTACAGCTCTTTATGGAATAAAAATCCAGACGACACCCCTTTAACGAGTCAAAGAGATTGTGAAATTGTTTCTAGTGTGCCGCATAGCGGAGACGATTATTCTACCGATACAATAAAATGTGAAGCTGATAGCGATGGAAGTTGGTATTTACATTTAACACCTAGAAGCCCTTTCCCATTTGATAGTATAAACTTTAACTTGGGAGATAGTGGAACTCTACATTTGGGTCCATTTATAATAGATACTACTCCTCCTGAAACTTCCACTTCGTCTCCATTTGGTCCTGAGGAATATGCTAGCTCTGACTTTGATTTGGATGTACAAGATTGTGACGGAGGCGTATGTAATGAAAATGCTCAACAAAGACTTGATGAATGTCGATATACCGTTGTTAATACTTTAATAGAAGACGGGGAAACAGTTGAGCAAAAAACTGTAGATAACGAACTTAGAACTTGTGGCTCTGTTCCTACTATAACAGTTGGACCTAACGCGGATTGTAAAAATGAGGGGCTTAATGCATGTACTATAGAGCTTTATGCTGTAGACGAGGCAGGAAACCAAGGAGATGAAGAAGAAATAACAATTAATGTCGATTATACTAGTCCAGTTACTACCGATAATTCCGAAGAACAAATAAGTAGCAGTTGGACGGATTCAAATCCTACCATTTCACTTACTTGTGACGATGGGAGTACTACGGAAACAACTTCTGGCTGTTCAAGTACGGCTTATTGTGTTACTAATCATGGTACTTCATGTACTCCGTCCCAAGCTTATCAACAAACCGGTGCTAGCTTTGCTTGTCAAGACGGTTCCCATTGTCAACAAACAATGATCTATAAATCCGAAGACAATGCAGGCAATAATGAAAATCCGCATGGTATATCATTCTCTGGTCCAGTTAAGATAGATTTGGCTGCTCCGGTTAAGGGCGCTATCTCATCCTTGGATGCAAGTGAACAGAAATCTATTACAGTTAATGTTTCCCAGGGTCAAGATGTCGATGCTAGTGGTAATTCGGGATCCGGTATAGCAAATAATATAGTAAATATTTATGATAATTCAGGCAATTTGGTTAAAAGCGAGACTATCCCTGCAAAACAACTTACTTACACGTTCACGGATCTAAGTCCCAATACTGAGTATATTGTAAAGGTTCAGTATGAAGATAATGTCGGTCATTTAGGAGACCTTAGCTTTGGTAAATCGATATTTACACTAGCTGCTCCAGCAGATGTCAACATAAATGATGTATCTGAAAGTAGTTTGTCAGTTTCTATAGAGGATGATGAAAATCCTTCTGGGACAGAATATGCGCTTGAATTCGATGAGGTAAGACAGGTCATTGATGGAAACGAGTGGAATGGTTTAGAGTCTTGGAATAATTATCAGGTTTCTGACCTAATTCCAAACACTGAACATGATTTCCGCGTTGTTACTAGAAACGGAGCAGTTAATCCGCAAGAAACTCTTGGGGAATTAATTGATAGATATACTTATGCTGCTACACCGCCTCAATTTGATATAAGCGTTAGCGATGATGTTAACGATGAAACTCCTGTTAGATTAGACTGGGGTACATCTAATCCGAATCCTGATTACACTAGATATGATATTTACAGGAAGAAAACCACGGAAAATAGTTTTGGAGATCCTATAGTAGAAGATCATCAAGATACTTTCCTAGACGATGATCCATCTGGTTTAGATCAGCCTAATATAGATTATATCTATAGGGTAATAGCTAAAAATAATGAAGATCCGCCAGAAGAAGCAGCTCCAGTAGATCAGATAACTAACGTAGGAACAGAATGGTTGTTGACTAGTAATGAAGACTTCGATAGCGGAGTTAGACCTGAGCAAGCAGGTATAGAAACTGGGTATTATGAGCTAAATAATATAGAAATAGTTAATGGAGCGCTTAGATTAAAGGATGGAGCATTAACTGGTACTGCTATATACTCATTCAATCCTCTCCAAGAAAGAATTATATGGGTATCACATAGAAGTGATCATATTGGAAGTGTAGAGTTTTATTGGTCCACGATGAGTTCATTGGATCCTGTGCCTTCTGCGGAGTGTCAGGACTTTAATAAATGCGCTAACGACGATACTGATATGCTTATACAAAAAATAGTACTGACAAGAGATACAATAACAGATCCAAGTCCGGTATTGAGATCTAGCAATGTTAAATATGTATAATATATTTAATAATTGGCTAGGTTTTCTTTGAAAAGTAATTAATAATATCAAAACAAATGATTTTTATGAAAAGGTATTGTTTTGTATTGTTAATTATAGCGTTCTCTTATTTTTTTGTTCCTGGAGCATTTGCTGATCATGGTCCTAGCTGTAATCATCCCGTTTTAAATAGCGGTACCTGGGATGTAGATAATGAACAGGTTTGCACTGGAGGGTCATATGATTTCCAGGGCGATATAAATATAATAGGCCCTGATAATGGCGGTAATGGTAACCTAACCTTTGATAATTTTGATTTTACCGGAGGAGACGGTTTTGGTAATCCTTCTGTTATAGATTTAGACAAAGATTCCTATTTTAATATAAAAAATACAGATTTGATTGATGGTACTGTTGATATAATTTCTAGAGGAGAAGTGATAATAAAAGATACCAATCAAATCCAATCAGGTGTGGAGTTTTTGATTCAGGGGGATAAAAGCGTTCTTAACATAACTGATTCTATCTTACTTGGTACTCCTATTAGATTCGAGCATACGGGAGCTTTAACTTCTCTAATAGAAAAAAGCGAAATAAAGAATGCAGGCGCGGTTTTACGTATCCAGTCAGGTAAAGTCTTAATTAAAGACAGTAATTTCACAAACAATAATCCAAATTCTATAGAAATGGTTACTGGGGCCGAACTAGATTTTGAAAGGGTTAATGTAAATTCTAATTTTGAAATTAGTGGTACCGAAATTAATAAAATAGGCGGGACGCTGTCTATATCAGAATTGGACTATCAAGAAAACGGTCCAGTCGAAAGAACGTATCCAATTTATGTGTTTAGTGGTTCTGGAACTCCTATAGATGGTCTAACGGTAGAATTATACAAGGGGAATGAACTTATTCAATCTGTTGTTACCGACAGTAAAGGGTTTGCAGAAATTACAGAAACATTTTCCAGCAAATCTGATAGATATATTCAAATACTTGGGGTTAATGCTAGCGAAGTTAATGGAGTAGATACTCCTGTTATCAATCTTTCTACTGATTCTTATGTTAATGGATTTGAAGGTGTCAATGTTACTTGGGACGGCAATTGTGATCCTCCGTCTAGTGGAGATTGGAATATTGATACAGAAAATGTAGTATGTTATAATGAAAATATAGAGATAGATGAGGATATAATTATTAGTAATGAAAAATATCTAAAATCTGTTGGAAGTAATATATCATTCACGCCCTCCTCAGAAGGCTCCGAAGGTATAACAGTACAGGACGGAACCTTAAACATAACTGATAACTCTAAACTAAATTCAAGTAATTCCAATAGGTTTACTATTACAGCAAATAGTCAAAGTAGTTACAAGTTTACTGATTCTACAGTAGAGGATTCTATCTTAAGTAGTAGTAGTGATTTTGAAATAGATGGAAACAATTTAATAGAAAACACTAGAATGGATTCAACTCTTCTTTTGGAAGGAGATAATAATCATATAATAGACCCCAGTTTTAATCTAGCTAGTGGCAGCGATTTGATTAGATCTACAGGATCTAATAACAATATAACAATAACAGGATCTAGTACATTTTCTAACGGTAACATAATTTCAAGAGGTAATTTAAGCGTAGAAAGTGGTGCAAGTCTAACTTTAGATAGTATAGATCTAACTACAGCATCTCCTAACGATACTAATAGATACAAAATAGATTCAAGCGGATCTCTTACAATAAAAGACAGTAATCTTAATCATTCTTCTAATTTATTCAATTATGACTTCTGGTCCCGTTCTGGCTCAAGTCTTAGCATAAACGACACCTGGATAAACGGAGTAGGCGTTTGTACGGAAGGTAGTAAAGGTATAAGAGTAGACAGCCCTTCCAGTTTTGAATTTAATAGAAATAATGTAAGTAGAGGTTGTTATGGTCTTTATTTAGAAGGTACTGATGGTAATGCTACTGAAACTATTTTCACAAATGTAGGTACAAATGATCTTAATTTAAGCTCTTCAACTAATTTCGGTCTAGTGGATTCTACATTTGATAAATCCCCGACATATACTGATTCTACGTCTAATCTTACAGTATATTGGTCAGTTGATACCCAAGTTGTTAAACATCCTCTATTAGGGAGCGGTCCTATAGACGGAGCTACTGTAAAAGTGAAAGACTTGGACGGGATTTTGAAATTGGAGGACGAAACCGTTGATGGTACTATAGATAGATTTGAAGCGGTCGAATATGAAGAAATTGAAGGAACTAAAAACGATAAAACTCCTCACGAATTTAACGGGAGTCATCCTGAATACAAGACCAATGTTACTGACATGTCTCTAACTAGTACAAGAACTAACGAGAATAATGTGACTATAGTATTGACAGAGGCTAATCCGCCTTTGTATTATGACTTGAGCACTAACTTCAACTCAGGGGATGTCTATGATCCTGATAAAGTTTATTCTTTCGAATTGAACTGGACAGATACTCAAGCTGAAGTCAAGACTGTTTTAATTGAGCATAATATCACAGGCACTGGTGATTCTGTTAATAGAACAATGACTCAAATATCAGGATCCGACAGTAGTGGCATATTCCAGTTCAATTATACCAGTATACCTGCCGGTACATACTATTGGAAATCCTACGCAAACGATACCTTTGATAATAG
>CAYQNF010000005.1:0-15053 GCA_964418905.1 uncultured archaeon | reverse complement strand
GGAGACGAGGACAGTAGAACATTGTCAGTAGGTGAGTATAACTATTCTAGTACATTTGATGACAATGAGAACTTCAGTATAGATGACTCCAGCTTTAATCTTACCGTAAATAGAGCTTCTAGTAGTATAGATATGTTTATAGATCAAGGCACGGCTAATACAAACAAAACAAAAACTTATGCTAATGAAAATAGCGACATAAATTCAACTTTGGACAGAAGTCATCAGGTTAGCGATTATAACCTATACTGGAACGGCACGGACGGTACATGGACTGAAATTGATTCAAGTACTTCAGTTAGTGACGATATCCTTGAATTTACCAGAGAATTGGCTGCAGGAGTTTATTTATTCAAAGCTAACATAACCCAAGGTGAAAATTACAGCTCATTTGAGACCGATGTTTATAATCTAACAATAGAGAAAGCTACTCCGAGCCTTGATATAGAATTTAACACATCGCAAGTTGTTAATTATCCGACCCATACAAGCGTAGACGGGGTTGTTCTGGAAGGAGATATTGATACAGGTACGTTAAGGAGAAACGGCGCGGCAGTGGATGACCCAGATCAAGGTTTGTTGGGAGTCAATGATTATAATTACGAATTTGAATATACTGAAACGCAGAACTATACAGGTTTAATCTCAGATACAGAGACCCTTACGGTAAACAAGGGAGATCCTACCCAATTCATGGAAATATGGATGGACGATGTTGCAGAGAACAAGACAGTTACATATCCGGAAACTGTTAAAGTACATGCAAACTTCAGTGGACCGCCTGGAGATAATCTGGACCTAGGATTGTTTAGAGATAGTCAAGGCGTTACGGGTAATCAGGAAGAGGCTGATCTAGCTGCCGGAGAATATCTTTATGAATATGAAGCCTCTCCGAATGAGGGAAGTAACTATACATCAGGTAGTGTAGCCAGAAAGCTTTCAATAAACAAGGGACCTACTGACATAAACTTACTCATAAATGATACCAGCACTGATACAAGCCTTCAATATGATACTCTTGCTAACTTTACTGTAAGTTTGAACATAAGTGAGGATGCAGAGCTTTGGATAAGTAATTATTCAGGAGATGGTTCTACATGGAAACAGGACGAGGGATTCCAATATTTTGAAAATCTTACTGTTCTTAATACAACAAATGGGTTCCAGAACGGCTTTACTTATAATATAACAGCAAATTGGACGGGTAATGAGAACTATACTAAAGATAGCGAATCCCATCTACTTACTGTTACAGCCGAGCCAAATGAACCTGAAGTTTATGTAGACTTTACTGACAGTAGTTCTCATGACAGATTAGATGTTATAGTTGAATGTTCTACAATCACTGAAAATGTTACAATAGAAGAATGGGATGGAACTGAATGGGACCATCTAAGTGATAGAGACTGCGATCCTTACGGTGTCCATCAAAATATTACAGAGACACATACCGGTTTGAATCCTAACAGTAATCATAGTTATAGAGCGCTTGCTACAAACGAGTTCGGTAGTTCTGATTATACCGTAGTCACTAGCTTGAATCCTAGCGGTAATGATTATAAATTCACTAGAGCTAGAAAACAGACCGCTCCAGATGTTGAAAGAGATACTGATACAACATTGGAGGTCACTATAGCTAAATTGAATAATCCTGGTAGTACTGAGTTCGCAATTTATGAGGTCAATACTGATAGGTTTGTTGATCCTGATGATGGTAAACTTAAGCAAAATAATAAAGAATGGGGGTCATTTAACACGGATTGGAATGGAGCTAGCGGATTTACAGTTAATGGATTAACTAAAGGAGAAGAATATTGTTTCACGACAACCGGTAGAAATGAAGACTCCGTCGAAACTGATGAAAGCAGTGCGGCTTGTCAGATATCATTAGAACCTCCTACGCCTCCTTATGACTTCGAGACTAGGGTAGATCCTAATAATATGCATATGCCTGCTGGCGGTTTGATAGACGTTTGGGTATTTGTAGAGAATACCGGAGAAAACATTGATAGTTATACCATAGAAAGAATACCTGGTACTAACGTTGACGTAGTGGAGATGCAAAGCCAGATAAATGACCTAGAACCCGGTCATACTGATAGTATTAAAGCTCAGATACAACTAGTCGATGATACTGAAGGCAATGTAAGTTTCAAAGTCACTTCCGATAATGATAGTGTAGAAAAGGAAACAGGAGAAGTTAGCGTTACTGGAAGGGAGTTCGGCGTTCCTGGTATTGGATTCTTGGAAATAGGACTACTTGTAATATTTTCACTGGGTGCTATTTTATTACTATAATATTTATAAACCAGGAAAAATAATTTCTAATTAATGCTAATGAAAAGACTTTGGGCAATTATTGCAGTTCTTTTGTTAACTTTACCTACTCAAGTGGCTTATTCTAATTTGCACGGAGATTTTAATCAAGAGGAATCCGATGAATCTAATTTCGAAGATTTTGAAAAACCAGAACAATTTGAAATTGAAGAATCTTCCCATAGTTTTTCCGGTCCTGGTGGCTGCTCTAGTCCAGACGAGTGTATGTCTTATTGTCAAGATAATCCAGATGAATGTAATAGTTTTGCTAAATCATCTCATGCGCGTTTTGATGGAGTCGATCATTTTAGAGATATAGACCGTGCTGAAATGGCTGTGGGAATGATGTTCCAAGATTCTAGTATAGAGCCTCGGAATTTTGTACAATATTGTCCTGATGCAGAAGCAATGGTGGACGCAGTTATAGATAAGATGAAGAGCGAAGGAAATTTTGAGGTACAGTGTTCTCAGTTTGAAGAAGAGGTCTCAGAGTGTAGAGAGCATGCAGATGTTGGATGCGAGCAGATAAAAAATGAAGATGTTATATTTGAATACGAGGATGGAATTGAAGTAACTTGTAGCTCACTTAACAAAGATGAATTATATAATAATTGTTTGACTAGAAATGAGCAATTTGCTTCCGAATTCGGAAGTCCTGAAGAAAGATGTGAAGAAGAATGGACAAGAACTAGTGCAGGATCTGCCTCGTTTTGTGAATTTTCCTCGGATCAGATATGCGATAGAGATGAGTTCATAAGACAGGAAAAAGATAATCAAAGAGAGATTTGTGAGTCTACAATCTCCGAAGATTCAGAGGACAGGGAAAATCAGATAGATGAGTGCGTCAATGAACTAGATTACGAAGAAATATGGGATTCTCAGAAGCAATCTTGTCAGAATACTAATGAAATATGTGATAAAGATGCCTATATCGCTTCTTGTGTAGAGAGAGAACGAGAGTTCCAGAATGAAATAAACGAACAAGATAAGGAGCTGTGCGAGGAAGAATCTGAAAGGCTTTACGAAGATCTTTCTGATATATGCGAGGAACAGGAAGAATTCTATAATGAATGTAAAGAAGATGCAGAAGAAATGTGTAGTTATATGGAAGAATCCTTAAGCGAATGTAGGAATCTAAACGAGGACGATATAAGAGATAATATGTTAGAACACGCATCTAGATTCTGCAAATTCTATTCATCTCAGAGCGAGGGAGAAAGAGGTCAGTTTATTGCAATGATGAATCAGGCCAAAGGAGAACTACCTCAAGAGTATAAGGTTTTAATGGACAAAAAGGCTGAAGATGTAATAAATGCAGAAGAAACTGAAGAAAGAGAGACAAATAAGGGATTAGGTTATAAGCTAAAATGGGCTATTGGAGCAGCCGCAGAAGAGGAAAAGAAATCTGCAGATGAGTTGGATAAAAGTGTTCAGGATATAAGAGATGCCATAGATGCTTTAAAGCTTGCGAAAGAACAAATTCAGGACGAAGCTACCAAGTCTTTAATTCAGGAACAAATAGATAAACTCAAAGAAAAGGCTAATAAATTAGAAGAAACTGCTGAGAAGAAGAGGAAAAGATCGGGCGGTTTAGTTTCAATACTTACAGGTAATATAATAAGAGGAAATTTATTTTCTTAATTATAACATTTTTATATAAACAAAATTAATTATTTCTATGAAGCGGTTGGTATTTGCATTCGTTTTGGTGTTTTTACTTGGATCTATGTCTGGATATGCTGAATTTTTTGAGAATAGTCCGGGCCACGTAGGTAGTTCTGGAGGAGTTTATTACGATGATTCGTCAAATGATATGTACGCTAAGGTAGGAGGATCTTTGCATATATTAAATAATGGAGATTCTAGATGGACACAATTAAAAGGATTTAGTTCAAGCGATCCGTCTGTTTTTATCGATGGGGATATAATTGCATATTATAATAATAGATTATACGTAGCCGGCAGCTCTAGCGGGACAGGTTTTCTTTACAAGTGTAATGGCAGTAGTTGTAGTGAGATAAAAAGATTCAGCGATGGTCCGATCAGGGATCTTGAGCTTTATGATGGTAAATTAGCCATAGCGTCTCATAATCTTTGGTTTTATGATGGCAGTAGTTTCAGTGAACATACACTTAACGGTATAAGAGGTAATGGAGACAACGGCGATGTTGTTGCTATAGCACATGCTCCTGGTAAATTTGAAAATTATATTGCTACGCAAAATGACGTTTATTATATTTCATCAGTAAATGAGGATTATTTTGACGAACCCTCTTACAATCCTACAGATGTTGTAAGAGATTTAATTCTAGAAGGAAATAGCTTAAGTGCGGTTATCGCAGTTCAAAGAGACGGTAATATATACAGGGTCGGAAGTAATGCTAATAGAATAGGTCATGTGGATGGATTAGTTCCATCGGGACATTCTATCGTAGAACTCTCCAATAGTAGATCTATAACATGCGGTTCTAACAGCGCATCCGATTATGATTATTATATAGTCTCAAGCCAAGGAATATATTCTCTTTGTGAGGATTCAGGCGGTTGGTCTGTTACTGAGATATATGATGATTTCAATTCCGGAGCTGGTAGAAATAGTATAGCTTTGGCATACCAAACAAATATCGATAGAACGATATTCGGATATTTCGGTGATTCTACTCAATCTTCCACTAGAGTTATGCAGTCTGATATAATTGAACCAGATACGACGGGAGGTAGTGTTCCTAGCAGTTATCAGAGCGATAGTGTTGACATTACTTTAGGATGCTCCGATAGGGCACCTGGAAAATGTCATAAAATAGTCTATTGTATTTATGATCCTATAAATAATCCATGTAATCCAAGTACAACGCTTACTGATTCAAGTACGGGATTTAAAAGTTATGAAGAAGACGTTTCTGTTTCATGTTCATCCGGTGAATGTGAAAGAAGAATTAGATGGAAGGTTTTAGATAGAGCAGGTTTAGAAAGTAACATTGACGAGACTAATACTATAAGCTTTGATAATGTAGATCCTGACACTACCACAAATGATATAGACAATAATTGGCATACTTCTCCTTATAGTATAAGCGTTAGCTGCACAGACGGTCTTTCTGGATGCGATAGAGTAGAATATAGCATAGACTTTGGCAACTGGCAGTCCGGTTCTAGTTTTGATGTTACATGTAATAATGGAAATGAATGTAGTAGAGATGTAAGATATAGAGGAGTCGACAACGCAGGTAATGTGGAATCTTCTAATTCAGGAACTGTAAAGTTAGACGAAAGGGGACCGAGTGTAAATATAAGGAGACGTAGTAGTACTGGAACCTCTTTGACGATTGATGTAACATTTAGCGATAGTGGCGTGGGTATGTCAAGTTTTGCTACCGCTGACCTAGAGGGACCGAATGGGAATGTTAGATCTGTCAACAATGGAGAAGATGTTACATACAATAACCTGGAACCGGGAGTGAATTATTGCTTTTCCGCTGATACTTCAGATAAGCTAGGAAATTCTGGATCGGATAGTGAATGCTTTACAACTATTCCGGATGTTCCGGGGTTGGTTAACATTCTTTCGGATGGTAAGGGAACTGGTTATGTTACAATTACTTTAGGCGAAGATCAAAATTCTGATTCAACTGATTATACTACGACGGTTAGAGATAATCTTGGAAATACTTATGGCGTTAAGAAAACAAGCACAGGTAAAGGAAAAATAGTACAAGGTTCTGGAACAAAAGTTCCAAAAAGCGAATGGAATCAAGGATTTGAGATTCACGGGCTTAGCCATAATGAGATTTATGATATAAGAGCAACTGCTTATAATAGTGTTGGAAGTAAAACAGGTAATTATAACGATTTCAGGACATTAAGTATACACCCTTCTAATATTAGCCTTGCAACAGGAGCAACTGAAATAGATAAATTGGAAAGAGGAACAGAAAGTTGTGGTAATAATATTTGCGAGGCTGGAGAAGAGGAATTTTGTCCAGCGGATTGTAGACCTAGCGTAGATACAGGAACGTGTAATGAAAATAATATTTGCGAAGCAGAGTTGGGCGAAACTGAAACTACTTGTCCTTCTGATTGCAAAACTGAGATACCTGGAGATGACGACGTGCAAAGCCTTACAAATTTCACAGAGTTTGTGACTGGTGATGACTATGTTGATATTTTATTTAGGCCGTTTGGGTACTTTGATACGGGGGCTGAAACCGGGTACACTCCAGGGAATATAACAACGGAAAGTCTTATTCTCCAAGCCCCAGATGGAAGATCAGTTTTCATTACAATAGATGGCAGATGGACCGAAGATAATGTAATAGTTCCCTTCCGTTACTATTTCAATGGTACTATAGTTAAATTTGCAGACGATCAGTATTTTGAAGAAGTTCAACTATATCCCGAGGATACTGATTATAGTCACATAGATTCCGTTTTTGGCTATGACGGGTATGATCTAGATGGTAAATGCTTTGACCATAGCGAAGATAATACAGACGAGGTATTTGAATTGAAAGTTTATGGAAATTTAATTGGAGCGGCGGCCGATGGTGATTGGGTTATTAAGAAGCCTCAGGAAAAGTTTACTAACAGTGACCTGTTAAGAAATAGTTTCATTGGTCTAAATGTTCAAGAAAAAGTTTACACGAACGAAGACGACTGTGAAGGAATCGTAGGCGAGGACAATAATGACTTTAACCCGATAACAATATGGGACTGGGAAAATGATCAAGAAAAATCAGATCTGGAATCTTATATAAATCAAAAATCAGTTTCAGAAACAGCAGTTTCGCCACAGGTTTTAATTCCAAATGAATATTATCAACCTCCGGCTCAATATATCGATGATTCTGAGTACGAAGGCAACTATATACGCGGATGGATTTCCCGAAATAATCCGATAACTATCACATTCCCAGATCTATCAACAATGACAATAACATGTAGAGAAAGTTATTGTCCAGATGAACAGAGAAAATATTTCGAACTATGGCTACCGGAAATAAGCGACGATAGTGTTGATGGCGGTCAATATTGTTTCGATGATGAAATTGATGGAACTTTCTTCGATGGATATAGAGATGAATTTCCTTGCAGTCTAGATCATCCTGACTTCGGTTTAGAGATAAACGGAACTATACTGAATAAACCTCTAGACGGTACCTGGACTATAAAACATGAAGAGACCGAGCCTCATAAATCCGAATTGGACGCCCAGTTCAAGGATAAAATAGGTCCCGGTAATGCAATTGAATTAAATATACGAAATAGAGTCTTTTCTTCCACGACGGAAAATGGTTGCCTTATTGAAGATTCTGAAGAGGTTGATGGAGGATATATTGGAATAACTTATTCAGAAAATCCAATATCCTTATGGAATTGGCATGAAACAGATGAAGGATCTGAATATTGTGAATATAATGGGGATTATGGATTAATGTCTGGTTCTGGAGAAACGAATGATCCAACCGATCCCGAAGTTAGTCCCGTTAATTATAGATTTTATTTACTTTACTCGGCCGGGCAGGGAGTCCAGGAAGTCCTAGTTCAATATACATTAACAAACTATGAGCAATTATGTAGAATTTTAGACGATACTCGAGATTCGCTGGTAAACGGTTATAATATTGAATCCTTTTGTAGAGATCCGACCTCTATGCAAAAGGCGTGTGAAGTAGTATTCACAAAAGAGATTTGCAATGATTATATTATAGATATTACCGGTGAGCCTGTACAAGATACGTTAGGAGGAACAGGTCTAGTAACTGCTACTTTAGAAGATGTTAGAGCTACAATGATAAAAATAGTAGACTTCATTCTAAAAGTAACTTGATTATTTTAATTTATCATAAATCCAAGAAGTGAGTATGCCAAAAATCAAGCCGTCAAAGAATCCCCAAAATGCTCCAATAGCGGCTCCAAATATTCCAGGATCATAACCTAAATAAAAAGAGCTCAAGGCTTCCACTAATTCAACTCCCCATCCGTATTGGGCAGCTATTGCAAGAAATGCAGCATAAAGTCCCCATACTGATCCAACAGCAAATCCTATTCTAAGATGTTTCTCCATAAATAGAGATTGATCTAATAGAATAAAAATGGTGCTCCCGCCGGGATTTGAACCCGGGTCAGCAGGTCGAGAACCTGCTATCCTTGGCCGGACTAGACGACAGGAGCAATTGAAAATCGTTGTAATATTTTTGTTAAAAGGACTATATAACTTAATTTTGATAATTTATATATATGGCTGCTTATGGGGGTAAGAAACAGGCATTAAACAAGAGAAAGGCAGCCCTTTCTGATTTAAGACACGCTCTCATTGAACGGGATCCTCATAATGGAGGTCTTTCTCAATTTCTAGATGATTTAATTAAAGATATGACAACTACTAAGAAGATTAAAGAAAATAACGATGGTAAGGTTAGAGAGGTTAATGGCGGTAAGGGCGGCTCTGTTAGCCATTACGAACATTCTATGTTAGTGGCAAAACATCTAAGAGATAAAGGATATCATAATATAAAGGCTAACGAATTCATACCCAGAAAAATAGATGGGGAATTTAGAGAGGCTTTGCATCCAGATATTGTTGCTCATAATGGCGGAATAAGTATCGTAGAAGTTGAAATGAATAGATATAGAAGAAAGAGAGATGTCACGAGAGAAGAACAGGGCTTTGCCAGGTTTGTGGGTAAAATAGCTAGATACAGTGCTATCTGCAATGATATGGTATTAGCATATCCTGCTAAAGATTTTAATATTTTATTTTTTGACAATACTTTTGATATACCGTTGGTTAAATATTTCGTTAAACCTCCTTCTGAGAGAAGCGATAAGGAAATATCTATGTTAAAGGAACTTGTCGATAAGCATTATACACAACCTAAACTAGAACCGGAGCTCCTCAGATATGCCCATCTGGATGGTATATACTTAACAAACATGTGGAAACTGGAAGTCGAGGAAGTAGATTTGAATTTATTCAGAAGCTATTTGGAATGATATTATGCCCGAATTAGTTCTTAATATAGAAACAGAGATGCCAAAAATAAATCGTTTTCTTGACAGGCTTACTAGGGGGATAGAAAATCCTAAACTATACGCAGTTTTCAAACAGCCTAGCTGTATAGATAATGAATACAACGGACAGATGATAATTAGGGAAGACTGTAACGATAAAATAGAATTCTATACACGGCCCTGGATTGACCCCAAACTTCCCAAAAGGTTAAAAGATCTCGATATAGATCCTTACGATTTAACTCCTCCTAATGATACTTTTTCTGTTAGACCTGAAAATATACCAAGCGTCTTGAGAGATAAGGGACCGAGAAGGGTTATAACAGATGGTTATGGTGCTTATAATATGTCAGTTGATTTTATAGAGAATCCTTATAGACTTGCAGGGTTTGAGATTGGGGTCCATGAATGGAAAATGCGTATATTTGCAAGTAGAAGGGATAAAAAAGCTGGAGTTTTGCAGAGTAAAAATAAAGAAGCCAAGAAAATATTTCTAGAACTAGCCAAAGAGTTACTATAATGGCGGGCCCGGAGGGATTTGAACCCACGACTCCCAGGTGTCTCCTAACTATCAAGAGCATAGGCATTCGAAGCCTGGTGCTCTAAATCCAAGCTGAGCTACAGGCCCTACCAAATAAGATTTTATTTTATACTTTTATAAACAAAAATGTAACATAAAATATGGATGACGAAGGCAAAGAAAATATAAGAACCATCATAATAGTACTAATAACAGCATTGGCTTTAGTGGCCCTAAGTCCTATGTTTAATGACGTATTCTCTAGTATAGGGAGATTTATTACCAGTGTAGGAATGTTTTTCCTAGGTTAAATTTAATTTAAAAGCCCGAATCTAATATTATTTATGCTAGAGCTCTTCATAGAGGAGGAAAAGATAGAACGTAGTATTCCCTTATTGTTCGCTTTATCGTTTTTTGGCGTAGTTTTCAGTATAATAATATCAATCTTAATTTTCAAGGATGCAGCATCGTTTCCTGCAGTATTCCTTTCTGCTATAGCCGTTTCACCTACATTAATGGCATTGACTAAAAGAGCAGGCGTGGATAGGGATGGCATAAACAAAATGGTAAAGTTTTATGCTGTTATATTCTTCGGAATGGCTACTACATTCGCTTTCATATATCTCGTAATGCCCGATGATTTCAACAAGGATATTTATTCTTCTCAATTGAATAAAGTTCAGATCGCATTCTTCACTTTCGAAAACCCTCTTTTCTGGAAGATATTCTTCAATAATATAGGGTTATTGTTCGGTTTCTTCCTCCTATCCCTATTCTTTGGTTATGGATCGTCTCTGTTGCTCTCTTGGAACGCTTCTATACTAGGAGTCTTGTGGGGTAACGCTATCAAAAATGCTTTGTACTTTTTGGATACTAACCTTTTGATATCTAAAGGATTATTTATTTGGCCTTATCTTGTGCCGGAGGTAGTAGCATATTTCCTTGCGGCCATAGCCGGAGGTATGCTTTATGTAAATCTCAGTAAACACAAGAAAGAAGATGTCTCTATTAGATCATTAAAGCTTCTGTGGGGAGCAGGTATCTTAACAATAGTAGGTGCTGTAATAGAAGTATTTATTCTGAATTCTTTGGTATAAGATTGTGAAATTCACGTGAACACTTATACATACACGTGAAATCGGTTAATACATATTCTAAAGGATACAAAAACTTTTATATAACATAGATAAATTAAGAAATAGAAACTTCATATCTTAATCGTCGGGCAACGATTTATTTGAAGTTTGGGCGAATGTATATAATCGACATTTCACATCTGTTTGGGCAAACTATATGTGAAAGTCTATTTGGGCTATTTATCGTATATTTCTATTAGTTGTATTTCTTTGTTAGTTCTAGATATAGTGGCATGTCCATTTATTAATGGATTTCGTCACTGTAAAACATATGTTGGAGTATAATAATCTTTCAATATGAATATATGAAAAACCTGAGGGGGACTAAAGAAATGGATTCAATATTTCAAAACGCATTTGAGAAAACAATGTCAGCTGAAGCTGACGATCAGCCTACGCAGGAGGTAGGAGAAGCGCAACAGCAGAATAATAACGATATGGAAGTTGAGACAAACTTTGATGAGAGCGAATTTGATGCTTACAAGGCTAGTATTTTAGTAGTTGGAGCAGGAGGCGCAGGAAACAATACCATCGATAGATTAGAAGAGATGGGTATAGATGGCGCTTCTACAGTAGCTGTTAATACAGACGCAAAACATCTAAAAGCTGTGAAAGCAAGAAAGAAACTTCTAGTAGGAAAAGAGCTAACAAGAGGACTTGGGGCAGGAGGTTATCCAAACGTTGGAGAACAGGCTGCTATTGAAAGCAAGAAAGAACTAAAAGAAGCAATTGAAGGTTCAGATCTTGTGTTTGTAACTCTTGGATTAGGAGGAGGAACCGGTACAGGTACAGCTCCTGTAATCGCTAAAATAGCTAAAGAAGCTGGAGCAATTGTAATTGGTACAGCTACTATGCCTTTCAGAATAGAAGGCGCAAGAATTGCCAAGGCTGAAGACGGTCTTTACAAACTAAGGCAAAATTGCGATACTGTAATTGTAATTGAAAATGATAAACTATTACAATTTGCAGGAAATCTACCACTTAAACAAGCATTCCTAGTAGCAGATGAATTGATAGCATCTATGATTAAAGGAATAACAGAGTGTATTTCCGAACCATCTTTGGTAAATCTGGACTTTGCTGACGTCAAAACAATAATGAGCCAGGGCGGAGTAGCCATGGTTGGTGTTGGCGAAAGCGATTCCAGCGATAGAGCGAGCGAGGCGGTTCAGAAAGCACTTAACAATCCTTTATTGGATGTAGATTATTCTGGATCTAGAGGAGCATTGGTACACATCACATGTGGAGAAGATGTAACTTTGGACGAAATCAACAACTGCGGAGCAGTTGTAGCTCAAAACCTTGATCCGGATGCACCATGTATCTGGGGAGCAAGAATTGAGCCTGATTTTGGAAACAAATTCAGAGTAATAACAATCATAACTGGTGTGAAAAGTCCATATGTGCTTGGAAAAGCAAATTCAATGAAAGAAGGAAAGCCGTTGGACAACCAGTTGGGTATAGATATGGTCAAATAGACCAATCTTTCCCGTATCATGCTAATTGCGTTTCCCCAAACGCAATTGTAAAGCGATTATAACGATCGCCCCCCACCACTCGGCGCCGGAATGAATACTTTTTCTTCCCCTCCGGCGCCTTCATTCTTCTATATTAGATTTAAATATGTTACTGAATAGTAGTAAAGATGAGAAACGCTGATAAGGACATTAGAGAATTATTTAATAAATATCATTTTGAAGGTAGTGACATGTATACTTATCTTCGTGTAGATATCGGTAAACTACATCCGGAGGATGATAATACATTAAGAAGCAAAAAACTTACTCATTTTATACCAAACGGACTAAAAACTGATGGATTTGATCATGTCGATGGAACGTTTGCTTACCAAAGAATAACATCAAAACATCATCTTGATAGAGTTTTGAGATTTCCGAATAGGATTTTAGGAAATGATATTACTTACAACATCAGTATCTGGGATCATAATGTAGATTCACAACCGCAGATGGCCTTCGATTTTACTCCAGAAGTTTCTGAAGCTATAGTATTCAGTGATTATCATGATGCTTTTGATTTTAATCCTGGTCTTGTGGCTGATCTGAAATTTAATCTTGAAAAAAGAGGATATGAGACCGAAGTTGAGACAACTAAATCTTTACCGAGTAGATTATCCCACAGCGAATTACATATTCTTCTAAACGATACGAAAAGAATTGTAGAGAAAAATGAATTGAGTAGAGATTAAATAGAATATTAAATATATTCATGTTTCATTAATTCTATGCAATACTCAAATTTGGTTGACTTATACGAAAGTTTAGATTCTACTACTAAAAAATTAGAAAAGAGAGACATTCTTGCAGAATTTTTGAGAGATTGTCCTGAAGATCTCATTAATAGGATTGTACTTCTTACGATGGGTTCTGTTTATCCTAAGGCTTCTAAAAAAGATTTAGGCGTAGCAGGCAAAATGATGAGGCAGACACTTCTAAGGACTACCGGGGCCAAGGAACAGGAACTAGTAGACGAATTGAAGGATAAAGGAGACTTAGGGCTTGTCGCAGAAGAACTTGTTAAAAATAAGAGACAGCAAACCCTTAAAACAAAAAGACTTGAAGTCAGAGATGTTTTTGAGAATATAAGAAGCTTAGCAGAAACTACAGGAAAAGGATCTCAGGATAGAAAAATTTCAATCTTATCTGAATTAATCAGCTCAGCGAGACCAGATGAGGCCAAATACATAGTTCGTACAGTTCTTGGAACTATGAGAACTGGAGTAGCAGAAGGTATAATGAGAGATGCCATAAGTGAGGCTTTCGAAATAAATAAAAAGAAAGTTGAAAGAGCTTATCATCTTACTACAGATTATGGAGAAACTGCTGAGATTATAAAAAGAGAAGGAGAAGATGGGCTGGATAACATAAAAATGGAAGTGGGTAATCCAATCAAAGCTATGCTTGCTACCCCGGCCGGTGATATGGACGAGGTTTTCGATAAATTTGATAATGTAGCCTTTGAAGTTAAGTATGATGGCTTTCGTGCAATGATAAACAAAGATGGCGACGATATTAAATTATTCTCACGAAGGCTTGAAGAACTTAGCAAACAGTTTCCTGATGTTGTTGAACTTGCTCGTAAACATATCAAAGCTGATAAGGCTATAGTTGATACAGAAGTTGTTGCTATAGACAAAAAGACAGGAATGGCTCTACCTTTCCAGAAATTATCCAAGAGAATAAAAAGAAAATATGACATAGAAAAAACTGCTAAAGAGATACCAATCAGAGTCAATGCCTTCGATATCCTAAACGTAGAGGGAGAAAATTTAATGGATCTTCCTCTAATTGAAAGAATAAAGGCCCTTGAGAGGACTGTAGAAGAGGGCGAGGAATTTCTACTTGCCGATAGGATAGTTACAGATGATAAGGAAGAAGCTCAGAAGTTCCTTAAGGAAGCTGTAGCAAAGGGAGAAGAGGGCCTAATCGCTAAAAATCTAGATGCTAAATACCAACCCGGTAAACGAGTCGGTTATTGGTTAAAGGTAAAAGAAATATTAGAGCCTCTTGATCTTGTTATAGTAGGCGCTGAATGGGGAGAAGGTAAGCGTGCTAAATGGCTATCCAGTTATATTTTAGCGGCTCAGGGCGAGAATGGAGAGTTGACTAAAGTAGGTAGAATGGCATCTGGCTTAACGGAAGAAGAGTTAGAAGAAATGACAAAAACCCTTGAGGAATTAGTAATAGGAAAGGGAGAAGGTAAAGTTGTAGAAGTAAAGCCTGAAGTTATAGTAGAGGTAGGATACGAAGAGATACAGAAAAGTCCTAAATATGATTCTGGTTATGCACTTAGATTCCCACGTATGCTTAGAATAAGAACAGAAGAAAAAGATGTAAGTGATATTAACACTTTAGAAGAAATAGAGAGAATATATGATAAGCAAAGAGGCAGGAATTAATTTTTATCTTTTCTTTTCAGATACTCTAAAATCCCCAAACCTATAGCTACTGAAATAAACGCGGCTATCCAATTGTTCATAAAATTAATCAAGATAAAATAAAGTACAAAGTATGTCCCAAATGATATTGCAATATGACCAAATCTTAATT
>CAYQNF010000004.1:0-33477 GCA_964418905.1 uncultured archaeon | reverse complement strand
ATGGGTTATCGAAAATCCTGAATCCAATGGTGAAGATGGAAAAGTTGTACTGAATGTACCTTCGGATCAAGTAGAAGGAACATTCAGAGTATCTGCAGGCGATCTGTCAACAACTGGAGACAATAGGATCGTAGATCCAATAACATCTCCAATCGCTAAATTGGATACAGATGTAACATCCGCGGACAGATCAAGCAAGAACTTAATACTAGTTGGAGGGCCTTGTGCAAACTCCCTAGTACAAGAACTTGCTGAACAAGGACAGCTTCAAAAAGATGGAACTGACCTAACATGTTCAGGATGGACAGGAATGTCTGAGAACTTTGGTGTAATCAGTCTGGTTGACGACGCTTTCAGCGACGGTGAAGCAGCATTGGTTGTAGCAGGTTCAAGAAGACAAGAAACTACAGTAGCAACGCAAGTATTGCAAAACTTCGGAGCTTACGAAGATGAGCTAACTGGCAACCAGGTAACATTCACTGGAGCTACAGTAGGAACTGTTGCATTTGAGTAAAGTCTGATGTAAAAAACCTTAATTAATCGGGGGAATAATCCCCCAACTTTTTCTTATTTTTTTAGTATCTAGCGGTAGCTAGGGAAAATTTATAACTATTGTTATATAATCATGATAAGTGATCAAATGGAAAACAAGAACATCCTAATAATTTTTGCATTAGTAGTTTCACTAATTCTTGGAATTTATCTAATGATTGAGACTAGTCCTTGGGCCAATCCGGAAGGAGAAAACACACCAGATAGTCATAAATTGGTCGTAAGAGATACTGAATTTGTGTTTTCAGCCCCTTTAGAGGAGATAGTGGATGTACCTATACATCCCGATGTTAAAACTGTAGTCAACGCTTCATTAGACAGTCCAGACTTTGTTACTATAGGAATACCTAAGAATTGTGATGTAGAAAATCAAGAATGTGGAGCTTTATCTACTGCGGCTTTTGATGTAGCCTTTAGAACTAGCAAGGTCTATCAATGGCTCGGTTATGATAATACATACAGAAGAAATTTAGAAAATGGAGTAGTTACATATCTAAACGGAGAACCAGATAATTATGAGAATTTGACAGGTATTAGGATACTAGTCAGATTTTCGCCTAATAACAGAACAAGAGTTGCCATGGTTGATAATGTCATATTCATAGACGGTAATAACCAAACTAGTGTAAGAAAGGCGGCTGATGTTTACACACTTGCCTTGCTTCAAAACTATGAAAAATACGCATTAAGAAAAATTATCTAGAATGTTTTTGTATAAGCTTTCAGTCTCTTTTATCATATCTTTTGCCGAGTTTTTATTTTTATTAAAATCCTTAATTATTTTTTTCTGAAGTTTTTTGTTTTCCATTACTTCATTTATTTTATCGTTTAGATTTTCACTCATAGCTTCTTTCGGTAACATTTCTTTCAGAGCAGCTACCGGTCTTGATACTACCGGAGTCTTTAATGATAATGATTCATAAGCTACCAGTCCAAATCCTTCATAATCTGAAGGTATAACTACTAGATCAGAGGCTTTCATATATTCTAGAGTCTTTTTATGGTCCAAATAGCCTAAGAAGGTAACATTATCAGGAGAAACGTCTTCTAATCTGCTTCTGAGAGGCCCGTCGCCTATGATTACGAAGTCATAAACGCTGTTTTCGGCACATTCTACTACTAAATCAGGTCTTTTTGCGTCAATCAGCGCCCCAACGAAGAGTATAGTATTATTCTTTATTTTCAATTTCTTTCTCAGTTTAGTCTTGGAAGAGAGTTTTGGCATATCTAATCCTTCTCTTATGATTTTTATTTTTTCTTCCTTTATTCCTATGGAAAGAGCTTTCTTCTTTAGATATTCACTTACGCAAATTAATTTAGATGAGTTATTGCAAACATTTTTGAAATAAGCATTTCCAAACCGATCTGCCCATTTCAATAAATCAGAACCGTGTGATGTTATAACAACAGGAGCTTTAGAGAATTTTCCATAATATGAAGTGATAGTACCTGCAGGCTGTACGCCGTGTGCATGAATTATATCGAAGTTCTTACCGTTTTTTATTAAATATTTCAACAGTCCCAATGAATATGAAATACCTCTGAAAGGAGTCTTGTTTATTACTGGAATTTCTATTATTTCTATATTCTTGTCTTTCCTATTCATCTTGCCGTAGGTTACTACTGTTATTTCATGCTTTTTGGACAGGCCTTTTGATAAGGTTTCTAAATGATTAGCTATTCCGCCTACCTGGGGAGGATAGTAACCCAATTGTAATATCTTCATATCAAAAGTTCGAAAAAGAAGAACTTATAACTAATGTGCTATCTAAATAAATGATCATAGCCATCACTTCTGTGAAATATATCTGTTATTTTTATAATTCCTTTTCTCAGGTAATAAACTATTCTGTAATTTCCTACTCTTAACCTGTAAACCGTTTTATTTTTCTCCTTTTTAGAATATTTTATTTTCTTGACATCTAAAAGAGGAGAAAGTGGGTTTTCTGATAGTATTTCTAACTTCCCTTTTATTCTATCGGAAGTGTCTTTATCTAATTTGTTTAGATATTTCAGGGCAGTTTTGGAAATTAGTACTTTCATAATTTCAGCTCTACGAATTTGTCATTCTCCAGAATATCTTCCTGTCTTTTAAGGAATTGTACATAGACTTCCAAAAGTTCATTTATTATATCATCATAACTTTCACCTTTAGAGCCAATACTGTCCAATACCTTTTTTGTTTCTGGTTTAATAGCTATTGTAGTCATTATATCACCTATAACTGTTATAATAGTTATAGAATTTAAGCTTTACCGCTAATATCTACCAAGCTTCCAGTCTTGATATTTTTTAACGGCTATGTGTAGGGCCTCCCTCGCTGTGAGGGCTAGCCCTACTTCGGTCCAAAATGCTGGATTTCTGGCCGTTTCTATAGCTCTCTCTTGGAGAATAGGATAGACATATTTAGCAGTGTCTACATAGTCCAAGATCTGGTCTAACATATTATCCCTTGTAAGATGGGTCTACGTCTACTTCAACTAGATCAGATCTCAACTTGTCCGCCCAGTTTCTAAATTCTGGCGTATAACCAGTGAGACCGTCTACTTCCATCTTTTTTGCGTCGTATGTCGTGTCTGGTAATTCGGGTTCACCTAATCCGTCTAGAGTAGATTCCAAGTATTCGAAATCTACGCTGTCATCAGTTTCAGTAATATCGTTTTTGAAATCCACATATTTTTCTATTCTCTCTATGAGGTCTTCATTTACTATGGGACCTACTTTCAGATCACCTTTCATGAGTTCTGTTTCAAGTCCTGTTATCAATATTTCCAGACGACCGTCATATCTTACTAGTTCATGTTGTCTGTTTCTTAGCTCTGCTATTTGTCTGTCTTTTAATTCTGCTTGGTAAGCTTTCAGTACGGCTTCTTCGCCGTTTCCGTTTTGGGAGTTTTTCTCTGCCATGAATTGGAGATTATGTCTCTCCCTTTCTGTTCTCTTCATCTTCTTTCGGATTCTAGAGTTTACTGAGGATATTCTTCTTTTTTCTTTCCTCAGTTCCTTCAAAGCTTCCTTACCTTCGTTTTTTGGATTTTTATTGAAAAATCCGAACATAAAATTCCCCTCCTATCTTCTTACATTAGTCGAAGAAAGTAGAGTATGGAAATTCGGCATTGAACCAAGCATGTCATCTAGATGGTCAATCGTCTTCTGCGCGGACCTTACTTCCAAAGCTTCGGCTTTCTTTATTCTTTCAGCCGGATACATCTTAGCTATAGCATCTTCATAGGGACCAAATTCCTGTTCTAATTCTTCCAGTCTTTCGTAATGTTTCCCTAATATTATCATAGCCTCTGTTGAGAATTTTTGTATTTCGTGGGTTGTTTGGCATTGTTCGTATTTCCTTTCTAGGTCTTCTGCAACAGATAATGCGTATTTTTTTGCTTCAAAGCTAACTGAACTTTTTTCTATTCCTTTCCTGTATTTTCTTAGCCTTGATTTAAGATCTGCGTCCATTTTTTCAAGGGATTTGTCCCTTTGCTTTATTTTTTTCTCTACTTTCCTTTTATTTACCAACATTTTGAACTCCTCCAAGAGCCAAAGCCTTGTAGAAGATTTTCTTGTCTGCAAATTTTGCCCTAAGAGAGACTAATTGTTCTTCTAGAATTGTTCCTTCTGGGGATTTGTCCAGAAGAGAATCAAGCTCGTCCATAGTTTTTGAGGCTTCTATAGATCTCTCTTTTAGAGATCTCGGTAAGCTATCCTCATTCCAGGAAGAATGATAATATATACCATCTTCCTCTCTGACAAAGCCTGAATCCTTTAACTTGTCCAATTCAGAAGAAACAGTTTTCCTAGAAAGACATAATTTATCAGATAGCTCCTCAAGAGTCTGAGGGTATCTAGATAACTGTCCTTCCACGTTTTCTGGATCAAAGGGATCGCTTTCTGTTATTTCATCGGCTACTAGAGCCATCATGAAAGGATCCTCTGATCTAAGTCTAACTTCCTTTCCAGATACTGATATCTCCGTTTTGTATAAGAAATCTGGAAGATTTTCAGTTAGATAATGGGAAGGTAAGGTTGTAGTTGCTACATAACCGTTTTCTTCCTCTTCTACATGAAAACCGCATTCTTTTGCTATTCTTAGGCCTTCTAGTCGGCTTTGGTAATTCATGTAATAGAGTTGTCTTAGGTACCGGTATATATACTGTCGAATAACAAGAGTGGTAAAAAATGAAAAAGTAACCACAGAGGTAGTTACTTCTCATCGTCTAGAAGAAGTGAGTTAGTGAAAGCGTCCCAGTTATCTGAAAGGGATCTGACCGATTTGTGTAGTTGGGATATTGCGCCTTCTATTTTATCCATTCTTTTGTTCGCTTTGTCATCTACGGTTTTTATTTCCTTTTTCAGGTCTTTTTCCATGGACGACATCTTATCTTTTGTTTTTTTGTCTAATGATTTCACTTTATCAGAAAGATCTTTTTTGGTATCTGTTATTTTTCCTGTTAGATCCTTATTTGAGGATTTAATTTCATTACTCAACGTTTTCTCCAGTGAATCTATTGATTTTGAAAGTTTTTCATCACCTTTCTCAAAGTCGGATTTCAGCGTATCTATTTCTTTTGAGAATTTCTTGTCAAGGTTACTTACTGTAGTTTCTAGCTTTCCTATTCTTTTTACGTCTTTTTTCAGTGCGTTGAATGCTTTAGCTGGAGCATGAGGATCAAAGTTTTTTGATGTAGATTTCAGAGGTTTTTTAGTAGAAACAGATTTTGCTCTTCTTACGTATTTTTCTGCAGTGGATTTTGAGACGCCTATTTTCTTGGCTACAGTTTCAGGTCTTGAAGCCGCTAATCCTTTAGTTGTCTTAATTCCTTTTTTCTTCAGTTTTTTAGCTGTGTTCTTTCCGATTCCCTTTACGTCTGTTAAAGGTCTAGCTTTCTTCTTTGTCATTCAATGCACCTCAAATTATATTTTTCCACATGGGGTATATAATAATTTCTATGTTAAATCTAGTTAATAAAGAAAGGTGAAAAGATGGCTCAGAGTATTTTACCAAGCAAAGAGATTGTAATATTTGTAGATAACAGAGAGTTCTCATCAGATGTTGTATTTGAATTAATGAAAAATGATTGCGTTGTTAAACCGAAACAGCTTAAAATTTCTGATTATCTTATATCAGACCGCGTTGGTATAGAGAGAAAGACTTACGAAGATTTTATTCAGAGTATAATAGACGGTCGCTTATTTTCTCAGCTTAAGGACATGGACGATAGTTTTGATGCACCTCTTCTTGTTATAGAAGGAAAAAGAAGAAGCGAGAGAAATATACATCCCAATGCAATTCGCGGGGCTTTGTCCAGTATTGCGTTGGATCAGAAAATACCTATAATATGGACTGATAATGAGGAGGATACTGCTTCTCTTATATTTACTATAGCCAAGAGAGAACAGGTTCAGGAAGATAGGCCCGTTCAAATAAGGGGGAAGAGATCTAAAATGGATCCCGATGAGTTAAAGGAGTTCATAGTAGCAGGATTGCCAAATATTAGCACTAAAATGAGCAAGAGGCTTCTCTTTCACTTCAAAACAGTTGAGAATATATTTACGGCATCGGAAGAAGAACTTAAGAAAGTAGATGGTGTTGGAGATAAAATGGCTAGTAAAATAAGAGAAATATTAACTAGAAAATATAATAATTAATATGAGCAATAAGCCTACTGAATTTCAGAAAAAGTCTTGGACTTTGTTAACATTTCTTGTAAAATTCTTGATTTTGGCAATACCTCTGCACTTTCTTCTATGGATAAATATAGATACTACGGGAATGCAGATAGTAACAGCGTCCCAGACTGCAGCTATTTTATCCGCACTGGGACTTTCAATAAAACATGAGGGAATTAGGATATTTACAGACACGTTTACTTTTGTATTTATTAGAGACTGTACAGCTTGGAAAGCGATGTTAGCATTTTTTGCCTTAGTTGTGGCCACACCCTTCGTGAAAGGAAAAAATAAAATGAAAGCTTTGGGGATAGGTTTGCCTTTAGTTTATCTGGCTAATCTGGTTAGAACTGCAAGTACGATATATGTAGGAGTTTTTTATCCGGGAAATCTTGAATTCGTACATACCATACTTTGGAGAGAGATGATGTTATTATTCATATTCGGAATGTGGATATTCTGGTTTAAAAGAAATAAAGGCGAGCCTACATATGGAGGCCTAGATAAGTTATATCAAGTAGTAAATAAGTTCCGTTTGTTGTAGTAGAACAATATAATTATAATAATTATATGATAAACCGGTATGAAATAATGAGATTTCACTGTTTTTAAAATAAATTAACCATAATAAACAATTTATAATCATCAAAACCAAAATATTAACATGGTAGAAGCAAGTTCTGAAGAAGAAAATTTTAGACAGTTGCAGGAAAAGGTAGATGAGCTAGAGGATCTACAATTACTAGAAAAACTTAATTCTATAGAACTTAGAGAGGAAATTGAAAATATAAGAAATGAGATGGAATCTCTGGGAATGATGACGCCTGAAGGAGTCCAAGCCACTAAGGACGAAGCAGGAAAGGCTCCTGGTTACAGCGATTTATATGACAGAGTAATAAGTCTAGAGAAATTTGTTAATGATACTCTTTCCGAGATGAGTGCTGCTAGCGGAGATAAAAAATCTCTAAAAAGTCTAAAAGACGATCTTGAAAAGAAAATACAAGAAGAAGTGGATGAAAGACTAAAGGGTGTGTCCAAACAGAAGGAAGAAAAGGGTGGATTCTTTAGTAGAAGTAAGAAAACTGAAGTCGATTGGGATAAGGTTAGAAGTATTGTAGAAGAAGAGACAGATAAAATTTTATCGGAGAAAAAGCTTCCTAAAGGAGATGTCGACACTTCTGTTATTGAGGAGAAGTTTGAGACCAAGATAGATGAAAGAGTTTCATCCTTGAGGAAAGAGATAGACAAAGCATCACGTCCTTGGAGCGACAAAGATGTTGAGAAAATGCTTGATGAGGTCAAAGAAAATGTGACTAAAGCGGCTCTTGCAGAACTAAAAGACAATATGAAGATAAATCCAAAGAAAATGGAGAAAAGAGTTAAAGAAATAGAAGAAGAGTTTGATTCTTATACGAAAGAAAGAAAGAAGTTCCTTGAAACCGTTGAAGAGGTAGAAGATAGAACAGGAAAAATGCAGAAACAGATGACTGAAGTCTTAGATACTATTCCTAAAGAAGTTAAGAAAGTAGAAAAGGAAATGGATGAAAAGATAGGAGACACTGATGATCTAGTATCTTCCTTGAGTTCAGATCTAAGAAAAATACAGAGCGAGTTAGACGAGTACGGAGATAAGAGTTTTGTCACAAAAGAAGAGCTAAAAGAATTAGTTGATTCCAAATATACTGAACTAAAGAATGATTTCCTAGCGGAAAGGCTTAGGGAAGAAAACACTGATGAGAAATTCGAAAACATAGAAGAAGAGATCGATAGCATAAAGACTAAATTCAAGAGCTGGCGTGTTGATGTAGGCCTACAGTTAGAAAAGCTCGAAGACGTCAAAAAAGATTATGATTCACTGAAGATGCATCTGGATTCTTACGTCAACAAGAAGTTGGCTAAGTTGGATGTAGATTTACTTGAGGACCTATCCGAAAGAGTTGTAGAAAATAAAGAAAGACTAGAAGATCTGAACCAAAAAATGGGAGATGTTGCGGCTCTAGAAAATCAAGTTGGTAAAAACAAGGATGATATAGGAAAGCTAATGAAGCTAGTAAAACTTGAAATGGATAGAATAAAATCTCTAGGAAGTGACATGAATAGAACAGTAATGGAGAAAATAAAAGAATTTGAGCAGGGAACCACAGAAAACCAATTACTTAATGAAGTCCATAACCTGGAATCTAGACTTCTTAGATTAGAAGAAGATATGAAGAGACTATCCTCGGCTTTTAGAAATAAAAGCGTCTCGCAGCCAACCGTTATTGAGTGATAGTATTTCTAAAAATAAAGCAAACGTCTATAAGGAGCTGGAAGTAGATCCAGATAGACTTACTCCTTCTGCAAGAATTAGAAAAGATCTTAGAAGAGATGCTGATCCCGAATGGATAGAAAGAGCTGAAAGCGCTGTTAGAACTGCGTATGAGGAATTAGAAGATCGAGAATCCCAAGAGCGTGACTACAAGAGCTAGGAAAAATACTGGACCAAATCTTATTGCGTCCAATACTCTAATTTTTTTATGGTGTTTCTTGATTAATTTTACCTGTTCTTTTGTTAGACCTTCTATTAGACCGGCTTTTAGTTTCTTCTTACCTACTTTAACATCGTCAACTAAAACGTCTCCCTCTTTTAGGTCTTTAGTTGAGATCTCTTTTTTGAAAACTTGAGTATCTACTATTTTTATGAATCTCCATAGTATCAAGAGAAATATTATCCCAGGTATCAGAAAGCTTTGCATTAATAGGACTTCGGATAGTAGATGTATTTTATTGGTGAAAAATGCCATCAATACGCTAAATAAGAACATTGCCGATACTATTATCACAAAAAATATAGACATTCTCCCTTTATTTGATTTTATGTCATCCACTAATGTAGAGACAAATCCTGGAGTCCTTAGAGAAGCTACGAGAGCGTAAAATATACTATATACTGCACCGACAAGAAATATGTTCATTAAGAGTACGAGTGGGTACGGAACAAGACTATTGAGCTGCACTGGAGCCGTAGGTAGAATAAAACCTAAACCGGATAATAATTTAGCATCTCCTCCGCCCCATTGTTTTGTATAATATAATAGGAAGCCAAAGCCGAAAAATCCTAGTCCTAGTCCTAGTGACCACAGTATGTACGAATAATTTCCAGTAACGTAGGAATGAATACCGTTTATGATAACACCGGCTATTGCCATAGTATATGGCGAAATATCGGGTATATCGGTAGTCTTTAGATCATATAGACCGGCATAAGCCAGCGCGACTAAAGCAATAATAATCTGTATTTCAATGAAACCAATCATAGTTTTTATTTGTTAATATCAAATAAAAGCATATGTCAGATGTGATATTTAGCGTTAAAGGAGTTTGCAGATGAAAAGGGAGATCATATACTATTCATTGGACCGAGAGATATCTATTATATTGTAGATAGAGATCTCAATACAGATTTAGGAATCATAGAAGTAGATGATCTAAAGGACAAGAAATACGGAGATAAGATAAAGTCCCATAAAGGTACTGAATTCTATATAGCAAAGCCTACGATAGCAGATTTCTTTGCTCATGAGGCCAAAAGAGGACCGGCCACTGTCCATCCTAAGGATATAGGAGAAATAGTGGCTAAAACTGGACTCAGACCTGGGTGGAATTGTGTGGATGCAGGAGCAGGTACAGGATTTATGTCAATGTTTATATCTTCCATAGCAAGCCCCGGAAAAGTTACTGCTTATGAAAAGGTAGAGAAGCATGCAGAAATAGCAAGAGAAAACGCAGAAAAATTTGGTCTTGATAATCTAGAAATTAAGAATAAGTCAGTTTCTAAGATGACTGAGAAAGATTTAGATTTGATAACTTTAGACATGAAAGGTGCTGAGGATGTTCTTGATAAGTGTCATGAATCCCTGAGAACCGGAGGGTGGTTAGTTGTTTATAGTCCTGTAATAAACCAAGCTGAAAAAGTGCATGAAAATCTTGGTGAAGGTTGGAGAGAGATTGAAACAAGAGAAGTACTTGTTAGAACATGGAAGGTCATATCTGATTGGACAAGACCAGATCATCATATGCTTTCACATACAGGATTTCTGACCTTTGCTAGAAAATCTAATTAGTTTCATATTTTCTAATTTTCTCTTCTAATCTTCTTTTTTCGAAAATGCCGGATGGCGATATTTTATATGACCTTCTTTTTCCTTCGTACGTAGAAACGTAACCTAAGTCTCTTAACTCCCTGAATATTTTTCCTATGGCTTGGGGCGTCATGTCCAGAACATCCGCTACTTTACCAGGCTTTATGGGATCCCCGTCAAGTCTATTTTCTAAAAAATCAAGAGTTCTTAGCTGAGTTCTCATCTTAGATATTCTTCTAACAGATACCATCTTTATTCACTTTCTAATACTTTTTCGTATTTTCTAAGATAAACTATACCGCTTACAGTAGCTTTCCATTTACCTCTTTTTCTGGAAACATAACCTTTCTCTTTTAGTCTAGAGAGTTCTTTTCTGGTAGTTTTTGTATCCAATCTACTATATGCTGCCAATTGATCAGTTCTTTTCGGTTTTGGGGATATCTCTCTTAAACAGTCTAATAAAACAGCTTGTGTATCGGATAGATTAATTTCTATTCCGCCTGCGCTATATGTATTCGGTATGTGTTCTGGTAGCATAGTAATAATTTTCAATAAAAATATTTAAGAGCCTTTTCTGAAAATTTTCAGAACATTAGTATTTTTTGAGAGTCATCTGCTTTTCGTCTTTCAGATCTTCTTTTTTGCCAGATACCTGTTCTAGTATCTTATTTGCAGTTTTAGTTCCTACTATTTTTTGTAATCTTTTTGGATTGGCTTCTCTTATGTCTTTTATGCTTCTAAAGCCAGCTTTGAATAATTTTCTTGATCTTACCCTTCCTATACCTTTTAGCTTAACAACTGGTAACAATTCCTCTTTGATACCATATTTCATTCTAAGTCTAATCTTTTGAACGCGGTTTATCATCTCTTTTTTTCCTGAGAGCGTTATTAACTCTTTCATTGAGTAGATAAGCCAATCCGCTAGATGTAATTTTACCCTTAATTCTCCAGGCGGTACTTTGTATTTTTTGAGTAATTGGTCTTGAGATTTTTCTTTTATCCAATCCTCGAATAGAAGAGCGGTTTTGTAAGTCTTCAGAAACTCTTCAAATTCCCATTCCCATGTTTCAGGTATAGGAACTGGTATTTCCCTTTCTCTGTAATCAACATCGGCTTGAAGGTCTTCTATTTCATTCTTTCTAGGCCTAACTCCCGGTTTTAGTTCTAAACATGAGGAAATAGTAATTAATGGAGTCAAAGGAGTCCACCAGTTTACATTCTCTATGGCATCCATTATCGTAACTGCGCTTTGCGGATCTAGATATAGTTGAGACACCCTAGAACCAATTCTGGTTGTTAGATATTCTTCTCCTACCTTTACAAGCATTTTATTTTCTGTAAGGTAATTAAGAACATTTTCTATTTTCTTTTCAATGTCTTTCACGTTTCCATATTGATGTCCGTAAAATGTTTCTGAGAAGAATTCTAATATATCATCTAGGCTCATTTTCTCTCTTTCATCTACTAGGGCAAGTATATGACTTCTGAGAACAGGCTCTAATGATAATTTGCTGTATATTTCTTCAGGTTCACCTAGAATATATCTTTGGGCTAGAGATCTAGCTTCTCCCTGACTTTTTGAAATTATTATTCCTTGACCTTCACTATCGTATTTTGTTCTTCCTGCCCGGCCGACCATTTGTTTGTATTCCAAGACAGGTATGTAATCCATACCTTTAGCTCCATAATATCTTTTGATGTCTCTGATAATAACACGATAGGCTGGTAAATTTACTCCCGCGGCAAGTGTTGGAGTAGCCGCTATTGACTTAATGTTTCCTTCTTTGAAGTAATTCTCGACTATTTTCTTCTGTTTGTAGTGCAATCCTGCATGATGAAAAGCGGATCCATTTTTTACGCATTTAGCTAGCCTTCTGCATTGTTTAGTCGAACTTTCTAACGCATTCAATACCTTTTCAGAAGCCTCCTTTAATTTTTCTTTTTCCCCCTTTTTTATCTTCTTTTGTATTGCTTCGCCTAACCTTTCCGCAGCGGCTTCGGCATTTCTTCTTGAACTTACGAAAAATAAAGCTTGTTTACCTTTTCTAAGAGTATCCTCTATTAGAACTTTCTCATTGTTCCCATCGCTTTGTAATGGCTCTTTGAATTCCTCAAAGTGTATAGCATTGCCGTCATATATTCCTTCGCTTAGGTCAACAGGGCGATAATCGCTTATTATACATTCTGCATTTAACCAGTCGGCTAACTCTTGAGAATTTTTTATTGTGGCCGATAAGCCTAATACTCTAGAATCTGAGTTTTGTAGTAATTTAGTTAATGTAACTTCTAATGTAGGGCCTCTGTTGGAATCATCGAGTAAATGAATTTCATCTACTACTACGAGGCCTAGATCTTTTGTCCAAGATGCTCCGTGTCTTAGTAGAGAATCCATTTTTTCGGATGTTGCTATGATTAGATCGTAGTCCCCGAGCCATCCATCCTTTGAATCAAGATCCCCTATACTTAGCGCTACCCTTATTCCCAACTTTTCGTATTTCTCTTTAAATTCTTCGTATTTCTCCGATCCTAGAGATCTCAAAGGTACTAAATAAACAGCTTTTTTTCCTTGGTTTAGGATAGTATTCATGAAAGCGAATTCTGATATCAAGGTTTTTCCGGAAGATGTGGGGGCCGATACTATCATATTTTTCCCGTCTAGAAGCCCTCTTTCTAATGACTCTTTTTGGTGGGGGTTTAATTCCGGAGCTTCTTCTCCCCATTTGTTTACTAAATCATCGGAAAAATAATTATCTAACATGATATCACATTCTAAAATAAACGAAGTAAACTAATATATCTTAGTGTTATAATTTATTGTTATGTCGTTACATGGAGATTACTTCGTATTTGAGGGACTTGATGGATCCGGTCAGACTACTCAGGTTAAACTGCTTCAGGAATACTTGGAAAACGAAGATCAAAGAGTTCATACTACAAAGGAACCCACTAATAATATAGTAGGAGGACTAGTTAGAGGATTTTTAACCCACGAGTGGGATATACCAGAAGAAGGAAAACAATTACTTTTTGCAGCAGATAGAGCGC
Source organism: uncultured archaeon (assembly GCA_964418905.1). Taxonomy (GTDB): domain Archaea; phylum Aenigmatarchaeota; class Aenigmatarchaeia; order CAYQNF01; family CAYQNF01; genus CAYQNF01. The sequence continues at coordinate 20,089 of CAYQNF010000004.1, read as the reverse complement.
ATTTACTTGACAGAGAAGTAAAACCAATGCTAGAGAAGGGATTTACTGTTGTCAGCGATAGATCAATGTATTCTTCAATGGCTTACGGTGGTATAGAACTTCCGATTGAATATATTGAAGATATGAATTCCAGATTTCTGAAACCAGACGTGGTTTTTTATCTTAGAGTTCCTGCAGAAGAATGCGTACGTAGAATGGATGCTTCAAGAAACGAAAAAGAGTTTTATGAGAAAGTTGATACTCTAGAGAAGGTTTTAGCCAATTACGACAAGTTAGCAGAAAAATATAATAACATTATAACAATAGATGGAACTAAAAGCATAGAGAAGGTCCATAGAAACGTAGTCGATGCTTTGAATTTATTTTATGAGAATCAGTAGTTACATGGTATCGCTTGGACCGTCTACTATGTCCGAGTTTCCTGGTGGTAAGAATTGCCTGAATTCTTCTGAATTCACCTGTTCTATTTGACCCCTGTCTTCAGGAGTGGATTTTCCTAATATTCTATTCTTTATATTTTTAGATAGTTCTCCTTGTGATGTATATCCCGGTCTGACTGTTATGAAGTATTTAGCGTTTTTATTGATTGATTGAACCGGTCCTGCTATTACTCTAGGCCCTATTTCATCAAACTTTACGCCCAAAGATATTTTCAATTCCCTTTCTTTTAGGTAATTTTTCTTACCCTTTATCACAAACGAACCTTTTGATAGATATTGCCCGGAAGGAGCATCTTTTGACACTTGATCGGGTCTTATCCAGTATACGTCTATTGTACCGTAACCCTTTTTCCATGCAGAAGAGTAAACAGCTGCAAAGTCCCCTGCTTCTCTTATGGCCACCGGGCTAACTTCCCTGTCTTTAGTTTTTATTACAATGAACGGAGCTCCTTGAATTTCAGCGTGAAGAACTACATCGTCATCGTCTGTATATTTCTTAATCAAGGCCTCATTCTGATCAGCGTCTTTTCCGCCTATGCATAAGAAACCGTCTGATGTGTGGAACCATCTGAATTTTTCATACCATTTCTTTTTCCGTTTCTTTTTGACTTCTTTCTGTTCTTTTTTAACCTTCTTTTTTACGTGGTCCTCTACTTTTTCAACTTCTTTCTTTGTTTTCTTAACGGCCTTTTTAGCACCTTTCATTTTCTCCTTTGCGAATTTTGCTCTTTTGTATATCCTGTCTATGTTATTTTCTATAGAGGTAGTGAAGTCTATCTTAATTTCAGTTCCATCTAAATCCAGAACAACCAATCCGTTATTTTCTTGAATATCCTCTATTAGACCGGCTTCGCCATCACTTTCCTGTTTGGCCTTGGATTTGATCTCTTCCCATGTCATTCCCATGTCTTTTGCCTTGTTTATGGTTTTTACTATCAATGAAATGTCAGCGTAATGTTTTTTTATCAAATTTGCCTTTCTTCTAGCTTCATTTTCCAGATCTTCATATTTGTCTATAGCTTCTTTTTGCTTTTCTAATTTCTTTTCTACCCTTTTCTCAGCCTTTTCTACCTTTTTCTCGACCTCTTCTTCCTTTTTCTCTATTTCCATTTCTGTGAAGTAGTTGTCAACGGCATTATTGAAACTATCAAATGTTTTCTTTTTATTTCTAGAATAAATTCTAGTTTCGAAAGGAAGAACATCTATTTTTTCTTCTTCATCAATTATTATTCTTGGATTTATTTCCTTATTGAATAATGATCTAGTGGCCTCTGCCGCTATTTCTATTTGTTTTTTCGACATATCGCCGGCTATCATGTTTTTGTCTGCTCCTAGAAGAGCACAAACTTCTTCTGCGTATGTACCGCCTAGGCCTAACGATGCTAAGGTTTTTACTAACTCTCTGTCCTTCTGCATGTATCTCTGCCATTCGGTTAATGTCATCTTAGGTATATCGTAGCTCGATGGAGGGAACTTATAATTCTCCTTTGGAGCAACCTTTCTATCCTTCCAATTTTGGACTTCTAGAGGCATTATTATTTTTCTTTGTTTGTCTGTTAGTATCACGTTACCTTTTGAGAAAAGTTCAATTATGACAAAAGAATCGTCAGTCTCTATTTGTACTACTCTATCGAAGTTTACCTGTTTTATATCATTGATTCTTCTTCCTTGTAGATGTTTTCTTAAAAATAGACAGAAAGATGGCGGCATCTGAGGGCTTTCTCTTTTATAGCTGGATAGATGCATTCTTTTTTGCCCTATAAACAATTCTTCCTGGTTTTCGCCTGTATTTATTCTAAATCTAAAATCTCTTCCGTCTTGGTATATTTTTTGTATTTTTCCTCCGGAAAGCACGGGTCTTATTTCTTTTAGTAAATAGAATAGATCAAGACTTGTCATTTCCCTCTTCGGCATTGTCCTCACCGTCTTCTTCCTTCGTTTTCTTCTTCTTTAATCTTTTTAACTCTTCTGGGCTTAATCCGAAATAGTCTTCAAACTCGTCTGACGTTTCTAGAACCTTCGTTCTTCCTTCTTTACTTGATTTTATTAGTCCTCTGTTTTCTAACTCTTTAACATAATCATAAACTCTATTTCCCTGTACCTTTACTATTTCACTTTGCTTTACAGGTTGTTTGAATGCTATAATGGCCAATGTCCTTAGAGGACCCGGTGATATATCGGCGTGTGGGGCCAAGTGAGATACTTTATCATTTATCTCAGTCTCGACCATCATTTTATACTCGTCTTCAGTCTCAATTATATGAATAGCTCTGTCAAAATAATCTCTTTCTAGATCTCTCATTAGTTCATGAAGTTCTTCTTTATTACATCCGGCTATCTTCATTAATTCTTCTTTCTTTACCGTGTTTCCCATGAAGAGAGCGCCTTCAATCAGTTTCTTCTTCTCTTCCTTCGTCGTCATAATCATTGTCCTCTTCGTCGTCGTTTTTGTTCTTTAGATGAATATAAATTTCCTTGTATAATTCTTCTTGCTCCGCGTCTATTTTACCTTCCTGCATTAAATGCAGCAAAGGTAGGAAAGACTTAACTACTTTCATAGAGTCATCTTGTTGTACTAACTTAGAATATGGTATTTTTTTCCCTCTCTTTTCTTCTATATAATCTATAATTTCATTGTATAAATCTTCTATCCTTTCGTGTATATTGTCTTCTTCTACTTCTATTACGGTCTGTTCGGTGTTTCTTCTTACATCCCTTTTTTCTTTCACTTCAAAGGCCTTTTCCAGAGCACTTACTAGTTCGTTTAGGGTAACTTTTCTAACGGGTTTCCTTTTTGCCGGTTTGTCTATATCGGGAACGTCTGATACATCTAGAGGCTCTTCGTCTTTCTTTTTCCTCTCTTTCTTTTCTTCCTCTTCTATTTTTAGGGCTTCTGATTTCATTCTTAGGAAAACTGAAGCGGTTAATATTACCTTTGCGGGTATTCTAAAGTCCATTTCCTTTAATTTCTTCATATATTTAGCAAAAGCGTTTGCTAATTTCACTATATCTATATCCCATGGGTCCATGTCCTCTGCTATGACTATATTATAAAGTACAGTTTCCCATGAATATTCTTTTATTATGGACTCTAGAATTTGCTCTTCATTCAATTATATCACTATAAGAATTATGTTTAGAAGTTAAATATTGTTATGTGTAATATAGACTATGTCAGAAGAAGTAAGAAAGGGAAAATATAGACATTACAAAGGAAAGGATTATGAAGTCATAGGAGTTGCTAGACACAGCGAGACTCTGGAAGAGCTTGTCGTTTACATAGCATTGTACGAAAGTGAAGATTTTGGAAAAGACCAGATATGGGTAAGACCTAAGGACATGTTCCTGGAAAATGTAGAAGTCGACGGCGAAGAAGTACCTCGTTTTGAGTTTATCGGAAATTAATTACTCTTTGCTAACTCTACTCCAAGAATCTTGGATTCCCCACCTGCCATTGTTACTCCAACTACACGATCAGCGTTACTTATCGTGTGGTCGTTGTGGGATATTACTACATATTGTGCATCTTTACTGAGTTCTTGAACTAATTTTACAATCTTTTCAGTATTTGACTTATCTAAAGCGGCATCAATTTCATCTAGAATATAAAATGGGGCCGGTCTTACTTTTTGCAATGAAAATAAGAATGAAAGTGCAACCATCGTTTTTTCTCCTCCTGATAAAGAATCCATGTTTATTAGAGATTTGCCTTCAGGGTTTGCTCTTATCAGAAGCCCGGATGTTATATCATCGGAATCTTCTAATTCAAGATTTCCTGTACCTCCTGTGGCTATCCCAAATATTCTCCCAAATTCGTCTCTTACTTCATTGAAAGTTTTCATGAATGTGTTCCTTCTCTTTGTTTCAATTTCGTCAATCATTTCTTGAACTGCCATTCTCTCTTCTTTTAATTTGTAAAATTTCTTGCTTAGCTCGGTGAATTCATTTCTTATTATATCATACTCTTCGACAGCTTTCTGGTTTATTGGGCCTAGTTTGTTTATCTCTTCTGTAGTTTCTCTCACCTGTTTTTCCAGTTCTTGTATTTCTCTTCTGTAGAATGATTCTTGATCCTTGTAATCTTGGAATTCTGCTTTGAAATTATCTAGTTTGGCTTCCACTTTAGCCCTTTCCATTTTTATTTTACCGAGTCTCTCTCTTTCTCTAAGCATCCTTTCATAGTTCTTTTTCCTTTCGGTTCTCAGTTTTTCATATTCCTTGTCTTGGGTATTTCTTTGTTTTTCTAGGTCTAGAACATCTTTTGATTTGTTTCCTAATTTATCAGAAAGCTCTTTTTCTTTCTTTTCTAATTCTTGAAGCTTGTTTTGTAGGGAGTTTATGTCATTTTCTAACTCCTTTTTCTTCTTTACTTCTGATTTCGTGTCCATTTGCTTTTTCTTTCTATAATGACCACCTATCATAGCCCCAGAGGTTTCTATCAAATCTCCGGATAATGTTACCATTCTTGTTTTCCCGATTCCTATCCTCCTGGCAGCTTCTATATCTTCTACGACCAATGTACTGCCGAAGACATGTTTAAGAGCGGACATATATTTTTTGTCAAAATCAATAAGCTCTATAGCCCAGCCTATTGCACCGTCTTTCTTTCTTAAATCATAATCTCTAGGATTTCTTTCTTTTATTTTGTTTAATGGTAAAAATGTAGCTCTTCCTATTTTTTCCCTCTTAAGGTACTTTATACATTCTTGTGCTAATCTATCATCTTTTACTATTATATCTGAAAGATGTCCTCCTGCACAAACTTCTAGAGCAGTTGAATGCTCTGCGTCAAATGAGATTAGTTGAGAAACAGTTCCGTATACACCGGACCTATTTAGACCCAAAATCGTTTCAACGGCCTTACCGCCACCGTGGCTCAATTCTTGTAGTCTTTCTATTGTTTGATCAATTCTTTCTATTTCTTTTCTACTGAATTTTATTTTATCTTGAGTTCTGATTATATCATTTTTTACTTCTTCGTGCTTTCTCATAAGTTCTGTGTCTTTAGCAGAGTCGAATATTTTGTTGCTTAACTCTCTGTTTCTTTTCTCTATATTGTCCATTTTGTCTTCTGCTTCATCTACAGTATTTTGCAATTCCTCTACGGATTTGGTTTTTTCTTCTATCTCTTTTCCTAGGGTCTCAAAGTCATTTTCGTATTTTTCTATATTGGATTTCAAATAGGATGCTTTTAATTTCTTTAATTCTTTTGATAATTTTTCATATTTTATCGCGGCGTCTCTCTCTTTCTTTAGTTTGTTTAGAATCTCTTCTCTTTCGTTTACTATAATTTCAAACTCAGATAATCTTGTTTCAACTTTTTCCAATTCCTTTTCTGCTTTTACTTTTTTATCATCGTAATCAGCTATTCCGGATATTTCGTCAATCATTTCTCTTCTTTGTTCAGGACTCATTTCTATAATTCTTGTAATGTCTCCCTGCATTATGATGTTGTGTCCATCTGGGAAAACGTTGGCAGATGAAAGAAGATCTAAAATTTTATTCCTGGTTTCAATCTTACCATTGATTTTATAGACGGAGTTACCTTTTTTGTTTACCTTTCTTGTAACTTTTATCGTATCGTCTTCTGTTGGTATTTTCCCGCTTTCATTATCTAAATAGAGAGAAACTTTTGCGAACTTGGAAGGTCTTTTTTGTTTATGTCCATGATAAACCAGTTCGTTTAATCTATCGGCACGTAGAGATTTAGTACTCAGAGTACCAAGAACGAAAGTCATAGCGTCTACTATATTACTTTTACCGGAACCGTTTGGTCCTGCAACTACATTAAAACCTTCCGGAAAGGGGAGTTCAGTTTTCTTTCTAAATGATTTGAATCCATGTAAGATCAATTTCTCAATTTTTACCATAGAAGTACCTACTTATAGTGTCAATTTGTGATTTATATTATTTTAACGAATGTTTAGAATTTTCATAAAAAAGAAAAGCTTATAACCTTTTATTTGCTTTTTAAAGTATGTCACTTCCAAAGAAATTGGTTGAAAAGTTAAAGGATTTTGGATTTACTGGTTATCAATCTAAAGCTTATCTAGCCCTTGGCTTGAGAGGGGTCATGTCTGCTTCTGAAACGGCTAAGGCTTCGGGAATACCAAAAAGTAAAATTTATGATACTTTAAGGTATCTAACTAAAGAAGGTATGCTTGAGGAATATCCGGGTTCCCCTAAAATGTACAAAGCTAGACCTATTGAGAATGTTATTGATGAGATTATAGAAAAGGAGAAAAATAGAATAAGTAGGCTAGAGGAAGATGCTGAAGAATTCAAAAGAATATCAGACAACTTAAGAAAAGAAAATGAAGTTCTTGTTAATAAGGATGATATAATATGGACCGTGGACGGTAGAAGAGCTTTCCATGAAAAGATGGCCGAAATGGTATCGAGAAGTAAGGAGCAAGTGCTTGCGGTAAGTCCTAGATTTTCTAGACATCCTTTGATAGATAAAATGCTAAATGATGCCACTGAAAGAGAAGTTGATTTTAAAGGGGTGACAAAAATAGGCCAGGATAATGTCAGTAGAGTCATGTTTTACGGGAAATATATGGATTTAAAAACCTATCCAGATGAAATCCCTCTTACAATATTAATTGTGGATGGAAAAGAGTGTCTGTATAGAATGGAGTATAACGCAAACGGAAGAACAAATTATGTAGGAGTTCATTCCAAGAACAAAGGACTGGTTAAAACATTTTCCCATTATTGGGAGACGCTCTGGAACGGTTCCGAAGAAATTGATTTTTAGGTTATAAATCCCATCTTTCTGCTTGATCTTCAAAGAATTTTTCTGCTCTTTCCGACCATATCTTAAATTCTTCTGGCCTTACGGTACCTAGAAAGTCATAGCCATATGGTTTTTCTTCCCTGCCTTCATTTGCATATACTATATATCTCACAAGCTCTCTAGACCTATACATGGAATTCAATATTATGTCTATTTTTAGAATCAATGCTTCTTTGGTCCCAAAATCTTGAGGCATAAAACTAGGATCCTTTACTATTCTTTTTGCCTTGTAAACCCATTTTGGTTCATCGCTTAACTCTTTCCATTTGCTGGTATAAAATATAGCATCGTAGTGATCCCTTTCGAGTATTACGTCTTCGTTTTGTAATTCTGAAAATAAACCCCTTTCAAATAAATTTTCTTTAGAGGATCCGTCCTTTAGTAAATGGCCCGGGCCTCCGTGATTTAAGCTTATAGCAGCACTTCTTAAATAATCTCTAATAGGTTCTTCTATAACTCTTGGAGAATCCAAAGAATCTAATTTTTCTTGTAAAGAGTTAACACTCTCCAAAAATAACCTTCTTACTCTCTTCATTGTCTGTATGTTGTTTACCATAAAACAAGAGGGAGAAATAAACTTTTATTCTTTAATAAATTTGAAAATCATTTCATAAACTGCCCATGCCCATATACATGCTTCAAATGCACGAACATGGTCTTCTTTTTGTCTAAAGTAATCAGAATCTTCTATGTAAGCGTTTATGTTTTCCAGAGCCTCTTCCTCTTTTTTATTTTCAGGATCTATGCCAGGAATTTCCACTTTAAGTTTTTCTAACCATTTATCGGTTTCTTCAATCAATTTGTCTTTAGTCTCACTCAAGCATATCTTCCTCACTGAAATGTAAATTACCTGGAATTATTATAACATATGGTGGTTCTATGTCCATATCTAAGTTTTCTACGTTATCGTATTGAAGTTTTGAGTTTTCAGATCCTACTTGGCTTAATATAACAACTTTTTCATCTTCTATTTCGTCTTTCATTAGATCGATTGCGTCTTTGAAAGGAAGTCCTATATCACATAAAACTAGAGTGTGTAACCCTCTTTCATTATTTTCATTTATTCCATCTATTATTGATTCTGTTAATCCACTTGATGGTAAAGATACAGTTTTCCCGAATTTGTAGATATGTAATCCGGTTTCCGCTATTGCGGAATATATGGATGAAGCATGTACAATTTTTACAGGTACATCATTATCCTTTGCCTCTACCATTAAAGAAGAATGAGTAGTTGCCACTAGGGGATCTCCTGGTATGAAGATGCAAACGTCATTATCCTTTGCCTGTTCTATTAATTCTCCAGCATCTTCTTCCATTCCTGATCTATCTAGTAATTCTATATCCTTGTTAATCATTTTTTCTAATTTCTGGAAAGAACCCTTCCAGTCTGATGTGTAAGTTTCTGCATAAACAAAATCACTATTTTTGGCAGTGTCTATTCCCCTGAATGTTATATCTTTCTCATCATAAAGTCCAAGGCCTACCAAAAATAACATATACAATCACTTTTTAAAGTCCGTATCCGTTTTCTTCCTCTTCCTCTAATTCTTCCAATATTTCTCCGTCATCGTCTGCGAAATCCTCTAAATCCTCTTCTTCATCCTCTTCGTCTTCGTCGACCTCTTCATCTTCTTCATCAAAGTCTTCTACAAAGTCGCTTTCAATGTCTTCCGGAACAACATCTTCTTTGAGTGCTTCTGCTATAAGTTTTTCATCGTCTTGCGGGCAAAGTCCAGGATCTTCTTGTTTATAACCACATTTTTTACATACGAATGCCATTTTATAGTCCCCCTAGTTTGTACTCATCCTAAAAATCGCTTGACGTTATAGTATTTAATCTTATCGGTACTCATTATTGAGTATGGCAACATTAAAAGAGTTATTGGAAAAGGATTTGACAAAGAAAGAACTGGAAGATTTGATTACTAGTTACGATGTTATAGGGAGCAGAGAAGGGGCTGTTGCTATAATAGAGATCCCTGACTCATTAGAAGAGAAAAAAGAAACTATAGCAGATGCTATAATGAGCAATCATAAGAATGTTAATACAGTTCTTAGAGAACTGAGCGATAGAAAAGAAGAGTTCAGACTTAGAGATTATGAAATTATAAAAGGGGAAAAAGATACTGAAGTATTGCATAAAGAAAGTGGATGCAAATTCTTATTGGATCCACAGAAAGTTTTTTTCTCTCCTAGAGAAGGAACCGAGAGGATATTAATAGCAGAGCAAATAAAGGACGGAGAGGATGTATGCGTTTTCTTTGCAGGATGCGGGCCTTATGTTGTAGTCATATCAAAGAATTCTAATCCTGGAAGTGTTACCGGTATTGAGATAAATCCGGATGCAGTTGACTACATGAAGAAGAATATAGAACTGAATAAGATAGATAACGCGAGCGCCGTTCTTGGCGATGTTAAAGAAGTTTCTGAGGATTTTGAAGATAAATTTGATAGAGTTGTAATGCCTTTGGGGGTCCATGCCCACCAATTTTTAGATGAGGCCTTTCTTGTCCTGAAAGACAAAGGAGTTATTAATTTTTATAATACAGAGGCAGAAGAGACACTTTTTGATGAAAGTGTAGGAAAGGTAGTTTCCTCTGCTAAAAGATCTGGATATGAGATAAAAATGTATGAGGGAAGAAAGATGAGTCAATATGCTTCTCGTGTCTGGAAAGTATGCCTAGATTTAGCTGTTGAAAGAGTTAAATAAATTCGAAAATTATTTTTAGTATGTCAAATAATTGCAGATTCTGTAAATTAATAGAGAACCAAATAAAGGACAATATCTTGGAAGATGAAGATTTTCATGCATTTCTTGATCTAGCTCCTGTTAGTAAGGGCCATTGTATTGTTATCCCAACAAGACATATAGTCTCGTTTTTTGATATGGACTCAGAATACGTTTCAGGGCTTTACGAATTCATTAAAGAAGTTAAGAATAAACTAGACGAGAGGTTCAATCCGGATGGGTATAACATAGGTATTAACGATGGAAGAGCTGCGGGGAGAAGTATAGATCATTTACATGTTCACATAATTCCTAGATATGAAGGAGATATGAAAAATCCAAAAGGAGGAGTTAGAAATATTCTAGACAAATATATTGAACCTTCTGATAGGGACGATATGTAATTATTTCCTAAGAAATAAAAATAAAAAAAGAAAGAGGGTTGTTTGCTAGCTAGCAAGGCCTAATAAGATTAAACCTTTAGAAGCTTACCTGAAGCCCAAAGAGCTCCAACAAGCACAAATAAAGCTCCTAGACCTGTAAACAACTGGGAAAGAGGTCCGGCTGCTCCTTGAAGAAGCGTTCCTAGACCGTCAGTTAGAGCTGCATCTATTAAGAAAAATAGACCACCAGCTGCTACCCAATGTAGTTGTTTATCCAAGCCTTTTAGCTTTGAATAGCTAGCAAACACTAATGCCAATAGTAGCCCTAGACCGAGTCCAAGACTTCCAGATAATAGTTCTGCCATTTAGTGTTCACCTATACAAAAAACTAGAATTTTATTCCTTATAAAAAGTTTATTTGTTTGGTCTGAACCATAAATTGTGTATATTTGTTTAATTTTTTAGAAAATGATGGTAGCGGGGAGTCGATTTGAACGACTGGCCTCGAGGTTATGAGCCTCGCGGGCACTCCAGGCTTCGGGGGTCCAATGATTAAACATACGGACCTTGCCCCACCCCGCTACGTTGAATATTGTCTCCTGACTTTACAAGAATTGTGCGGGAGATATTTAAACTTAGTTGATACCCTAAAGCGCCAAATTGATCCAGAACCTTTATAGTTCTTAGCAGACCAGAACTTTCTTGATATATCAAACTCGTCTGCTATTTTCTTGAATAATAATAAAGTATTTTTGTCTTTTTGAGTTAATTGGATTTCTCCGTTGTTTACATAACCTTCTGCGTCTATAAATCCCGATAACAGTCCTATTTTAAATTCCTCAGATGTATCACCCAACGAGTCTATGTTATTAACTTCATTTTCCATTGTATTCATAAAATTCTTAGAGCTCACTCTAACTATTCCAGTATTTGATCTCTTGTCTTTGTAGAAATAGACATTAAGTCCTATCTTTTCTAGGGTATATGTTATTTTGTTTATTACATCCTTGTCTTTTTTTGAATTGAGATAGAAGTTTACTCTATAATGTCTACTATTCTTGTGGTAGTTTGAGTAACCATCTCCTATGAAAAGTCCTATGATATAACCTTTCTCTTTTTCGCTTAGTTTGTTTAACATGTTATAATTTAGTGTTCTAGAAATAAAAATTCATTTAGCGGCGTTTATTATCTCAATAATGTCTCCGTTCTTTAGTTTGTGGTCTTTGCTTATTTTTTGCTTAGTCCTGACATCCACAGCGTATAGGAAATTATCACCGAAGTCGGTATGTAAAGCGTAAGCAAAATCCAAAGCTGTTGACCCTTTCGGTAAAAGGAAGCAATCCGGTAAAACGTTGCCGTCTGAATCTTCTAGTTTATTGGCCCCGCCCGGGAATATTGCTATATATTCTAAGAAATCGAAAACAGCGGAGTCTAATGCTTTTTGTACTCCTGTGGATTCATATTTTTCTAAAGAATTTCTTATCTTCTCTAGACCTTTCTTTTGTTTATCTGTTAGATCGCCTTTGATCTTGAAATCTGATTCCCCTGGAACATAATCAATGAGATCTGCTTTTGCTGCGGATCTTAAGGCAAGTTCCATATCCCCTGAACATGGTATTATCATAAGGTGCGGGAATTTTTCTTTCATTTTCTTTATATTTTCTTTAGAGGACGGTAGATCCATTTTATTAGCAGCTATTACCATCGGCTTGGTTCTTTTCCTAAGTTCTACTGCCAATTTCTCAAGATCTTTATTTTCCCAATTCTCATAGTTCTCTGGATCGAGTCCACATTCTATCATAGCGTTTTTTGCTATATACTTAGTAATTCTAAAAGCGTTTAGGTGTCCTGATAGTGAAACGTGAAAATCTTCGTCCTTTTGTTTAGCCAATCTAACAATTTTGTCCCAGCCTCTTTTCATTACGCCTAAATACCACATATCTATTTCTCTTTCTAGGAATTCTATGTCTTCACATGGATCATGATCTTCACATGGTTCTCCTTTTGCATTAGTTTTTCCTGAAGAATCTACTACATGGATTAAAACATCTGCTTCGTTTAGATCTGATAAAAATTTATTTCCCATTCCCTTTCCTTCGTGGGCTCCTGGGACTAGACCGGCTACGTCTATTAGCTCTACGGGAACAAATCTTTTGTTATTTTTACAAAATCCGAACTTTGGGTCACATGTTTTACCGAATTCTTTGGCCGGACAATCTACTCTCACATAAGCCACGCCTTCATTTTTGTCTATAGTTGTAAATGGATAAGAGGCTATAGGAATATCTGCTAAAGTTGATGCTTTGAAAAATGTACTCTTCCCTGCTAACGGCTTTCCGACCAAGCCTATTTTGAATGACATAAACTATAATAGAAATAGATACCGTTAAAAAGATGTCCCGTTTTTCATCCAATGAGAGCAAATATATTTAAATGCTAATATAGAATACTTCTACTGTTGTGTGGGCCCGTAACTCAGCTTGGATTTAGAGTGTTGGCCTTCTATTTTCTAAATAGAAGAATTGAGCACGGAAGTGCGGTGAAAGAAGATAGCCAAAAGTCGCGGGTTCAAATCCCGTCGGGTCCGCCATCATTATTCTACGTTATAGTCTAATTCCGGATTTTCCAAATCCTTACATTCTACATGTATATTGTTTATCTCTTCTTGGAGCTCTTCCAACGTTCTAGATGCAGGAGGCTCTTCGCCTCTGAATTTTGCTTTTATGTTGGGCCACCAAGCGTAAACTGCCGGTATTGCAGACAAAGTTGCAATAGCTCCTCCTATAAGTCCGGGGTCTTTATCAACTAGATCAGAAAATCTCCATAAGTCTGAGTTTACGTCTCTTAACAATACATCCTTTGTTATGTTTAAGATCTGGGCACCTGCCATTGTCGTGGATAATATTTTAGCAGGTACGCTACCTGTTTTATTTGCGTAAACTCCAATACCCAGATTCAATAATATTGTACCTGCGTGTCCCCCCATCAGTGTTATGCCAAAATCGGTGGCGTTGGCAGGAGTTCCTGAATGCGCTCTTCCCAAAGGACTTTCCACCATCTCTCTTTTGATTTCTTCAGTGGGATAATGACTCAACGAATCTCTTAGAGGATCCAACGACCCTTCTTGTACAGAATTTTTTGCAGCACTTCCCAAACCTGCGGCCCCTTTACCTAGCGGGTATAACGACCTCTCTTGAATAGATTCTCCTATAGGTCCGTTATTTATCGCATCTATTAATGATTGAGTAAGAGTAGAATCGTCGTTGTTTGGTAGATATCTATGATCTTCCAGATGTTCTATCAGAGGAGTGTCTCCTATGTTGGAATTATGGAAGTCATAGTCTTGGTTTAGTGCCTTTCCTGTTCCTATATGAGATAGTTCATGGGTTCCTATGTATAGGTCAGGAGTTATCAAAGGGGCTAAGACAGAATATAATTTACCTTTGATGCCCATTGGTTTGTTGGGATTTTGTTTATTAACATCCAAGGACATAATAGTAATTGTCTTATTTTGAATAAAAAGGACAATTTTAAAAATGTTTATAAAAGAGTCATATTGGAGAGTGTTAATATCGTAAGAAGAAGAAAAGGAGTATTCGATTTAGACGTTAAGGAAGTTAAAACAGAACCTGTCAAGGATTACGAGACAGGAGAGCCTATGGAGAATAAATTCTATCTGTGTATAACATACAATAACCAATATTGGAAAGGACCTTATACTCAAAGATATTCTGGAGTTAAGAAGGAAGACGGAGAATTTACTTTTTCTAAAAGAAGCGAGAGTTATAGATTAATGAAACAGTTCAGAAAGATTGGAGTAATGAATCCTTTTGAATTGGAAGGTAAGACTATTACATGCGAGAAGAAGAAGCTTACTCATATGTCTCGCTCTAAGAAATGGTATCCAATAAAAATTGTAGGCGAAGACGAAGAAGAGGAATAATTAGAATTTGTGTCCATTTAGTTGAGGAGCATCTATTTCTTCAGCGTCTATTCTGAATAATTCATCGTGTAGTATTTTACCTAAACGACTAGAATAAGGAATGTCTATTACCCTACTTGGATTTTCAGGAGGTTCTAATTCCTCGGCTAAACCGTTGTAAATAGCATCGATGTTACCGTTTTCACTTAGTTTTGATTTTTTGTGGCCGTTTTCCAGTAATTCATAATCTGCCCATTCTAGATCCTCATCGCAAATTACGATATCTTTGTATCCATTTTCTGCTACAGATTTCTCCTTTTCTACAGTTTTGAACTTGTATTGAGGTTTTATTACTGACGCCATATATTATTCACCAATTTTTGGTTATGCCCGATTTAGCTATATAAGGGTTATTCGCACTATCTGGACCTGAGTTTAGTTTAAGTACTTTTTCCAGAAAATGTCCGTTCTTAAAGGTTTCGGAAATATTAATAAAGAAATTGATAAAATTGCAAAAAGAAAAGCTTAATATCTGGTAAAAACAAATATATGTAAGGATATATTTGGGGAATAACGATATCCGAACAGGGTTAACATTTTCTGACGTACTGCTTGTACCTAAGCGTACACCTCTTAATTCTAGATCCGAGGCTAATACTAAAACTAATTTTACTAAGAATATAGAGATTAACGTTCCTTTGGTTAGTTCTAACATGGCTACTGTGACAGAGCATAAAATGGCTATTGCCATGGCTCGCGAAGGAGGTATTGGCGTTATACATCAATTTTCTTCTATTGAGGATCAAGTTGAAGAAGTGAAGAGGGTAAAGAGAAGTACAAGCTTTGTTATAGAGGATCCTATAACCATAAAACCGAACGCTACTATTTATGAAGCTATAGATTTAATGGAAAGACAGAATGTTACTAGTTTGCTTGTTATGAGTAATGACAAACTTGTCGGGATATTTACTTCTAAAGATTATTTGTTTGAGGACGACATGGACAAGAAAGTTTCAGATGTTATGACAGGACAGGACAAACTCATAACATCTACTCCTGAAATAAGCACTGACGAAGCCAAGGATATATTACAGAAAAATAGGATAGAAAAATTACCATTAGTTAACAATGACGGACATTTGAAAGGTCTGATAACTACTAAAGATATTAAGAAGATGGAATATTGGCCAGAGGCATCTAGAGACAATAAAGGCAGACTTATGGTGGCCGCGGCCGTTGGTGTCAGGGATAGTATAGAAAGAACCGAGGCTTTAGTGGAGGCGGGAGCGGATGTCATCGTAATAGATTTAGCACATGGTCATTCGGATATGATGATAAACAGTTTGAAAGAGCTAAAATCCAAATTTGATATTGATGTAATGGTTGGTAACATAGCAACTAAGGAAGCGGCTAAAGATCTTATAGAGGCGGGAGCGGACGGACTTAAAGTTGGTATAGGCCCTTCCCGTGTATGTAGTACTCGTATAGTTTCTGGGGCCGGGGTGCCTCAATTCACTGCGGTTAAAGATGTTTGCGAAGTGGCTAATGAATTTAATATACCGGTTTGTGCTGATGGAGGAGCCGGTGGGATAATAGGAAATGTTACCAAGGCGTTGGCTTTGGGGGCAGGAACTTATATGTCAGGATCGTTCTATGCAGGAACTGACGAAGCCCCGGGAATAATGGTTTACAAGGACGGAAGGAGATATAAGAGGTATATAGGCTCTGCTTCATATGAAAGCGTACACGAAAGAAAAGAAAGATCCAAAGGTAAGAAAATAAAAAACAGAATGGATACTTACGTAGAGGGAGTATCGAATCTAATAGAATACAAGGGTCCGGTTGAAGAAGTGATAAAGTCAATAGTTAAGGGAATACAAAGTGGTATGAGCTATTGCGGTGCTAGAAGTATACAAGAAATGCAGAATAATGCTGAATTTATTCGTATAACTAGTAAAGGGTGGAGAGAAAGTAAGACTAGAGGCAATAAATTATCGGAGTGATAAAATGACAATTTATTTCATAACAGGAAATGAGAAAAAATTTAAAGAGGCTAAAAAGTTAGTAGATGATTTAGAACAGCTTAGTGTTGATTTACCAGAAATCCAGCACATGGACGCGCATGAAGTTCTGAAAGCTAAATTACAAGAGGCGTTCAAATACCACGAAGGAGAGTTTATAGTCGAGGATACATCTCTTTATATGAGCTGCCTGAACGGATTACCCGGACCTCTAAACAAATGGTTTTTTGAGTCCCTGGGAAATGACGGTGTTTATGAGGTTGCTAATAAGTTAGGAAATTTGGAAGTAGAGGCTAAAACAGTCGTGGGATATGCAAGAAGTCCTACTGATATTCATTTCTTTGAAGGAGTTTTACCAGGTAGGTTAGTTGAGCCCAGGGAAGGTAGAATGTTTGGGTGGGATCCTATATTCCAACCAAAAGGATATGAAAAAGTATTTGGCGAATTTACAACAGAAGAAAAAAATAAGATAAGCATGCGAGGAAAGGCATTTAAGAAATTTGCAGAGTTTCTGGAGAGTGGAGAATGAGAGAATATGATAAGAAAAAGGTTATTGTATCAATATCAGCTTTGATAGTTTTTGTATTGGTGGGCGGAGTTTTCGGAGCTATGACTAGAGAGGATGTGACCTTTTGCACTGAGCGTGCCTGTTTGGTAGACAATAATGAGACTAAAAGTGTCGCGTGTAATATCTGCGGAAGAACTTCATATTTATTCTATATCAGTTTTATCAATCTAGTAGAAAATTGTAATGGTAGCGAGATTTGGTTATTTGAAAACGGAAAACATGTAGATACCAATTATGATTTTCAAGATGAATGTAGTTATGATATAACATTTGGAGAGTAGATCTAGCTCTTCTTGTTTTTTATGTGACCCAGATCAGTTCCGTCTAATAGGTATGCTTTTAGCTCTTCTTTGTTTATGCATTTTTTCATGATGGGTCCCATGAATGCTTTACCTTTGTTTATAGCCATACCTCCTATTAGAGAATTGAAAACTGGAACTACTATGACCTCTTCTAGATTTATATCATCTTCATCAGTTTTGTATTTCTTGGCTAGAGCTTCTTTATTTACTGGCGCACGTATCCAGCATTTTTCTACCATTCTGAATCCGAAGTGGTCTGTAAATTCAATCGTTGGGTGTATATGTCCCATTATCAAAGTTTTAGCTTTTAACTGGTCTTTCGTGGGCCATGCGTTGCCGTGAACGAATGCTACGTCCTTATGCAAAAATCCCTTGGAGCCGTGAATTTTGATATCATCGTTTTCTATTAGAGTTTCGAGCTCTCCGTCATGGTTTCCTTTGATTATATGAATTTCAGCTCTTTTGTTCAACTTTTCCATCATTTTTGGTATCTCTTTCCTTTCTTGCCATGATATTCCTGGGACTTGGTGCGTCAAGTCACCTAATATGATCAATTTCTTTGCTTTTGTCCCTTTTAGTAATGATTCTATCTTCTTTCTGATCTTTTTGGTTTGTGTGGGCAAATTTATCCCCGATTTATAGAACTCATATTCTATTCCTATATGTACATCTGTAATAATTAGAGAATCCCCTACCTTTACCGCAGGTTCTTCGGTTACAAAATTTATTCTCATAAATACCAAACCATAGGAAGATATTTAAGTTATAATCATTAGTTATAGTTGTGATATAACATGTCTCAAAATGCATTCTTAAGGACAAAATGTGAAAAATGTAAGAACGAACAAATAGTATTCGAAAGACCCGCACAAGACGTAAAGTGCTTAGTCTGTGAAGAAATTTTAGTAGAGTCCACCGGCGGAGAAGGAGAAGTTAAGGTGGAAGTAGCTGAAAGACTTCAGTAATTTACTCAATTCTTATAATTTAGTATAGGTGATTAAAATAGTTAGAAAATTAAATGAGTATCCACCAAAGAATGAGATAGTTGTTGGTAAGGTAACCAATATCAATCCGAATTCTGTTTTTGTCCACTTAATTGAATACGAAAAAGATGGTATGGTCCATGTTTCTGAAGTTTCAAACAAATGGGTAAAAGACATCAGAAGACACGTGAAAGTGGGACAAACTGTTACCTGTAAAGTTAGGGGAATTGATAGAAGTAAAGGTCATATTTATCTAAGTCTTAAGAGAGTTTCAGACTATGAAAGAAAGCACGCTTTGGACGCTTGGAAGAGAGAAAGAAGAGCAGAGAAGATGCTTGAACTTGCTGCAAAAGAGAAAGGAGTTTCTCTTGATGATGCCTATGACGAAGTTGGATTCAAACTTCAAGAGGAGTTTGGGGAAATGTTCCAAGGTTTCAAAGAAGCCAAAAAGAATAGAGAACTTCTAGAGAAAAGAGGATTAGACAAAGAATGGGTAGACATTATAGAAGAAATAGCAGAAAAAACCATAGAAGAAAAGGAAACTGTCGTTAAGGGCGTCTTAGAACTTACTTGTCCTAAATCAGACGGAGTAAAGAGAATAAAAACGGTCTTAGAAAATTCTGGATTGGATGCTTCTTACATATCGGCTCCTAAATATTCTATTAAAATTAAAAGCAAGGATCCTAGATCTGCGGAACAAAAGCTAAAAAAGAAAGCGGATGAAATAATAGAAGAAATAAAGAAGGAAGACGGCGAAGGATCTTTCGAACTTGTCAAAGAGTGATATTATTCTCATAAAAAAATGCGATCATGGTTACACTCTAAAAGATGAGTGTGACAAGTGTGGTAACACAAATAGTGCTCATCCGCCTAAATATTCTCCGAAAGATAAATATGCAGAAGCTAGAGTTAAGAAGAAATTAAGAGATATTGAATCTAGCCAAAAGTAAATGCATAAAATCTCACATTTCTATTATTTACTTCAAATTTTAAAGAGTGTTGATGTTTTTCTTTGTCGTTTATTATGTTATACATGTCATCTCTTTCTATTACAATATAAGATCTTTCCCCGTCGAAATGTACGGAATCTCCGGATTTTTCTTTCGGTATATAATTATCGTCTAAGTAAACATCTATTTCCAGATAATTATCGGAAGTAATAACTACGTTTACGTTAGAAGCTTTGTAATTTATTGCTATTTCCCCTTCTTCTCCTTTATGTTCTAGATAATCCTCTTTTCTGTCCCATAATCCTTCTAAATATATTTGACCTTCATTTCTTTCTCCGGGATCTTTGTAATTATCACATTGACCTTCTTTGCAATGTCTTCCGGGTATGTCCGGACCTCTTAACTTTCCACAGTATGTCTCATTTGTGACCTTTCCTTGTATCTCTTTTTTCTCCTTTTCTTTCAAAGCGTCGAGTCCCAGTAATTTTCTTAGTCTGTTTTCTAATTCCAGGTAATTTCCTTCTCCTATATTATTGTAAACATAATTACCGTTTTTATCGAAGAGATATTGTCTTGGCCAATAATGGTTATTGAAAGATTTCCATATTTCATATTCAGAATCCATCGCTATTGGGTATTTTATACCATGTCTTTTAACAGCGTCTTTTACATTTTTGATATCTTTCTCAAAATCAAATTCTGGGGTATGAATCCCTATTAGAATAAAATCTTCCCTTTCTCCGTACTTTTCCCATATTGATTTTATATGAGGTAGGGATCTAATACAGTTAACGCAGCTATATGTCCAAAAGTCTATTAGTATGGTTTTATCTTTTAGAGAAGGATTTCCGTTTAACCAATTGGTGGCATGTAATTCTGGCAATTTCTTTGGAATTTCCTTGTCTTGTTTCATAAACTAGGTTAGTAAGTTTATTTTATTAGTTTTAGTGAACATATATTCACTATGAATCATGAGTCTTTGGGAGCCGC
>CAYQNF010000003.1:21728-33837 GCA_964418905.1 uncultured archaeon | reverse complement strand
TCATCTATTGTTATTTCTGCTCTGTATGTTCCGATTTTAGCTTCTATGTTAGGAGCAACTAATACGTTAACAGTCTCGCTTTCGTCTGGCTGAATTCTAGGAGCAGAGCTTACCTCTATCCATTCTGGATTAACTCCCTCTACTCTGACCGAGTACGAGTTAGCCTCGTTTCCCGTATTTGTGATTGTAACTGGTAATACAGATGATCTGGACTTCTCAACGTCCAATGAGTTTTGAATGTTTGCATAGAACCCTAGTCTTGACATGGGTTCTGAGAGATAAACCTTCTTTATCCTGTTTTTATCCTCATAAACAAAGAATGAGCTTCTGTGAGTTTCGTATCCATCTTTTTCTACTGTTATATCATAACCGCCGCTTGGTACATTAAGTGTAATAATACCATCTTCGGTTTCTGAATTAAATTCAACATTTCCTCTTATTGTTACATTAGCATCTAAAGGTTCGTCATTTTCAACGTCGTTTATTTCTATCGTCATGACTCCCGTATCCTCATTGGGGTTAAAATAGTCAAAATCACTGTCTGCCAAAACTTGAGATAATAAAAGGGCCAATGCGATTAATATATATACAAATTTTTTCATGATAACACCTTTACTACTGTCATATAGTTAAACAGAAAAAGATTTAAATGGGTGTCACTAGGTTAAAAAAGGTTAAATGGTGGGCTCAGGGTGATTTGAACACCCGACAACTGCATCTTCAGTATCGCCTGACCAAATGGTCATGCAGCGCTTGCAGGTATGCATAATAAATATGCAATAACTCCCGAACTGAGCTATGAGCCCGAATCAACATCATATATAGATATTATGAATTTAAATAAGATTCGGCTCTTTTATTTTTATACGGATTTGAAAAGCCTATAGTTTTTAACCAATTTTCTAAATTCTTTCTTCCATGTAATCCGATTGTATATTTTTTATCTGCGTTGGGGTTTATTGGATCATATTCGCTTATGTTAGTTACTCTGAATCCTAATTCCTCCAGCGACGATTTTAATTGTTCTATTAACTTTTTACTACAAAGCTCTATTTCTATAGAAGGGTAATTGGGGGATCCGGGTTTGTCGCTTGTAAAAACCGTCCCGTCTGTATCAAAAACTCCTCTTATTATAGAAATTAGATTTTCTTTTTTATCGAAGGCTTCCTCTGGTATTTCTGCTTTTCTGTGTTTTCCTTTATTGTAGTGTAACCCCAATGAGATAAGCTTCTGACAAATTTTCTTGGAGTGTATTGTCACTCTGAGAGCACGTTCCCTTATTTTGGGTTCAGGTTTTTTATTCCAGTGTTTATAGATTAGATTTAATAGATAATTGTAATACTTGGCATCGTTTTTAGGGTGACCGACGAAACCTATTGTATATCTTTTACCTTCTTTATAATGGATAAAACCGTCACCTAATAAGGCTCCTATCAATTCCCATTCTTCTGAACTCATTCCCAATCCCTCCTTTCGACCAGAGGAGAACCAGCATTATTATTGTTAATAGAAACGATGAAATATAAAAATTTACATATCTTCTAAACTTATCTGGACTTTTCCTTTGTCTGCTGCCTTGTTTAATTTCTTCTCAAAAGAATCTAATTTAGCATGAGTATCGCATACATAAACTGAGGCTAGCTCTTTGCTCTTCCCGTTTACATTCTTCTTTATCGTAGCTTCTTTTTTCGGTTTCTTTTTACATTTGGATTTATTGCATTCATTTTTAAAATCTGATATGTTGTAATTATTCCTAACAAGTGCCATTACGGGATCTATTCCCAATACTTTATCTGCCTTTTCTTGTTGTTTTTTGGTGAATCTTTTCTTTTTCTTACCCATATCTGCACCTATAATATTATGATCAATCTTCTATAAATTGTTTGTAACCTTTCCTTTTCTTAACTTTCTTTGCTAATTTTTTATCAAAGCCTTTTGGATTTGTCATATTGACAGAATCAAATATATCATCAGCCTCTTCTTCTGTTATTAGGTTATGATAGACTGCGGCCTCTCTTATACTGACATCCATTTTCTTCGCTTCTTTCACTAGTTTTGCAGTTACGTGGTAGCCTAAATACGGGCTTAGTACTGTTGCAGTGGACGTAGAATTCTCAAAATGTTCTTTTATTTTATCTTTATTTGCTCTTAGACCGTTTATACACTTCTCACGTAGCATGTCAATAGAGTTCGTTAGAATTTCTATCGACTTCAATAAATTATGACCTATAACGGGAGCCATTACATTCATGTCTAATTGACCTTGACTAGCTGCATGAGTTATTGTTGAATCATTTCCTATGACTTGAGAGCAGACCATCTTTACACATTCCGGTATACTTGGGTTTACCTTACCTGGCATTATAGATGAGCCGGGTTCCACTTCCGGTAATATTAGTTCAGAAAATGGTTGAGACGAGTATAATATTAAATCATTTGATAACTTGTTTAGCTCTAAAGAAAGGGACCTTAAAGCAGACGAATATTCAACAAACGGTACCATTGTTTGCGTTATATGAATATGGTTTTTGGCCTCTTTTAGGTTATAATCAGTAATTTCCGATAGTTTGTTTATGGACTTCTTTGAAAATGTTGCCTTAGTATTTATTCCGGTTCCTATGGCATTTCCCCCTAGACCTATAGTCTTCAGCTCTTTTTGTCTTTTTTGTATTCTTCTTCTCGATTCTTTTATTGAGGAATGGTAAGCCTCGAACTCTTGCTCAAGTGTTATAGGTACGGCATCTTGCATATGAGTTCTTCCTGTTTTCAGTGTGCCTGAGAACTCTACGGATTTGTTTCTCAGTGACGTTTCTAGCCCTTCTAGCGCTATTATTAGATCTTCCGATAGTACTAGAGCTGCTAATTTGAACGCAGAAGGTATTACATTGTTTGAGCTTTGACCCATATTTACATCATCGTTCGGATGAACTAGATAATCTCCTTTTTTACCTTTCAGTATTTCCGTGGCTCTATTTGCTATAACCTCGTTTACATTCATATGAATAGGGGTACCAGCCCCTGCTTGATAAGGATCTATAATAAATTGGTCTTGGTACATACCTTTTTGTATTTCGTCTACGGCTCCGGAAATGGCTCGCATCTTTTTTCTAGAAATTAACTTTAATTCATAATTTGCTCCAGCACAAGCTTTCTTGATTAATGATATTGATTCTATTAATGCTGGATGCGGACCTTCTCCAGATATATTAAAATTGTTCTTAGCTCTTTGTGTAAAAGATCCGTAATATGCATTTTTGGGCACTTCTACCTTTCCTAAAGCGTCTTCTTCTTTCCGGTTAGACATATAGAATATTTAATTTCCTTAAATAAAACATATCCATTTAAGAATTTTGATGTAATTATCGTCATGGTTGAATATTATATAATAAATCTAGAATGCGACGGAAGACCTATTTTTATTTATGATACAGAATCTCCTGTTTCTCCGATACTTGATAAATTGGGTTCAGTGTACAGAACCGAACTTGGCACAAGTTTGAATTCTCATTATGAGATTAATTTTAGAGCCATATCAAAGCCAAATCTAGAAAATGTGAAGTCCGTTGAAGATGAGATAAATGATCTCCTTCAGGAAATAAAGGAATTAGAAGAAAAGGGCCATATAGATTTAGATATTGATGGTATACCCACAGAAGTTAAGATGAGAGTTTATGAACTAACTGAATTAAAATAAATGGCGCCGCAGATCGGGTTCGAACCGATGACCACTTGGTATCCGCTCATTGGTTAACAGCATCGCCTTCTCCTAAGGAGAATCAAGCGCTCCACCACTGAGCTACTGCGGCATATGAATAAAATAGTCTACGAAAATAGATATTTAAGATTGGCTTCTACTCTATGTATTTGCCTTCTTCTATCTTTTCTGGTATGTATTTGTCTGAAATGAATGTTATACCATTCGCAGTAAGAGCAGCAAGCTCAACTTTTGATCCCATCTTCTTTAACTGGTCAAATTGTTCTTGCCATCCCTCGTGTTCCTTGAACCAGTCATAGTTGCTTATCTGCTCAAGTCTTCTTGTGTCAACGTCCTTGAATTTAATTTTGTGTTTGTCGAGGCCGTATTTCTTTACGTCGTCTACTGTAAGTCCAAGGAATCTGATTTCTGGTATGGCCAACTTATCAGAGAACGCTGCCAAGTTAATGGATCCGTATTTCAATACCGAGTAAATGTAGAATCCCCATGGATCAAGGTCAGTTAGTACGTAAATTGGTAGATTGTGTTCGTTTTGTAGTCTTTGTAATAATCTACGGATACCTCTAGTTGCTTGTCCCTGGGAAGCCATAACTATACAGTTTAGCTTGTCCCATACTTTATCCTCGTGAAGACGCTCAAATGTGGCCATCTTCTCTATGTATATTACAAAATCAGCCTCTACTGATTTGAATTTTATATCTTCAACGTTGGAAGGTATTGACCATCCTCCTGATCCTAGTTTTGACCAGTCGATTGCGTCTCCTCTATCTTCTATCACAACTTTTCCTGCCACAGATCCTGCACGGTTAGCGTTTATGTGGATTTGTTCTCTTGTAAGACCTGTTAATAATTCTAAGTCTTCTATAGCATTATCTGATTCTTTCTGCTCGTCTACGATGTTGATACTAGTTCCTGGTATAGTTCTTTTGATTTTATAGAATGTTTCCCTCAGGCTCAGGTGCTTGTCTACTTCAAGAAGCTCTTTAGCGACAGCAGCGCTTTCGAGAGTCTGAGTAAATTTTCTTATGTGCGCTATGTTGAAAAGATGTCTTGACGATGTTCTATCTCCTAATTGTAAAGTTCCTACGTCTTCATCATAATCTACGTTGCTAAGAGTTCTTACGGGTATCTCAAATTGAGGATTTTTACCTTCTCCTATCTGATCTAAAATTTCATTACCAACGTTTTTCACTTTTTTAATTCTGTCCTCATTCACCATCTTTCTCACCTTCTGATTCTTTACCATCATTTTCTTTATTTTCCTGAATTTCGTCATAAAGTTCCTTGTTTCTGGATTGAAGAGTTCCCTCTAATTCTTCAAGTATTTTGTTTTCTTCACCGTCTGTTAGCTTAGCAACAGCTCCTGCTATTTCCGGCAAGTACCTTTCAAATAGATTTACTCTTCTCTTTCTTTCCTCTTTTCTTCTCTTACCTGCTAAATAAGATTTCATCTTTCTTCCTGCTTGCTGTAATGCAAGTCTAATTTCGTCTAATATGTCTGGATATGATGCTACAGCGTCTTTTGATTCTGATGTAAAAGGTACCCAAGCTGATGCGATATGTACTAAAATAGTAACAGGTCCTTGCGGCATTCCTTGTCCAACCTGTTTTAGCTTGTATGGTTTCCAGTTTACCTCTTTTACTGCTTCAGTGCATGCACATGCTCCACCCATGTAAAGAAGAGGTACCTTGTTAGCGAAACGCATTATATTTGCAGAACCTTCCTTACTTAGTACGTCTCCTCCAAAGGCTATTCCAACTTCTATTTGGAATGGATTACCTCTGTAAACTGACGGTTTTCTTGTAACAGCGGTTACAAATTCCGGATTAAGTTCCTTCTTTAAACCCTCTATGATCAATTCTTCTCCTATAGGGCTCAGACAGTCTGTTGGAGGGTTCATTAGATTTTCAGTTTGCATTGCCTTTAGTAAGTTTTCTACCATCGCTGAAGACAGTTCATCCGTTCTCATTTTGGGATCTATCTTAGCGCTTTTTAGAATGTTTTTAGCTGACGTTGTTCCGACACGGCTGAAGTCGTTTCTAAGGAATCCTTTTACGCTGTGGGAATTTGTTTCCTTCATCATTCTCCTTAGTACTCCAAGTTCGATTCCGTGTGGATGAGGTTTTATTTCCTCTGGCATCCTTGGAAGCTCATCTACTACTTTCTTGTAGACTCTTTTTCCTTGTTTGCTTCCATCAGGGAATTTGTAAGTAAATTCAGCATAAGGGTTTACAATAGCTGTTTGTTTTATGTATTCGTCAACGCTTTTGTCACCTGATCTGTATTTGGCTTCCATTATCATTTCTATTCTTGTTCCTCTGTGTTTCAATGGGGCCTTTTCTTCTATAGTCTCGATTATTTCTGGTTCGTTTTTTACTGTATCTACCATCACAGTATAATGATGAACTTTTTCTTCGCCGTCTTCAGACTTAGACCAAATTCTAGTTGGGTTGTTTGTCGTCAATTGAGAATAAAGAACAGCAGCCGATATTCCTATACCCTGCTGACCACGAGATTGCTTCAATCTGTGGAATTTAGAA
This sequence comes from uncultured archaeon, assembly GCA_964418905.1. Classification (GTDB taxonomy): domain Archaea; phylum Aenigmatarchaeota; class Aenigmatarchaeia; order CAYQNF01; family CAYQNF01; genus CAYQNF01. Next base: position 27,581 of record CAYQNF010000003.1, on the reverse strand, counting down.
CCGTAAAGAAGTTTTCCGAATACCTTTGGAATGTGCTCCTTGGAGATTCCAGGACCATTATCTTCTACAATAACCTTAATCTTCTTATCTCCAAGATCTCTGATATCTACTAATATCTCAGGAAGAACACCTGCTTCTTCGCAAGCGTCTAATGAGTTGTCTACAGCTTCTTTGATTACAGTCATCAAAGATCTGTACTTGTTATCATAACCTAACAAATGCCTGTTCTTTTCAAAGAACTGTGCAATTGATATTTCTTTCATCGTTTTTGCCATGTCGCCGGCAGTTTTCTTAGCCAAATTTATCACCTTTATTTTAAAATTTCAATTATAACGTCTCTAAGTATTTATAGACTGTGGCATGATGTCTTCCCTCAAGAAGCATATCTATAGCTCTTCTTGCGTTATCAACATCTTCGTAGGTTCCTATTATACCTATCGTTTTGCCATAAACAGAGACGAATGTATTTGTTTCCGATTCTATTTTTTCTCTAGTCTTCCCCTTTGTTCCTATTACTCGTCCCTTTATTCTTTCTAGGTTATTTCCGTAGGGACTTATGTCTACTATATCTAAATAGTAATTGTCATTTAAAAGATTTAATGCTTTCTCTGGCGAAAAACCTCTTCCTATTGCTGTAACTACATTTTTAGCATCTAGAGTTTTTAAAGGTTCACCATCTATCTCTACTGCATTATTTTCCAGATCTAAAGATACTCCTGTTTCTTCCTGTAGCATTTTCAATGTCTTTCCATCTTTTCCTATTAGAACCGCTACTCTTTTTTCGGGTATCTTAACTATCGTCTTCATCTTTTGTCACCTTTTCATAAACTTCTTTATGGTTTAGTTCTACTCCGATATTTTTAGCATAGTTAATTATATTCTTAATGTCTCTATTGAGTAAATTATCAGATTCTTTGTGGCTTAGTATAACTCCTTGGGAGAGATCTATTATGTAAGGTTCTCCTTTATGGAATAATATATTGTATTCGCTTAGATCCCCATGAACTAAACCAGCTTTATGCATTTTTCTCATTTCTTCAATTATTTCATTTATTACTTGTTCAGGACTTTCTAAATCTACGTCCGATAATCTAGGCGATGGTTTATGATCCTCCCCTAAGAATTCCATTGCTACTATATTATCTTTGAATATTATAGGTTCCGGACATCTGACGCCTTCTTTGTGTAGAACTTTGAGATTTCTATATTCCTTTTTACACCATGCTAGTATAAGATGTCTTTTATTTTTTCTTATATTTTTGAATCTTTCGTCGCCTTTTATGTAAAGCTGCATTCTCTTAAAATTAGAAGCCTCTATTGCATATATTTTAAGCGCTATCTTGCTTCCATTTTCATCTTCTGCTAGAAGAACAGAACTCTCTTTGCCCTGCTTAACGAAACCGGATATACTATCTAATTTCAATTTTCTAGACAAATTGTATAGACTTTTCAGGGTTTTCTCGTCTAAAACACCGTCAAATATTTTTTTGTATTCGGAATCTTTTATCATAATAAGAAATAGAAATTATCTGTTAAATTTGTTTATTCTTCTTCCCCTTCCAAAACCTTTAGCTTACCGTTTCTTCTTAACCATGAAGCTTCAGTTCTTGTATATCTCCAGACTATGTCTCCCTTTTCATCGCCTTGTATATCCCAGGGTTTTATGACTACATAATCTCCTTCTCTCATCCAAATTCTTTTCTTCATCTTGCCTGGTATTCTTCCCATTCTCATCTTCCCATCTGCACATCTTACTCGTACACGGGAGGCTCCAAGCATTTGTTCTATAATTCCTAACAGTTCTCCCTCTTTGGGAAGTCTTACTCTGCTAGGCTTACTATTGTTATCATCTGACATCTTATCACCATTAGTCTTTGTCCTTTATCCTTAAAAGTGTAGTAGTTCTAGTCAATCTCTTACCACTTTTTGAAACTCCTATTAATGTATATGATTCTTTTACTTCTTCTGCCATAGGTCTTATTCTGTTAACAAGTCTTTTTTGATCTTTTTTGGTTAGAACTAGTACGTTGAACCCCTCTTTTAGCTCTTGGGCCTCTACTATCGATTCGTCATTTATTATTTTCTTAAGAGCTTTGATAGATTTAGGCCTTATTTGTATTATACCCTCATAATATCTACCTCTTCTCTTGGTACAATCTTCGCATAATCTGTTAGTTAATTTATATCTTATTTTGTATGTTTCCTCTTTTTCATGTTTACCTTTTAGTTCTCCTATGATTTTGACTTCGATATTCGTGTCGTTTATTTTCTTTATTTTTATCTTGTCTATTTCTTCCATATCGAATTTTTGTCTCAATTTTTCTTTTATTGCAGTTTCTTCGTCTATTCTTTTCAAACGACCGCTTATGTTAAACTTCGTACATTCTCTGCATCTATTTAATTCTATAGAATCCGGAACATCGGTTAGGTTATTCCTTTCTAAGTAATGATCCTTGCAAAAATTACCGATTTCTGCTTTTTCGCCGCAAACTATGCATATTCTATCTCTCATATCCCATTTATAGAATAGTAAGGTATAAAAGCCTCAGAAAGCGAACCATAGGGTCAGGACTACTCTAGCAGTTTCAAATAGATCTCCGTTATATGTGACGTATAAGTCAGAACCAAGGACACCGGGTCTTACATCTTCTGCTGGTATTGGTACATATTCATCCTTTGTTGCGTATATCAGAGAGGTCTTAATTAGATGAGAATAATCGCTGTTGTATAGATCTTCATATGAGTCTGGGCTTATCATATCGGATAACCATATTGATCTTCCTCTTAATGAGCTTAGTTCATTCTCATCGTAAACTATAGATACAGGAAGCGGATCATCGTTTGAGTAATTACCAACGCTTAGAAGTATTTGATCGTTGTTTAATTTCGGTATGACTTCTTCTCCATTATTTCTGAAATTCAGTAGCTTGTAATCGCTAGGTAATCTTATAGTAGTGGAGTTCTCTTCAATCTCTTTTACAGTTAGGTTAAACGATTCGAACGTGAAGGTATCTCCCTCAAAGAATGGACCTTCTCCCGGATTGTAATCATCGTCTTGGTTCATATCTAAAAAGAAAGAAGGATCATCTGATGTTTGATTGCATATCATAGATGCCATTGTCTTATTTCTTAAAACTGTGTCTCTGTAGGTATTATCTCCGCCGCACATTTCAGTTCTGTTCCCGGCGTTTCCGGGGGAACTTCCTTCTTCATCTAGAATGAGTCTAAGCGGGATATGGGTAAATAATTCCCAAGGCCTGAAATTAGGCTTTTTCTTTTCATCCGTGTTCTCAAAATTAGCGTTATTTAATTCGTTTGATATGGAGGTTTGATTTTCCTCTAAGCCAAATATGTTTTCATGTTCGTCGTCTATCGTATCTAATCTGGAGATTTCTAGAACTCCTTTATCCTTTTCTAGGAAATCCAGAACTTCGTTGAAATCGTTGACATTTATGTCCCCGTATTCGGGTATCAGTAAAACATCTATATCGTCAAAGTTATTCACTTCATTTAGATTAGATCTGTGATTTATATTGAAATCTACAGTCCTATTGTTGAATTTAATGTCATTCAAGATAAATCTTAATGCAGCTATCTGATCCCCCGTACAGTTGCAACCTATTCTTATCTCTGGCGGCACTACGCCCAAGACACGTACACCGTAGCTTATGTGAGCAGGTTTAGTTTCGTTTATTACATTTCTTAATTTATCCTCATTCAAGAATATCGAAGAGTCTTCAGTTTCTGATACTGTGAATAAAATATCTCTTCCCATCCTTAGTAATGAAAAATCTTCCCATCCTGTGTCCTTTGCAGGAAAGAAGAAGAATTGAGAAACTACTATCAGTAGTAATAGAATAACAATTACCGATTCAACTACGTGTATGAATCCCTTATTCTTCAAGACGAAGACCTCCATACTACTAGAAACGCTTTTGCTCTGTAAATGGTATCATCAGTTTCGTTTTTTATCGGGAAGATTCTTATTATGTTGACAGCTCGTCTAAATGGATCTCCCCCGGATATGTTTAATATAGTATCTTCAGTATTCGATGCGTTCACTATCTCTAGATTGAACTGCTCATCGTCTAAACCGTATCCGTTTCTTATGGTATTATAAGCATCAGAGTTTGACATAGAATTTAATTCTTCTATCTTTGTTGAATTTACAATATATGATTTGTTTGTTGACAGACCTACGACTTTTACATTTCCTGAGTTCCAATTATTTGGCTCACCATCCGTCCCTAAAAGCATTTCCGATATTTCCAGGGATTTGGCTCTCAGTCTTTCTTCTTGCGATTGGTCTGCAAATGTAGGAGATAGATCATACACTAAGAATATAATATACGCGGACATAGAAACGAAGATGACAATAGATATGATATATTCTATATTGAACTGACCTTTTGAAGATTTCATCATATTATGTTTGTTTTGATAATAAAAATAACTATATTATTCCTAATTGGGTTACTATGAGGAATAAGCTGAATCCCGATACTGCCATTATCATACTATGTTTGGCCCCAGATGCAAGGTCGCCCTGACCTATTTGTCCTGTAACTAGACCGGAAAATATTCCTTGTACTATAATCATTAGAAAGAAAAGTCCCTTGTAGTATCCTTCCACTCCTTCCCCGAGACCAAAGCCTTTGCTCACTCCAGTTATTGTATCGCATATACCGCACTGTAATCCAGTACATATTTCACAGGGGTCTCCTCCCTGTAAGCCTACTCCTTGCACTGCCTGTGCGCTTGATTCCCCACCTACATCTAATATAGGTAGAAGAATTCCGGTAAGAGCCATTACAATTCCTATGAATATGAAGAATATAGCATACATCATAACAACGTGCTCATTCATCATAGTATTTCTATCTTTTTCTGATTCCTTCAATACTATAGCACTTTCCGCTACGGCTTCCATAGCATCTGCTATATTACCACCTGCGTTGTAAGCTTCGAGCATTATTCTCATTGATTTTGTTATCAGTTTACTTTTCTTTGTTCTCTTTACGAATAATTCAACAGCTCTTGGGAATGTTATTCCCCATGATAATTGATTGGCTAACTTCCTTACTTCAGGAGTAAGTCTTCCATATTCTACATCTGACGCAGTCTTGATTGCCTGCGGTAATGTACTTCCCGCTCTAACAGAATCTGCTATATCTCTTAGGAAAGAAGGTATCATATTCTCCATTTCTCTTATTTTTCTGTATTCTAAATAGTTGAAAATGAAGTAAGGGGAGATTGTTAAAACCAATACTATTAGAATCATGTTTCCTAATACGCTTGGATTACTTGAGAATAGGAATATGACTAGCCCTGTTAGTAATAGACCTAGAATTAAGAAAAACATCTGCGGTTTTATGTGATATTTTTCCAGTAGCAATCCTAATTTTGTGTTTTCAAAAACCATTTTAACCAACCGTTTGAAGTGGAGATACCTGCTTTAGTAGATATATGAAACCTATGGATATTACAGGCAGTAGTATGAATACTACCAGGAATTGTAATGTTACTATAGATCCTGATACGGATATAGCCGACATTATTGTCGTTAGAACTATGAAAAATATTGAACCTACGATTATCAAAGTAAGATAAACTTCAATGTAAAGAGACATTTGTTTAGAAAATTCATCTAAATTTCTTCTATGGTTTGATAAAAATGTTTTTGATTTTGATCTTAGATATGATCCCAGATCACCGCCTGATAATATTGTTGATATTATTCCCCAGAACAATTCTCTTAATTCATCGGATGGCGTTCTCTGAGCAGCTTTCTTTAGAGCTGCTGGTAGATCGTAGCCGAATACATCTACATCTCTTACAACCCTTTGAACTTCT
>CAYQNF010000003.1:8311-21709 GCA_964418905.1 uncultured archaeon | reverse complement strand
ATTCGCCATATTCTTCGAAATTGGATATAAGTCTAAATACAGTAGCCGGAGGAGCCCCGCTGTCTGCTATTGTGGACATATATGTTGTAGCGAAAGGTAGGGATGCGTCTATATCTTTCCTTCTTTTGCTCGCAGTAAGACTGGGATAGAAATAGAAATATGCAATAACTCCTACTGTCAGAAATACTGACATCATCATTGAGAAGAAGAATGCTGTTATTATACTATCTAACAATAGTCCGGAAAAGAATGCAAGTAAAACAAAACCTCCTACAAAAGTTAATATTGATGTAAGAAGAGCAGTCGATGCGTATTCTTCTATTGTATAATCTAAGTTTGCTCCTTGTAAATCTTCCTTAAGATCCAATAGGTTTTCTTTATATGGCTCAATGAATCTACCTAACAATTTTAGAGAATATGTACTGTATCCTGACACTTAAACACCTATAGATATTTGGTTTTGAGGATTTAATTGTTTAGTATCCGGCTTCTTCAAGGGCATTCATCAAACCTTCCGGGTTTGTATAATATAAATTAAATATAGAAGCACAATCTCTGTAGTCTACTATATCGTTTTCCTGCATCCAATTTAATATCCTCATCCTTTTTGATAATTCTGATTTCACGTCGACGGATTTTGCGCCTAAGCTGTCAGCAATATCTTGCAGAACAAAGCTTGGATTGTTTGATTCTATTTTATCAGTTTTTCTGTTCCAATTGAAAATTCTGTTCATTAATAGACCCTTTTGTTTATCGTAGCCGGTTATTTCGTATATTTCGTTTACTTTTCTTATGTAAGAACCTCTATATCTTACATTAGTCATGAAAATTACAAGTTCTAAATTCTGAATAAGGCTTTCATGTAGTTCAACCGGTGGCGTAGTTAAACGGTCTATAAGACTTTGAATAGAGTCGGCGTGTATGGTACTAAGACCGGTGTGACCGGTTGCCATCTGCTGGAACATAACATAAGCTTCCTTACCACGAACTTCACCTACGATTATGTATTCTGGTCTTTGTCTTAATGACGCTTTTAGTAAATCATAAAGATCAACTGATTTGCTTCCTTGTTCTCCGAAAGCTGAAATTGATTCTCTAGCTACCTCAGGGACCCAGTGAGGGTGAGGAAGTCTCAATTCAGCAGTATCTTCTATTGACACTATCTTTCTTTCCGGTTTAATGAATAATGATAATGCATTGAGCATGGAAGTTTTGCCGGTAGCAGTTCCTCCGGATACTACCATTGATTTTCCAAATTCTATAGCCATCCATAGATAAGCTAGCGCTCTAGTATCTACTGTATTGTAATTAAGAACATCGATTGGGGTTATAGGCTTCTCTGTGAATTTCCTTATAGTGAAGTTGCTGCCCCTTCTTGCTATGTCTGTCGAAAGAGTTGCTTGTACCCTTGATCCATCTGGTAATGTACCATCTAAAAGAGGGTCTGCAACTGATATAGTCTTTTCAGATTTTTGAGCCAATTTTATAGCAAAAGAATCAAGATCTTCTTTTTCTTTGAAAGTTATATTAGTCTTAAGCGAACCGAAGTTCGGGTTCCTATGAAAAACGAATATAGGTATATTCAATCCAGCGCAGCTTATATCCTCTATGTTAGGGTCATGCATTAGTGGCTCGATTGGACCTATACCAATGAAGTCTCTCATTATGTAATATTCAAATGATTGCTTTTCTGCGGGTAATAGATCAACTTTCATTGAGTTTACTACTGCTTCAAATTCTTTACTTAGGTAGTCTCTTATTTCCATTTCTTGTAATTTCGAGAAGTCTACGTTAACTTCTTCTTCTAGTCTAGTTTTTATTTCCTTGAGAAGATCTTTTTGATCGGGATTTAGCTCTGGTTCTATAACATTATACGTTAAGCTGCTGTCATTGTCATCCCAAGTAATGTTAGCTTTTGCGAATGCTGGTTTTTTTGGATCTCTTGGGATTAGGTTGTACTTTATATTTGTCTCGCTGAGGTCTTCCGTGTATTCTATATCGGTAGCTCCTATACCAGGCAGTTCATTCTCTTTAGGTATGAGAATTCCTTTAGTTTCTTCCACTACAGTAAGTTTATCCTTGTCTCCGCCTACGGCAGTAAATTCTCCTTTTATGTTACCGCCTACATCCCCGCCTAATTCTATTTTTCCTCCACCGAGGTTGCCTTTTCCGCCTTCTAGAGTTAGAGGAATTTGTTCAGGTTTTTTTGTTCTTTGAATTTCCTTGTAACCTTTTGTCATTTTATTAAAAAGACTATGAAGGTCCACAGAAGTCGCCTTCTTTTTCTTCTTTATTCGCGGTAAAAAGAACTTTGCCATGCAATCACTCGTTTTCTATACTTATAATTCCACTTGGATTATACTTAATCTTTACTGAAGGCCTTACGCTATTGGCTTTTCCAGAAAAGGTTGTAATTGATTCGTTTAATCCCATCAAATTTAGTGATTGGTTATTGTCGGGATTTCTTAGTGGCACGATAACAAGCCTTTCATTGTCTACAAACTCCAAGTGATACAAATCATCGCCCAAAGTTTTCGGTATCTGCAACGTTATTTCGTAATCTGCGTCTAAATTAGAACCTTGGATATAGGCATTTTGTATATTAGTTAGAACAAGTTCTCCTACTTCCATGAATTGATCTTCTTTACTGATTTGCACCATTCTTTCTTCAACGAAATTAAACCCGCCTACTGTGGCTATTAGTATGGAGATTCCTATACCGAAATATATTAATTGTTCGACGGCGACTATTTGTCCCTTTCTTCCGATCATAAAAAATAATAGTTTTGCTATAAGAAAAAGATTCTATTCGTTGATAGATATTGTAATCTGGGAGTTAGTAGCGTCTCCTACTATTTGTTTTCCGTTGTTTGATACAGTCAATTCGTCTTCCACTATGGCTGTATTGTCGTCTCCAGATGTCTGAATATCTATAGTGTAATCCTTATCTTCTCCTGAGATTAGTAGGGGCCTGTATTTTATCTGCCATAATATCTCGTAACCTCCGCCCGATTGAGGACTTGCTTTAGCTCTTATAATAGAAGGAGAGTCTTTTCCAAAAATTCCTTTCTCTTCTGGGCCCCATTCTACTGGGTTCCATGCGGTTTCTTCTCCCTCTTTTGTAGCGGTATAATATGTTCCTTTTAGATATGTGGAGAATTCTATAGTGTTAGCAGTTTCGTTTATTGATAATATTCCATTTTCTGATATTCTAAATGTGTCTCTCGAGTCTTCCCCGCCTTTGTCTACGTTTTGTATAGTTGAATCAAGAGATCTCATAAATTCTTCTATTTGCTGTGATTCACCGAACGCTTGTTGTTTTCTTATTAGAGGTACGCCCCATATGTATGTTGCTCCTACTAAACTAACTACTATACCAAAAATTAATACTGTAGAAACAATCTCGGCTTGACCTATCTTGAATTTTTTCATTTAATCACATTAAGAGATTTGATTTTCTTATTAAAAAAGATATAATAAAGAAGAAAATTGGGGGTTGTTATTGTTTGTTCTAACAACTTGCGCCAAACTGCGTTGTTGTGTCGCCTACCGTTACTTCCCAACGATATAATCCACTTTCTATATTGGACCCATCTTCACTTGTGACAGTGTATGTCAATCTTTCTGAGTCTCCTGATGGTATACTTGTTGGGCTAACGCTTGAGGATTCATTTAGGTTTGTTTCTCCGTCAAGTTGTATAAGGCCATCGTTTTCTACAGTAACAGCACTTGATGCTATGTTTTCTGCAGTGATTCTAACAGTCGCAGTGTCACTGCTTAGAGTACATGTTGCTGTATCTGCTCTTAGCACAATATCGTCTTGGAACGCTTCTGTATAACCCGTTAGCCAGACCATTACTCCTCCAGCTAATGCAATTGTTAATAGCAGAAGCAGTACTACTGACACGATTGGCGTTATACCCTTTTTTGCGTTATTAAAAAGCAATTTCTTACCTCCTTTACAGTTTTTCATTTAGTCTATTCAAAAATACAAGTGAAACTAGTTGTACTATCAGTAGTATCAACAAGAAGAATGCTACAATCCAATCTGCTGATACAAATACTGTAACTCCTCCTAGAAGGATAAAACCTATTACAACAAGAACAATAATCGTTACGAGCACTATAGGCTCCAAATATTTACTGCTGTTTAATTTATCAAGTTTACTTTTTTTAGCCATTTTAGCACCTAATAATTGTTATGGTCCTTTCTTTTTAATGGAAGTTTGACTTTTGTGTTTGTAGATTTACCAGAACCTCTTGACTGTTTGTCCATTCTTGCTGCAAGAGCTTGGTTTGATTCGATTAGCTGATCAAGTTTGTCCACAACAGGACTAAAAGCTTCGGCGCTCATTCCGTGATGCTCTTCTTCACCTGCGTGTTTTATTAGATCGACAAGCTCTCCAAGTTTAGAATTAGTTTCTCTTATTTCATTTAGTACTTCATGGTTTGCTGTTACTACATCATCTACTAATTTTTGGGAACTTCTTACCATGCTAAGAACTTCTTTAGTAAAAGTTTCTAGAGATCCCATGGATTTCTGACCTTCCAATCTTTCCAGTCTTTTTTCCATTTTTCTTAATGGGCTCAAAGGGACAACCTCTACCTCGTCGTCTCCATATATCTCTACTTCGTCAGCCATAGTAGAAATTAGTAAATCTTTCTTTATAAAGATTTTGAAAAGAAAAAAGAAAAAGAAATTAGGGCATAAAGCCCGTTATGTTTACATCATTGGCATTCCGCCCATGCCTCCTCCCGGTGGCATTGGCGGCATATCATTTCCGCCGTTGTTTTTACTTTTTCCAGAAGCGGAAACAACATCATCTATTCTGAGAATCATCTCAGCTGCCTCTGATGCAGATTTTATAGCTTGAGTTTTTATCTTCAATGGTTCGATGACCCCAAGGTCCCACATGTTTGTTATCTTTGTTTTTGTTACATCTACTCCAGCCGCTGAATCTCCCGATTCGTGCTTGCTCCTTAGACTTACTATAGTGTCTATTGCGTCTAAACCGGCTGATTCCGCAAGGGTTCTTGGTATTACTTCCAGAGCTTCTGCAAAGGCATCTATAGCAAGCTGTTCTCTTCCGCCTACCGAATCTGCGTATTCGGATAATTTCTGGGAAATCTCTATCTCAGGACTTCCGCCGCCTGCTACGACTTTACCTACTTCGATAGCAGCTATTACACCTTTTATTGCATCTTCGATAGCTCTTTCAACCTCGGCAACTACGTGTTCCGTTCCTCCTCGTATTAGAATTGTTACAGCCTTTGGCTCCTTACAATCCTTTACGAAGATCATAGAATCCCCAGAAACTTTTTGTTCTTTTACCGTTCCTGCAAATCCAAGGTCGTCTTTTGTCAGATCTTCTATATTGGATACTACTTTAGCTCCGGTAGCCTTGGAGAGTTTTTGGATATCGCTTTTCTTGACTCTCCTGACCGCTAGTATTCCCTTCTTCGCTAAGTAATGTTGAGCTATGTCGTCTATTCCTTTTTGGCAGAATAGAACATTTGCTCCAGATTCTGTAACCTTTTCTACCATTTCTTTTAGCATTTTAGATTCGGAATCTATGAAAGATTGAAGCTGTTCTGGACTTGTTATGTTTATTTTAGCTTCTGTTTCTGTTTCCTTTACCTCAATGGACGTATCCAACAAAGCAATCTTTGCTTCGTTTACGTTTCCAGGCATTCCCGAATTTACTCTTTCTTTATCTATTACTATTCCGCTTACAAGTTCGGTATTGTCTATACTACCTCCAACCTGTTTTTGTAATTTTATATTTGAAGCATCTATATCGAAAGTACCTTCAGATGATTCAGCTACTGATCTTACGGCATCAACCGATAGTCTTGCTAATTCGTCTTTAGCTGCTTCGCTGCCTTTACCAGTCATTGCTGTCATGGCTATTTTCAATAACTCTTCATCGCTTTCTAGTGTAATGTCTTTTGCGATTCCTTCTACAGTTTCCAATGCCTTTTGCTTTGCAAGACGGAAACCGTTTATGATAATTGTTGGATGAATTTCTTTCTCAAGTAGATCTTCTGCTTTCTTGAGAAGTTCTCCTGCTATTACAACAGCTGTAGTTGTACCGTCTCCTACCTGCTCATTTTGCGTTTTTGACACTTCTACAATCATTTTAGCTGCAGGGTGTTCTATTTCCATCTCTTCTAAAATTGTAACTCCGTCGTTTGTTATTACGACATCTCCTAAAGAATCAACTAACATTTTGTCCATTCCTCTTGGACCTAAAGTTGTTCTAACTGATTCCGCAACAGTTCTTCCTGCTGCGATATTTCCTCTTTGTGCGTCTTTTCCCATTGTTCTAAGGCTGTCTTCTGATAATACAAAAATTGGCTGATTTCCGTTCATTCGATCACTCCTTTTATTTTTTTGAATAATGAATTCTAGATATCTAGACTTCTAGAACTTAACAAAACATATGTATATGAAAGTATATTTAAACCTTACTCAATTTTTATGTATATAGAAGTATATGTGATTACTATGAAGGATAGGGTTATATCAAAAGCGCAAAGCGTTCTGGAAAATAATAATTACAAGCATAGTAGATATTCTGGATGTTTTGACATAGCCGCAAAGAAGGATAAACTAATTCTTTTGAAAGTTTTGACAAACGTAGATTCTCTACAAAGAGAACAGGCTGAAAATCTAAAAATAATATCATCTCATTTTAACGCAAAATGTTTTCTTGTAGGGGACAGAACAAGATCCGGAAAGTTAGATAATGGTATAATATATCAAAGATTCGGTATCCCGACAATTAATTCAAAGACATTTAATTCTATACTAAAAAGAGAGAGTGGTCTAGTTTACAGTGATAGGGGTGGACACTTTATAGAGATAGATCCCATTGCTCTTAGAAAGGCCAGGGACAAATCGGATTTAACTCAAAAACAGCTTGCGAAAAAAGTAGGTGTTAGCAAGAAGACAATATACGAGCATGAAAAAGAAATCAAGAGGGCGAATGTAGATATAGTAAGAGAGATTGAAAAAATCCTAGGAAAGGTAAGAAAATCTATAAGCATCAAAGCTCCTGAAAAAATAGAAAAAGTTCCAAGGAATAAAATGGAGAAAGTGGTTTACAACCAAATGAAGAAATTAGGATTTAGCGTTACGTCAGTTCAGAAGGCGCCTTTCAATTTAATAGCAGAAAGCAAAAGTATGATAATATCAGATATCGAGAGAGATATGAGAATGATAAAAAAGGATGCCCCTCAACTAAACAAGTTTTCAAATATAACAGAAAAATCTGTTGCGTTTATTTCTAACTCGACTAATAAGGAAAACATTGAAGGAGTTCCAATAATAGGAACTGAAGAGTTAAAAGACATAAAAACCGAAAAAACACTGATTAAGATCATCAAAGAGCGAGAATAAACAGTTATATATTTTCACGGTCTAAAATTGTAATCTATTGTGGGCCGGTGGCTCAGCTTGGTTAGAAAAGCTGCCATCTGTAGGCGTTTTGACTATAGCGCCGCTCTTATAAGACTTTCATGGGAATATTCGATTAATCCATGTTGTGTAGATGGCGGAGATCGTCGGTTCAAATCCGATCCGGCCCACCAATTAATAATTAAGGTGATAAAATGGCAGACGAGGTTAGAGTATCGCATATTCTTGTAGAAGGTAAAGGCGAAGCAGATGAATTAAAGAAAAAACTGGACAACGGTGCCAATTTCTCAGAGCTAGCTTTTGACAATTCTAAATGTCCGTCTCATGAAAGAGGCGGAGATTTGGGCTATTTTGGAAGAGGAAAAATGGCAAAGCCGTTTGAGAACAAATCTTTTGAAATGGATGTCGGAGAAATATCCGATCCGGTTAAGACAGAATTTGGATGGCATATAATCAAGAAAGTTGCGGAGAGATAGAATTTATGAAAATTTCATATCACTCCCTAAAGGATTCTGTCGATGGTCTAATTCTGAGAAAGGATATAGAGTTGCTGACTTATAGAAGTAATATTTTTGAAATTGAAGAATCTTCTGGGGTATTCAAAGGAAAGGTAAAATCCATGACAAAAGGAATCCCAATTCATAGATCTTCTAATATCGTAGTTAAATATAGACCTCAATTACCGGATGAAGAGATTAGATCTAAAATATTTGGAGAAGTCCTAAAAGAGGATCTTATACAGTTCCAAGAAATTGATAGGGAACACGCAGAGCTTGCGTCCGTTTCATATGAAAGAAGATATGCAAGAGAACTCGGGGTCGATGTTAAACCGGAACCGAGCTCAAAAGACACTACCCTTGAAGCATTTATCATTCCATAAGACTTGTTGTTTCAACGTCTTTAACTTCTCCACTTTCCATGTCCATTTTTACCATAATGGCCGAGAAGTTAGTTGTTACAAAATTAATTGACCACTCATTTTTCTGTAGAGATAATATAATTTTTGTTATAGGTTGTCCAAATTTCTTGGCTTCTTTTTTAGCCTTTTCTAGAATATCATTCCCTTCGGTATCTAGATTTTCTAATTCAAGAGACTCGACATCCGGGTTAACCGGTTTGTCTGTTTCAACCTTTTTTACGTCAGATGATACTTCGAATAATGTTATTGTCTCATCTTCAGGATCGTAATAGTTAAGATTCCATTTATCGATTTCATCTTTGGGCCCTAGCATTACATACGCTGAACAAAGAAATCCGTCTTTGTCTTTTATTTTATTTACTTCTGAATTGTTCTCAGATTTTTCTATTGCTTCTTTCAAATTCAAAATTAACACCTTCAAGGATAAGCTCTGTTTATGAATCTTGGGAATGGGGTAGTCTCGCGAATATGTTCAAGACCGCATATCCACATGACCAATCTTTCTAACCCTAGACCGAATCCCGAGTGAGGTACTGATCCATATTTTCTTAGATCTAGGTACCAATCGTAATCATCAGGGTTCCCGCCTTCGTTTTTTATTCTTTTTATCAATTCTTTGTTATCAACTTCTCTTTCACTTCCGCCTATGATCTCTCCATAACCTTCTGGAGCAAGCATGTCTGCAGCTTTTACAGTTTTTGGGTTATCAGGATTCTTCTTCATGTAAAACGCTTTTAGACCGGCTGGGTAATATTCAATGAAAAATGGAGTGTCGAATTCTTCTGTTATGGCAGCCTCTTCTTTTATTCCTAGATCGTCTCCCCATTCAACTTCAAAGCCTTTATCATTTGCTATTTTAACAGCTTCGTCATAGCTTATTCTGGGTAATGGTAATTCTAAATTCTCCAAGATTTTTGTATCTCTTCCTAACGCTTCTAGATCTTCTTTGTTGTTTTCAAGTACTGCGTCAACTATTGCTTTTATAAGACCTTCTTGAATTTTTAGATTGTCATCGTGATCGTGCCATGCCATTTCGGCCTCCATATGACTGTATTCAGTTAGATGCCTTCTTGTTCTTGATTTTTCTGCTCTGAATGACGGAGTAACTGCAAATACCTTATCTAAACCGAATACTAGAGCCTCTAGGTAAAGCTGTGCGGACTGTGATAGGTATGCCTTGTCTCCAAAATATTCCAATTCAAATAATGTACTGCCCCCTTCCGTTGCAGATGACACGAAAATAGGAGGGGTAGTTTCTAGAAAATCATTGTTCCAGAAGTACTCTCTCCCGGCTTTTAAAATAGTATTTTTAATTTTTAGAGCGTGGGTTATTTCACGAGAACGAATCCAAAGATGTCTTACGTCCATTAAAAATTCTGTACTTTGGTCTTCTGTTATTGGAAATCTTTCGGCCTTATGGACTATATCGAGATCTTCTACTGAAAGTTCGTAACCGGTAGGAGCCCTTTCGTCTTTTTTTACCGTTCCTTTTACTTTCACGGAGGATTCCATTGTGAGGTCAGTTGCTTTATCCAGGTTATCTCCCTTTATTACACATTGTATAGTTCCTGTAGAATCGCGTAAAACCATGAAAACTAAGTTCTTCTGTTTTCTTATTCTGTAAACCCAACCTCTAAGCTCAGCTTCTTTACCATCATAATTATCATCTAAAACTTCTTTTACTTTTATCCATTCCATTGTCATCTTTATTCACCGTCAAGTTCTATTTTAACAGAGTCACCTAATTTTATATTATTGTCCTTTACAAAACCTGAATTTACTTCTAAAATGTACTTGGCGCTTTTTTCTGGTTTGTATATTTCACAGTTTGTCGTGCATGGTTGAGCGTTTTCTACTATGTGAATTACCTCGTTGTGGTTATTAATCCACATTATATCAATCGGGAACGACATATTCATCATCCATATGCCAGACCTTTTAGGAATTTCATTAATGAATAACATTCCCTTTCCTTCGTCAAGAGAATCATGTCCCATCAGACCTATCATTTTTTCTTTGTAACTATCTGCTATTTCAGCTTCTATGACCTTATCGTTTAAAGTTACCATGGCAGGACCTTCGTAATTGGAACTAAAGAAAACTATGACTAAGAAAGCTGCTACAACCAAAAGCGGTAATATATTCTCTATCTGCATGAAATATCTTTATCTTAGACATATTTAATTCGAAAGATGTAATCTATTTTATGGGAAGCATAACAAAATATACGATTTTAATCATGGTTTTAATAGTCCTGGTTATAGGTTATTGGCTCTTTTCTCCTCTACTTATTGACAAAGAGGTTAGCGAGAGTATGAAAGATATTACAAGTAATACTACAAATGCTGAAATTGTTTCTCAAGGAACATTTGAAGGACTGGAAGGTCATAATGGAGAAGGTACAGCCACTTTACTAAGAAGCGATGATGGCTATTATATTAGATTTGAAGATGATTTTAGCGTCACTAATGGCCCTGACTTGTATGTTTATCTTGGAAACAACGGAGAATATAATCCCGACACCGAGATTTCAAAATTAAAGGGTAATGTAGGCGGTCAGAATTATAGGATCCCGGACTCCGTTAACGTAGAAGATAACAATGAAGTCTGGATATGGTGTAAGGCCTTCTCAGTTGAGTTTGCCAAGGCAGAACTTAAATAATTTCTTAATCAAAACTAGCAATGGGCCGGTAGATCCAATGGTAGATCGCGACATTGGCAATACATGATTAATGTACCACGTTTGTCGAGGCTCCGAGTTCGAATCTCGGCCGGTCCACCAATTATAATATTCCACCAAGATCATTTTCTGTCTCGTTTTTCGTATCTTCTATTGTATCATTAACTTGTTCTGTTTGTTCGCTCACGGGATTATTTTCAGCGAAGTTGAAAACTTCCTTTATGTCCACAGAAACCGTTGTGGCAAATACCGGAAGGAAATCATAAAGCGTAATGTCTAAATTAATATCCATCCAAATTTCATCTTTTGTAGCATATTGTGCTACTAGACTGGCAGATGGCATCCATCTTATTCTAGGAGAAGCGTTTATTGTAGTATTTTTTTCTTTCGGTAATGTTAGTCCCGTTATTTCTCCCGTTGCTACTATTTCCCCAGTCTCTCTAAGAACAGCATCATATTTCACGGAACTGACATCGAGATCTATCTTGCTTGGGTTTTCTACGACAAGGGTCATATCTACATTGAATCCGTCTGTTCCAATATTTTTAATTCCCTGGACATTTTTCTCAACAACGCCGGCGTCTAATAAATCTTTGGCGTAAAATCCAAGAACACCGCCCGTTATTAAAACGCCTATAGTTATCGCAAGCTTGAATCCCTTGAATATTTTGAATATCATAATAATTATTCAATCTTCTAAAATTAATAAACAACTGTTTAATCGTCTTAACAAAGAAATTTCATAAAAGCGCCTTAAATAGGTTTTTAGGTAATTTATAGTAGGCACGGCTCGGTGGAACGGTTGAGTAAATATCTTACAAACGGTAATCTAATAGGAAAAATAAGAGATCTGACAGCGGATAATAAATTACCTGATCTTATTACTAATTCTTCTATCGGTGATATGAACGGGGATGGACTAAATTATTCATCTTTGAGTATGTTTTACCCAGATGAACCTTACAAAGCAGATTTCATGGCGGTGTCTGGTATTTATGATGGCGTAGTATCAGATTATAGAGGTAGAAGAGTAGACGCAGTTGCTTCTTTAGGATATGACCCCAGTTCATTGAAGAAAGAAGTTGACGAATTTGAACATTTCAATTCCAAGTTGCTCATAGAAGCAAACAGAAAAAGGGAAAAACAGCTTCAGAGAGTGGAAACTGAAAGAGAGAGCTTAAAGCTTCTTGATCTTCTTACAATTTTTGAGGCAAAATTAAGCATGGCTGAAATGTCTAGAATGAGAGGAAATGTTCCTCTAGACGAGAAAGTAGAACATAAAGAAAAAATCCGTAGATATGAGGGCGTAATAAATGGAATAGGAGCTCTTATATCGGCATCTGCTAGCGCGTTTCCTCATACAGAATACGACTTAAAACCATCAACAGTGTAAGGTTTATAACTCTTTTTTATTAACATTTCAATGCGCGATGAAGATATTGCCTCGACGGGCGAACTGAGCGCGCATTATTCTAAATTCTAAATCTCAAGAATCCAGCTACTTGGAACTTCTTGAATCTTTTACCGGCTTCGTGATCATTACTTATTATCTCAATCTCTCCTCTTTGTTTTTCCGTTTTTTCAAGGAGTTTTTCATTTTCCTTTACTATATGTTCTGATATAATCAATTTCTCGACAGCGCCCATCTCTAGCGCTCTCTTTACTTCATCTATCCCGTAAACAACTTCTCCTTCTTTTGATATCTCCTCAAAGAATTTCTTAACGAGTTGGGACTCTTCCCCTATTCTGGAATTCTTAAGAACGCGTTCCATAGTCCCCCTGTTTATGACTTCCCTTATTCCATTTATTCCGGTATGGGCGGCATTCTCCATTATTAATTTTTTACTTATCTCGGGTTCTTTTTCTTTTATTATTTTTTGTATTTCTTCTTTCGAAAATCCTGGACCGGCTATTACAACTTTCTCAACGCGGTCTAGATAATTCTTAATCAGCTTGATACAATTTCCGTAGTATTGTTTGATGTCGTCCCCTTCCATCATTTTTCCACCGGAGCGTCGCGGACCTTCTATGTGCTTCAAGTCGTTTTGAAGAAATCCAAGATCGCATTCGTTCCTGTCTAGAACAACAATTAGAATAGACGGTTGTTGTTTTTTCGCTTTGTATACTTTGTCAAGTTGGTATCTCATCCAACCATTTTCTTTTTTTATCGTTACTGTCTTATTTGGTTCAATTTCAATTGAGTGATAACCGCTTTCGTCTATGCCTCCTGTTATGTTACCTGTGACACGTAAGCGATTGCCGTCAAAATCTTTCTTCTCAGTTTTAATTTGAACAAATACAGGTTTTTTCTTACCTCTGTCTATTTCGTCACCTCTTTTAATTTGAACAGTTCTAAAAGAATTAGCGCTAATGAGATCG
>CAYQNF010000003.1:277-8211 GCA_964418905.1 uncultured archaeon | reverse complement strand
TTCGTCACCTCTTTTAATTTGAACAGTTCTAAAAGAATTAGCGCTAATGAGATCGTCCTCTTCTATGACCTTTTCAAGAATCCATAAGTCATCTGCGTTATCAGGTCTGACTTTCAGGATCCCTGTCTTTTTATCATTCTTTAATATTTGCATTGTTGAACATAATCAATGTATTAGCAAGAATTAAATAAATGGATTCAGTAGTTCTTTTATGGGCATTGATTTTGTTGGCATGGGAAAGCGAACATATAGAGATCTGAAAAATGAGGCAAGGTTAGGTTTAAGAGAGAATTCTGGAATGCTTTTCGGAAAGTATGAAGATGGTTATGTTTTGGTTACCGGCTTTGAGAGATTTCCCGTTGAGTGGGCAATAGAATACGGGAAATCAAGACCTTTGTGGAAAAAAATATTGACGTTTCCGTATGGAATTAAAATTGCGTCAGAGCGTGCTGATTATTTAGTATCTCAAAGAGATAATGTCGTAGGGTTTTATCATAACCATCCAAATAGTGGAGGACTTAGCCCCGCAGACAAGAGAGATATAACTGATTGCGAGAATTTTAAACATCTTTATAGACCATCAATGCTTCATATATTATGCCGAAGAAAGGGATTTACTGGACTTTTCGGAAAAGCAAAACCTTTTGCTTTTATCAAGAGTAAAAACGGTATAAAGGAAGTTCCGATAAAAATCCCTAGCGACGAATAGTTTTATTTTCGGTATAAATAATCATATTATAGCTGATTATATGGCAGATAACGATAAAGGAAAGGATGAAGGGTTTTGGAGAAGTCCCGAAGAGAGTAATGATGCTGAAGATATAGAAGATGATATCCCAGAGGCGCATCGTGGCGATTCTGGAGGAGGGAGTGCTAGTGAAGAACTTCGGGAAGAAAAAGCAGAAGAAGAGCTTTCTCAGCTTAAAGCAAAGAAAAGAGCCAGAATAATAAAGTATAGTATTGCTATAATTTTCGCTATAGCAGCTCCCATAGCCGGGGTAATAACAGGCTTTATTGATATCTCCTTGTCAACTAATCCGTGGTCTTGGGTAGGCCCAATTTTACTTGGACTGTCTGTAGGCCTCATAGTTTATGGTGTGGAGAAGCATAATAGTACTCTTGATATTATAGGTTTCATAATGCTGGGAGTCTTCTTATTCTCATTTACTGATATAGTTGGATTAACGGCTTCAGGTTTAGAAAAGGTAGGTGTAGATTCTACGACTCTTAGAGAAGTAGGAGGACAAGGATCGATATTCAAGACGATAAAATGTACCCTTACGACTAATGTAGAATGTCTTCAGAATCTAAATCAAGATGCCGAACAAAGCGCCGAGCAAGTTAGTGTGGAAGATATCAAATTAGAGGATCATTCTTTGAGTCCTAGCGAGGTTTTTGCAGGACAGAATTCTTTATTGTCTTTCAGCCTACAGAACGAGGCAGGAGTTACCACCCCTTATTCTATCAGAGTTAATTATACCACCGAGGGCGTTGATTATACCAAATCTAGTTTCCAAGACGAAGGAACTTGTAACGAAGAACCAGGATCAGTTCTATGCGAAGGAATGATCTTATCTCCTTTCGGGACCAAGAGAGGCTCTTTCACTTTTAGTACTTCTCAAACCTCAGAAGGAGTTAAGGATTTCGAAACTGAGGCTATTTACAAATATAACATAGACACAACTCTACCCTTTACTGTACAGAAAGATACGCCAACTTCAAGGAGCAGGGTAGGTTCACAGGCTTCAGACGGAGCAGCGAACTTTATACTTTATGTTGGATCACAGCCTCTTCAGGAGAATGATCCTCTCACACTTTCTGGTATCATTAAAAATAATGATCCTAGCGGTACGTTAATTGATCCAGTTTCCATCATAAAAATACCCAAAGACGTGGTAGAAAAACCTAATCCGAATAAAGAGTGCTTTGCTTCAGTAAAGGATTACGAATTCCGGGAATTTACTGGAGGACAAGTAAGTTCTGATTATGATAATATAGAAACTTGTCCAGATGGGTATTCATGTTTCAGGATGGATATAACAGGTGAACAAAGAATAGAGAAATCGGACGAGATTTCATTCGCATGTCAATTTGATATGAAAGAGTTAGAGACCGAAAGAAAAAGTACAGTTATTCTTGGCGATCTTTATTATGAATACTCTAGAAGTGCCGAAGCTGAACTAACCATAAGAAACCCGGGCTTGGAGGAAGAAGAGGAGTCCGGAGGCACAGGTAATTTCATAAGAGGGTGGATTACAACAAGCTTCTTGAAAACTGTTCTTAATCTCGCTTAAACTCCCATAGCTATTCTGAATATGCTTCTCAGTCCTGGTGCCAGACCTAACAGAGCTACTAAAAAGAGAAGATAATTTCTTTGTTTTTTATCTTCCGAGTATTTGCTTATTATCCAAAGGGCTATTGGGACTATAGCTAGTTTTGTCAAAAAGAAAGAAGACGCTCCGAATGTTCCGATAAAGAAGTCCCCTAATACATGCTTTTCAAAATAGCCTAAATTTATCCCGACGAATGTGGCAGAAGCATCTAGCATATGTGCGGATAAAGCAGATGCATTGTCTTTTCCGAATTTGAACTTCCATTCCAATAAGAAAATCGAAGCTACCCAGCCCACGAAAATTGAAAGTATCCATAATAGGTTATTTCCCTGGTTTATAGCGAGCCCGGAGAGGGCGAAAAGTGCCAAAAGAGAACCTATAGATGTTATAGTTTTCCAGTTATCTATTTTGAGTTTGTCCTTTAGGAGGGTGGATAGTCCATATGCTGAGACTAAAAGAGCAAACGTGAATATGTATGAACCGGGCGTTATGAAAAACCAGTGTTGTACTAATCCAGCATCTTCCCATACACGAAAAGCGGAGCCGAATACTACGAACGGTAAAATAGAGTAAACAAAATATCTATCTTTCTTGATTTTTTTCCATTCTAAGAATTTGTAAATGTACCACGCAGCTGCTACTAAAATAAGAGCGTAAATTGAGGTATTGTAGATATTGTAACCAGTATCGTATAAAATGGGTGCAATAAAATATGTTTTTATAAATTCTATAAGTCCCATAAACAATTATATCGTATAAGGTTATTATAATTGTGGTTTAATGAATAGGCTGGTAATGATTTCATTGTTTGTTTTGGTATTTGCTTCCGGTTGTATAGGCCAGGAAGAAGATACGGGACCAGGTTACAAAGACGATATTATAGTCATAGATGAGGTAAATATACAAAGCGAGGTTTTCCAGGGAGATAGCGTACCTCTAAGACTTTCTTTTGAGAATAGAGGACGAGGACAGGTTGAAAACGTAGAAGCCTCAATTGTAGATAGTTGCGTTCTTGATCAAGTCAGTGCAAATTGTGGATCAGGTACAGATAATGAGGGAACATGTTCCTGGAACACTATAAACGAGTTTGGTGGAGATAGCGTTATTTGGAATTTTGACGTTCCGCAAGGTCTAGGAAGCAACGAGATAAAATGCAACATAGAAACCAAGGTTTCATTTGATCATCAGTCTCAGAATATTTATCCTATAGTTGTAAACAGCGAAGAAACTTTCTTTGATGAGAGTGAATCCACTTCTATTCAGGCAGAGGAGCAGAATATAGTTTCTCCAATTCATCCCGTTTTTGAGGTAAAGGGTCAAACTCCCATACCAACCAATAGAAGGTTTTCAATATCTTTAGGATTTGAAAGGGTCGCGAGGCCAAATGGAAATGTGGTAGATAAAACGATAGATAAAAAATCCTTGACGGTGAGGATACCGAATTCGTTTACCGTAGAAACTGGAGAGAATTCAGTTTGTAATAACTTTTTCGATGTAAGTACCCAAGGAGAATATCATATATTGAAACCGAAAAATGATATAATCTTAAACGACGATGGAGAAACGGATTCTAGTTTATTCTGTACATTAGTGTCTCCGGCGAGTCAGATAAGTCCCGAAAGATCTTATGGTATAAACATAGATTACGACTTTAGGTATGAGTACAAAGACAACAATGAAGTAATTGTAAAACCATTAGTCGACGTTTCATAGACCATTAAAAAAGTTTATATAGGATTCATCGATAATCATAATTATGAAATCAGGAAATAAGAAACAATTATTTTCATTTTTGGTTTTAGCACTTCCTCTAATTGTCTCAGGTTGTATAGGCCAGGGAGGAGAGGAAGAAAGTAATGTTGAATTTTCCCAGACTGATGGTGTCGTTATAAAATCATTTAATTCTGATATTTCTGAAATAGAAGAGGATACCAACTTTGCTTTACAATTACACGCTAGAAACATAGGCGGTTCAGAGGCCACCGATGTATGGGCACATGTCTTCGGACAGAAATGGGACGTACAGAGTAGCGTTACTTCATCAGATAACGGTCTAACTCCCGTATGGCAAGAAATAGGAACCCTGGAGGCTCCTGATAGAACTATAGGAATACCAGGAGGAGAAGATTTCTTTGATCTTACACTAACTGCTCCTAGTATTATAACAGATTCAACATCTTACACTTGGAGAACCAGAGTTTATTCTAAATACGCAACAGAGGGCGGAGCTTCTATTGGCTTGATGTCAATAGAGGAAGCCAGAAGACAGAGAGAGACCCAAGGAATAAGTCAAGAGTCTGTCACATCATTTAACTCAGGTGGACCGGTTCAGGTTGAATTCAGAACCCAACAGCCTTTTGTTATTAGGGACGATGATGAAAAAGAGCCTGTTCCAGTTGTTTTGGAGATAAACAATGTGGGCGGAGGAACAGTATTTGATCCTACTAAAAGCTCAGATGAATATGGAAGTTTAGAATTCTCAGATAGAAATAAAGTACATGTAAGATTCCAAGGATCCTCGGACTTTAGCTGTCCCGGTGATACAGTAGGGGATGCAGTTGAAGTAACACTTAGAGATCAATCAACTACTCTCAGATGCACACTTAATGTTCTAAAAGCAGATATAGCGCCGCAATCGGATCTTCCAGTGGAGGTACAATTAGATTACGGCTATTATGTTGAGGACAGTACATCAGTAACGGTGACCTCAGGATTCGGATCTTAATTTTAACGCATTTTTAAATAGTCAAACACAAGTCTTTTTATGAAAAAGAAGGAAAAACAAACAAGAAAAAGGCACCTAATCTATATTTCTGTTTATACTGTTATTGTTGCTTTTGTGATAATATGGATGACAGGAGCTTCTTCTTCTGGAAATTTCTTTGAAAATCCACCTAAAAAAATGGATTATTGCGGCGATTTAGAATGTCAAAACGTGGTTGAGAAGTATGCTCTTTCTACCGGAGATGTTATAGATGCTGATGCAGTTACAATAGAGTTTGTTAGAGTAACTAACGGACATGCAGTTTTTGACATATCTACCAGCGATAAAGTGGCGACTTTATCATTATCAGAGGGCGATTTCTACGAAGATGAAGCATTCAGAATGCTTGTAAAAAGAGCATTTAGTGAAGAGGACACACCTTTTGATGGTACAGTTCTGCAAATAACATTTATAGAAAATAAAAATATTTGCCCAATTGATTGTACTGTTTAAAATGGTGGGTCCGATCGGAATTGAACCGATGACCTCCACCATGTCAAGGTGGCGTCATTTAGCGCAAGACATATTCATGCCGTTGTACCACTAGACCACGGACCCATTCAACGAGATAATTCTTTCTCTGTAATATTTATAAACTTAGAGCAGATTTTGATTATTTCTTCGTTATCTTCTTCTATTGCAGCGTTGTTGACAGAATACTGAACATCGTGCCTAATATCCCTGAGCCTCTCTAGGTGATTCAGGAACTTAACATCGATCTTATCAGAGTTTACATATTTTTCTTCAGTATAGCGAGCTACGCAGTAATGGCTTTTTTCTTTTACTCCGTCTCTGAAGAGTAGAGCCCTTGCGCAATGAAAAAATGAATTGTAAATCGCAATTATGAACATGATATCTTTTCCGATTTTATTCATGTCCCTAGCTTCCCCGAGAAAGTATCTGGCCTGTTTCAAACTTTTCTTGGCAAGACCCATACTGGGATTCATCTTTTTAAGAAGACCCTTCTCAAAGCATTTTTTCACATTAATCAAATGGATCATCCCCGAATATTATTGACTTCAACCTCAAGCGGAAATAGAATTCCGGGTCATCTCTTTTTAGGTTTTCTATCTTTCTTCTAGTCAGTGCGGTCATATTGATTTCCTTTCCTAAACTTTTCTCCATGCCTCTTGTTATCTCTTTCAATTTTAACATATCAGCTTCTTCTGAGAATATCCATATGTCTATATCACTGTTTTTCGTGTCTGTTCCTTCTGCATAGCTGCCGTATATACCTACGGTTCCATACCTCTGGAGTTTTTTGAAGCCTTCCAGTCCTGATATGTTCATTATGTTCATCATGGATATTATCTTCTTCAGGAATTCATTTTCTCTTTTCAGGCTTATGACTTTTCTGTTCTTCACCCTCTCTTCTTCTGCCATGTCCAGACTTTTCAATAACTTTATAGTGTTATGGACGCTGGCTACGGACGATCCCATTTTTTCGGAGATTTCCCTAATGTAGAGATCTTCATCTTTCAACGCCATCAGTACCTTGAGTCTATTCTTGGATAACAGTTTTAATATATCGTTCATAATAAGTGAACATGTTGTTCATTATTTATAAACGTTTTGTTGCTCTGAATAATAATTATCTTAGTGGTAGTGTCAAGATGATTTACCACTACGGTGGAGAATAGAAGGAAGGTTTTTATCTTTCTAAAATAAATATGTTATTATGAGTATAGATACTTCCGATTCAGGAGCACCTTTCCTGAGACAGGGTACCGTTATCTATACCGAAAGCGGACATTCTTTCAGGACCCGCATTTACAAAGTTCAAGTTTTTGTACACGACAGGACCGAGTTTGTTGAAGTTAGTAATGGATTCAGTCCTCGGACCGTACAGGCAGCATTTACAACTAGTCCAGTCCTGCAAATGACTTCTCTGAGACCCCCGTTTCCCATAAAGGTCGATAATCACAACGTTAGCCATTATCATAGAAGCTGCAGAAATGTTGTCAGGGGTTCCATGGAAGGCGGAGAAGGTATGGGGCTATATCTTCCTGCAAAGAATTTCCCGAGAAAATGGGAAAGCGGACAAGAAGTTTATGTACACCTTCCCACTGAGAGAAAGAATCCCGGAACCGAAGTCCCTGATATATCGGAACTTATAGATGAACTAACCTAGCCGAATATTCCGCCAAATCCTTCAGTGGCAGCATCTTCTTGTTCTTTTATCTTTGATATTATATTTTGACCTTTTTCGCCTTCGACTTCTTCAGCTGCCTCTTTTAGGACTTTTCTAGCATTTTCGCAAGCAGTTTCATTACCTGAAATGTATAGATATGTACCTTCTTCGTCAAAGGTTGACCCGTCTTTAAATGAAACAGTTTGCCTTTCTATAGCATTTGATCCTACGCCTAGAAGGTCTCTTATCTTTTCTAGATTTTCCTCGTCAAACGAGAAAAGAACTTGATCATTTCTTCTTTTTGAATCCCCTAGAACTTCGTCTATGATGGAATCATCATCTTTTTCCTCTGCTAAATCTTTCAGCAATATTCTAGCTACCTCACAAGCCTTAGTTGACCCGTTTACCAAAACGTGATTACCGTCAGTATCTATTATTGTTTCATGTTTAGAAGGACTATTTCCTCCCAGACCTGTTAAGTCTTCTGCTAATCCTTTGTTCTTTACCTTGAATATTATATCCATTATTACACCTCTTTAACAGAAGTTTTATAGCGACTTAAGTTTAAAAGAATATCATGAAGAAGCTTACAGAGATAAAAGGAATCGGAAAGAAAACGGCAGAAAAATTAGAAAATGCGGGTTATAAAACTGTAAAAGCCCTTGCAGAAGCCGATACTGATTCTATTTCTTCCTTGGATGGATTC
>CAYQNF010000003.1:0-267 GCA_964418905.1 uncultured archaeon | reverse complement strand
GACAAGAATGGAAACATTGATTACAGAAACAAAATGGGAGGAGTCATTCTTCTTATTGGAGTTGTTTTAATGGGCTCGATTATCTCATTTTTGCCTCTAAATGAAAAAGAATTTTATTCTCAGGTCGGTCCAGAGTTTAGAAGGATAAGTTTAGTCTCAGTGGGCGAACAGTCTATGACTCTGGGAGATAGATGTAATCAGGTCAGAATACCTGTGACAGATGACCAGGCCTTTGCTATAGCTACAGCAGAAAGAGGTTTCATAAGA
>CAYQNF010000002.1:17529-34042 GCA_964418905.1 uncultured archaeon | reverse complement strand
AATGGAAGCATGGAAAATCATTCCTTGAGATATCAAGAGAGATAAAATTTAGTCCTGTTTTAACTACCAGAATGATATTAGAGTACCAAGGACGTTCTAAAAGCAAATCTTGGGAAATGTTAAAAAATCCTGATAAAATCAAGGACAAAAGATTAAGAAAGGAAATAAAAGAGGTAAATGAAAGGGATTATGTCTATTCCCCTCAGTCTACAAAACATCAAGAAAATAAAGGGGAAGAGGGAGAAGAAAAGATAGCAAGATGGCTAAAGAAAGAAAAGCACAAATTCAAAAGAGAAAATGATATAGAACATGAATCCGGAAAAACCCCTGACTTCCTATTAGAAAATCCAATAAAAATACAAGGAAGAGATATTTACTGGATCGAATCCAAAGCTAATTTTGGAGATTTTAAACAGATCAAAAAGGACTATGAAAAACAATTCTCAAAATATAGAAATCATTTCGGTGACGGTGCGGTAATTTATTGGTATGGCCATGTAGAAGATCTAAAAATGGTTGAGAATTCTAAAAGAGTATTATTTCTAGATCCCGATTTCTTCAAGTGATTTTATGTCTAAATGGTTTGAAACTAAAAAATCTGGATGGGGATGGTACCCGTCCTCTTGGAAAGGATGGACTACTGTTATAATATTCATATTGACAATATTTTCAACAAGACAATACCTAGAATTATATAATCCTGAAAACTCAACTACCTTATTTTTAATATCAATAGCTTTCTATTCAGTTTTGTTTACATTAATAGCTAGAATGAAATCTTAGAACTAATCTACTCTTATTTCTTCCCACTTGACCTTCCCGTTTTTTATCAAGTCTTTAACTCTTCTTTGATTTCCATTCAATTTTGAATTTCCTGTCTTGAATTCCATGAATGTGACATGGTCCTGTCCAAAATGGACCCCATCAATGGGGCTTCCTAAAAATCTGAAATCCTTGGGATTACCAGGAAAGTGTTTTGTCCATGGTAACAAATCTTCTATAACCATGCCATGTTTAACTGCAAGAGAGCTTTTATTAGATTTCTCGTTTTTGAAAGCTTTTTTATAATGAGAGTATTTCTCATAAAGCAAATAAGAAAGAAGTGCAAAAAATGTAGCAACAAAGAATAAAATTACATCATACATACATATCATAGGGTTCAATACTTAATTAAAATATCTCCACTTACTCCACATGAAACGATTTTCCCTAATGATTTATTAATGATTAAAGACAAACATAATAAAATGAGAAGTCGTAGAAGCTCTAAGACATCCGACGTTAAGGAGTCGGTTATGCATGTTCTGAACAAATACCGTGGAAACAAGAGACACATGTCAATTGACGAAATTTCTTTGTTGATTTCCTATGTTTCAGGAGGTCAATCTGTTTCTAAAAGGAATGTTCAAAAGGCAATTGAAAATCTTGTAGATAATGGCACGGTTGAACCACGGGAATTACCTGAAGAAGAAGGATTAGTTGGGTACAAGTTACTTTAATACCCAACTCCTTTCTTTTATTTTTTTATTAGGCTGGTCTCTTTTTTAATTATACTTTCTACTCACAAAATTGAAAATAAAAAATATTTGTTTGTGATTATTCGTATTCTCTCCAAGTGTGTCCACACTCGGTACATTTGAAAAACCTTGTTTGAGGTTCATCTGCAGCTCTAGTCTGCTGAGACCACCAAAAGGCTTCTTCATTGTCACACTTTGAACAGACGGCCTGAGCTTTAGGCAAAGCCTGGTCATCGTCTTTAGTAATTACAACTACGTCATCTTCTTTCTGTTTTTTCTTATGAGTAACACTATAATCTTTCTTATTAATTTTTCTTCTTGATTCCTTATCACAAACTCTGCATACCAATACTGTATGTTTTACTTTTTTCTCCGGTTTCATTAAACCGCCGCAATCACAAAATTCCATTTTTACACCTCTCTATAATCCTGTACTTCTTTGTAGTGCCATCC
The DNA here is from genome assembly GCA_964418905.1 of uncultured archaeon. Classification (GTDB taxonomy): domain Archaea; phylum Aenigmatarchaeota; class Aenigmatarchaeia; order CAYQNF01; family CAYQNF01; genus CAYQNF01. Next base: position 32,072 of record CAYQNF010000002.1, on the reverse strand, counting down.
TAGGCAAACCGAGAACCGGAACTGCTAATTTCGCTTTCCCTTTAACCCAAGATGGTTTTACAAGTTGGGGGTCCTTATTTAAATTATTATCGCCTTTGGTGACATAACCCTCTTCTTGTATTTCTATTACTCTATGTATGATAGGATGACCAAATCTTGGAGATTCATATACTATGACATCTCCAATTTGTATATCCTCATTACCTAAAATAACAATCATATCGCCTTCTTTCAATCCATGAGTAAAAGGCCAATCTTTTACTTCTTCTTCTAAATTATGAGATTCTACCCAATTCTGATAACTTCCATCATCATGTCTCATTGATCCTGAAACAACTGACACAACAGGAATCTCGGTATCAAATGCTAAACCTAATGCTTGCATAAACAAAAACGCCGCTAACGCTCCTACAAATATGTAGAAAACATTCTCAAGAATAACATTTTTAGGTTTCATAAGATTCACATATAGTGGTATTATTTACTGATTTGCTTCTTAAGATCGCTGCAAGTGCTCATGATCTCGTCAGCTGCATCTTTTACTGCAGTTTCAGGATAACCTTTCTCAGTATTTACCACTACAGATGGCTCGTCCATGTAAGGATGTCTTTTTACAGAAGCCGCGTATTCAGCCTTTCCTGTTGCCCATATCTTGCTTTTAACAAGATTTGCAAATGTTACAGACTCTCCTTTAATTTCCAAAGTCAATTCTCTTCCATCTTTTTTCTTTACTTCTAGTTCCATATTTACCACTTTTTAAGAATTACGTTACCTTAAGTTTATTACATGTAGACTATTTATATCTTATTGATAACAAAAAACCTTTTTATAGGATTCTTCGCCCTTTTATTAATTGGTAATAATGGCATGGAAAGACATAAAAGAAGGATTGGAAGTCCTTCTGATAACCTTTGTTGCATCTATTTTAATGATACTATTAGGTATCGTTTACTTTGGTGTAACTCTATGGGTTATTAAGACATCAAGTAATTTCTTCTTTGGTCCAGGATTAACTGCTAATTGGGCAGTACTTTCTGCAGCTTTAATGGCTGTAGGTGGAATCCTAGCCGGTGCTTTAGAAATGAAGCATAAGAAGAAATAAACCTACAGGCGCCTTACGGCGTCTTCTTCTTTTTTTATTGAACTTAAAGTCTCATAAGCAAAATATGTACCAAATACTAAACCTAAAGCGGCCATTCCCATATCTCCATAGGGAAGTTCAGATGCTTTATAAAAACTACCCGAATAACAAACTTCTCTAGAACAATATTCTATTGTATTTCTGATACTACTTCCTGCAAGAAAATAGCTCCCCGCAGAAAGAAAGGAATCTCCAATTGTTTTCATTCTACTCATCTTATCACTTACTTGGTGCTCTTAATATGAATCCTTTCTGATCTGGATTCATTATATCTTCTGGATTAATCAATGGCTTCTTGAAGAAAGTGTCTTCGACTAAACGAGGACATGCACAGTTCACATATATGTCAACTTTTACTCCTTCAAGTTTAGCAGGATCTACGTGATCCATAGAAAATAACCAAACATTCTTCCCGTCTTCTTTCATGAAATCTCTAACCTTGAAAGGATCAAGATGTGTCATTAATTGACCTCTTTTAGTTGTAAGAACTATACCAACATTTTTGGCTCTATCATATTCCAATTTTGCTGCAGCTTTCAGTTTTAGAACACGCTTCTTTTCGTCGTCCATGCTTCTAATTTCCCCTCTCTCTATGTCCAAAGCGTAAACAGTTTTCTCAGTTGCAAGCGCTAAACCAAGTGGATGGAAATTACCACTTCCTATGAAAAGATAAGCATCCACATATTCTTCACGTGCCATAGCAACATTATGTCTACATCCTAGAACATTAGAACAATTCTCAACTTCAAAATTATTATCTTCTAAAAACTCTTTGACTTCTCCTAGTTTGTGCTTGTGTTGAATAGTAGAAACAATTCCAAGACTTTTAGGCAAGTCATCCATAACACCCTTAACAGGTTCGACTAAATCAGCATCATCTACGACATTCCAATAAATTACATCCATATCGGATCTTACGCCAAAAGGCTCATGCCCTATGTGCAAAATAGCGTCACAATCGAACAATCTGGCATCATGATCTGGTATATCACAGGCACCGTAGGTCTGATCGGCGTGTATGACCGTCTCAAAGCCCAAATTTTCGACCATATCGGCTATACCTTGTATTTTGTGCTTAAGACCCTCAGGCGCTTGCAAATATAGCCTCTCGGCTCCACTTTCTTTGATTTTCTCTAAAACATCATCAGGAATCTCGTCTATTTGTAGCATTATAACACCCTTATATTACTCTCTTTGTTACTTTTTCATGTTTTTATACTTTACTGAGATTTAGAAAACTAATTTCAGTAATTTCAATAGATATGAAATCAAGAGCAGTAAAATTATACCCAAAACTATAAGATAAATTGCTCTTTTTTTACCCACTTCGCTAACTCCCCAAGCCAGACCTAAAGAAGCTCCTCCCAAATGCGCAGCATATGATATTCCGTCATTTGGAGATACTACAAAAGCAGCGACATTGCTCATTATATACAAAACTCCTACAACTAATATCGGAGCCGGGACGATTCCTCCCATTATAGCAAACTTAAACGGAGAAACTAATACCGCAGTAGCTAAAACTGCAGATACTCCGCCAGATGCTCCTATGGATAATTGATCAATGGGATAAACTATAGAAGAAAACAGATCTCCGAATATTGCACCTAAAATAAATATAGATAGCATTTTTAATGGACCCAAATCATTCTCAACTGCCCAACCAAAAAAGAAAAATCCTATGGCATTTGAAAATAAATGAACTAAACTACCGTGGATAAATATTGAAGTTAAGAAAACCCAATATTTTCCTTCCAATATATTACCAGTAGAATATGCATAGTTCTCGACTATGTTTTTTTGTAGTTCAGATGGTGTTGACCAGATGAATAAACTTACAGCTATCCAAGATAAAGTTAAAATCAGGGTCGCCCAAGGTATATCTTTCCTCATAATCCACCAATAATGTTATTAATATATAGGTATAACTAGTATTTGATTTAATATGAACGCAGCTAACCAAGGCCAGGATTGTATTTTTTGTAAAATCGCTTCAGGACAAGCCCCTGCATTCAAAGTATATGAAGATAGTAAATTTATAGCATTTTTAGATATTAGACCACTGAATCCAGGCCATACGCTGATTATACCAAAACAGCATCATAGGTGGGTTTATGATGTGCCTGATTTTGGACAATATTGGGAAATTGCGAGAATGGTAGGTTTAGCAACTAAAAAAGCTCTTAACGCTGAATTTATTTCATATCTAACAATTGGAACAGAAGTTCCGCATGCACACATATGGGTAATACCTAGATTCAAAAACGATGGACACGGAGGAGCATTGAATTTCCAATCCATTAAAGACATCAAAGAAGATGAAATGAAACAAATAGCAGGCGCAATCCAGCAACAAATTTAGAAAAGTTGAATTTTATTAACACCAAAATTAAAAATCTTTTATGGAAACCGATCCCAGCTGTACATTTTGTAAGATTATTACAGAAAATGTTTATTCAATAAAAGTTTTTGAGACTAAACACTCTCTGGCTTTCTTGGATATAAATCCCGCTAATCCGGGTCATACTCTAGTAATACCAAAAAAGCATTTTGAAACAATCTATGAAATAGAAGGAGACTATTTACAAGATTTAATCTCAGTAACTCAAGAAATATCTAAGGCAATAAAACATACTTTTGGTTCCAGAGGTCTGGATTTAATACAAAAGAATGGTAAAGTAGGAGGACAACAAGTAGATCATTTTCATATGCAAGTAGTCCCTAGAGATTACGGAGACGGTGTTCAAATCAACTTAAATGGAAAATCTGCTACTGAAAATGAGTTAGAGGATTACTCTAAAAGACTTAGAGAACATTTAAAAATAGAAGAAGAATATGAACAGAAGGATAAGATTGAAGTAGCTTTGGAGAATATAGATGATAGTATAGAACACCTTGAAGCAATGTTCCATGAAAATAAGAAATTAACTAAAAAGGATGATAATTATGTCGAAGAAAAAACAAAAGAAAATGCAAGTAGATCATAGAACGGATGTATTTTACTCAAACGGTTTTTCGGTTAATGTAAATGATAATGGAGATATAATAGTAGATTTTAGACAATCTCTACCGAGGACTGACATAACTCCAGATAAAAAAGTGATAAGCACGTTGACTGTAAAACATAGACCTGTTGTTATGAGACCAAAGCATATGAAGATGTTAGCTGAAATTCTATCAAGTAACATTGAAGAGTTTGAAGAAGAGCACGGAGAAATTGAACTGCCCGAAAATTGGAGAGTAAGTTCAAAAGATGAAGAAGAAGCAGTATCAAAGAAAGAAACAATAAATGAGACAACTAAATATATAGGTTAATCCTGTTTAGTTACTTCTTCTACCCTTTCTTTTAGTTCCCCGAGTAAGGTTTCTAAATCTATTGTTTCTAACTCGTTTTCCATGATATGCATATATGTTCCTATAGTATCAATACTCTTTTTACTGTAGCCCATATCTCTCAGTGACGGAGCTTCTACTACCTGAACAGAGTCTAATTCACTAACACTGTTTAAAAAAATTGTATAATATATACCAGAATCGAAATTCTTCTTACCTTCTCTAAACTTCCTATTTGTTTTAAAGGCACCGTTCGCATAAAATGGCATTAACATTTAATCTAATCCTTGAAAATCATAACAGAACTTATACTTTTGTATTTCTCTACAGTATCTTCATTGGGTCTTTCATCCCATATCAAATGAAGTGGAATATTTTTCATATCGCATGAGTTCTTCAATGATTTAATAAGATTTATGACAGCGTCATGATCTTCGTTACCTTGTCTGTCTTCGCCTAAAAGTAATTGAGCTACTCTCTTTATGTCAACAAATACCAAATCAGATCCATCCAAAGTACTTTCAGCCGACAAGGCATGAGCAGGAGTATCTATCCAAGAAGCCTTTTTTGCCTCTGCTTCTGTATGGACAACCTCTTCAAAGAAATCTTCCTCTTCACCGTCTTGAAGATAAACAGACCCTTCAAACCCATCAATTGTAACCTTTTGAGAAGAATGTAATGTTTTTGTAGCATCCCCTGTACCAAATATAGCAGGTTTTCCTAATTCCCTACAAATAACAGCAGCATGACAGCTATATGATCCATAATCCGAGATTAAACCATCATACATTATAGAAGCATAAGGAATAGGGTTCCCAATTACTCCTATCGATGCATCGCTACTTGAATTAACATAAGAATCTACCATCTCGACTTTCCCAGATGTATAACCGTTTGAAACAGAAAGTCCCTGAAGTGTTCCCGCTTCTGCTTTATTGTATTCAACTGATTTTGTATGCGGTCTGGTTTGTAATATCTTGAACTTGCCTCTACTCACGCACCATTCAACTATTTGAGGATAATTTAGAGTATCTTTAACCTTTCTTGCTAGATTAGCTATCTTATTAACCTCAACATCATCGAGGGAAGGCTTTGTGGCTTTTTCTCCTTGCGTAACCTTTCTGTAACCACCGTTTACTTCATCCTTTACCATAACAAATTGTTTGTTTGATATTCTTCTTTCTCCGATAAAGGAATCATTTACAATAAACATATCCGGAGTAATAGACCCTTCCAGAATTAATTCAGCTGGGCCAAAGTTGCTCTCAATAATGACTCTATCTTTTTGAACTACCGCAGTACCTGCATATTCAGGCTCTATATTTTCTTGAATTATTACAGCCATGTCCATATCATGATTCAGGTTAGAAACTTTTCTGTATAAAATAGCTTCTTCATAATGAAGAGATTCCCAAACCTTTTTTATGGATTTTAATAATTTCTCTTCTCCTTTGATATCATTACTACTTGAAAATAATCCCGCAAAAGTATTCTTAGAGTCTGGAGATGGTCTAATAGTAACAGAAGGTTGATCTCTCCCTGCCTTTATCAGTTCCAGGGCTCTGCCTTCAACTCCGTGAGTATTTGCAAAGGAAGCGTATCCACTTCTTATTTGTTCTATAACATCTTGTGGAATCTTCGCTTCTCTGATCATTGTTACAATTTTTTCAGAATTAGATTTTATACTACTCTTGTCTTCAAAATTAATTTCCTTGTATATATCCAATATCCTGGTTTCTAAATTATTTGATTGCAAGAATTTTCTATAGGCTCTACTTGTTATAACAAAGCCTTTAGGAACAGAAAAACCTGAATTTGTAAGAACTCCAAGCAAAGAAGCCTTAGTACCAACAAAGGGCGTTCGATCATCAATCTCTGATAAAGACACAACTAAACTCATTTAATCACTATAATAGAATTGAATGTTAAAATATAAAAAGCAAAGCTTTACTTATTATCTTCTACTTTAACTTTACAAGACGTAGGTAGCTTCATGTAAGCTCTTCTTGCTGCTTCTTTAGCATGTTTTACGTTTTCAGAGTTAACTTTAATTTCAAAGACTTCCTGTCCTTCACGTATTTGAGCAGCTACACCAATTGGTTTTCCGAATGAAGCTCTCATACCGGATGAGAAACGGTCAGCACCTGCTCCCGTTGCTAAAGCATTTTCTCTTAAAACATGATGAGGATATTTTAAAATCCTTAGGAAATAATTTTGAATTGTTAATGTCTTTTCCATGTACTTATTTGCTGCAAGTCTAGCAGCTTCAATAGCATTATGTCTAATTTGAACATCGTTCTCAGAAACTATAGTAATTCTTTTATCAAAATCATCTTCTTCCTTTCTATTACCCATAACAAAGCTAACAATCTTAGATCCAGGTACACCTACTACATAGGCCTTGCTGGATTTACTTGATTGCCTTGTGTAAGGTCTTCTCAATCTTCTGTAACATTTTGCTGGTCTAAGTCCCATATTTTACACCTAATCTATTATAATAACACTTTATATTAAAAGAAATGATTTAAATATGTTTTCATGAAGCCTTCTTCTTTCCAAAGAATTTACTCCAGAATCCTTTATTTTCCTCTTCCTCTTGCTTTTTCTTAATTTTTTTAGCAGTTTTCCTTATCTGCTTTCTTACTTCGTCTAAGTTTTCATTACTGTTTGGTACACCGATCGTATTACCAACACCTATTACAATTACACTTCCTCTTTTAGGAACGTCTTCAAGAGATCTATCAAGAGCTTCCATTATATCATCTTCACTATTTAGGATCTCTTCAACCATAGGCTCTATCGCTTCACCTATGGGATGTTGTTTTATTGCAATAGCTTCTACTGGTATATCATTATCCATTCCGATCTTTTCAAGGTGGTACTTGTATACATCATTACCTAAAGCCACGCCTATTCCTTCTGCAACCTCTCCAGTTTTCTCGCCTTCGAGTTTACCAGCGGCATCGACAGTTATTATTTTTCTTATTTTTCTTTTCTTAGCTATCTTAGCTACAACCTTTGGAAGGTTTGGTATTCCAATTCTTCCGCCGGGCCCTTTTGATTTAACAACATAAAGTGTTCTTCCATCTCTCTTAGTTTTATGAAGAATTACATTTTCCATTTCCTCTTTTCCTGGTTTATCCATAAGAGATGCTGCAAACAATGGTCCTATAGAATCTCCAACTGGCTGCCCTTCAAGGAATGCTTCAGTTCCCTTTACTTGAGATTTTATCATCCTATCTATGAAAGGCATTTGCATTTGCAAAAGCATAGCAAGTTGCAAGTTTTTAGTCTTCTTAATTATTTCAATAAAATGTCTAACGATTTTTGTTACTTGATTTACTGATATTACTCCCTTAATTCCCATTTGTAGGTTTGCTCTTTCTTCCTCGTCCGCGTCAGGAGCCATCTTGTCTATATAATAATCTAGCTTATGTTCAGACTCTTGTATTGTCTTATCTAATTTTCCAATTATACCTCTAGGATCTAAATCGACCGGAGGTATAGCAAAGAAATTGAGCATTCTGTCAACGCTTTCTTTGGTTTTCTTATCTTTCTTCCCTATTTTACCCAGGAATCTCTTTTTTGATTTTTCTGTAAGAATTTGATACTCATTTACCTTTTGCTCAAGTTTTGCAGTTGTCTGCATTATCATAAGCTTAGGGTACAGAAATATGAATGCAAAAAACAATATAGTAAATATTATAGAAATTGGACTATCGCCGCCAAATTGGCCAAGTACTAGATTCAAACTATCAAAAATCGCTGTCGAAATAATGTTTATAACCCCCGATGATTATTATATTAATTAGATCTCTATATATAAATAAACCCTAAGTGATAAAATGGTTGAAATGAAAAACGTACTTGCAATCGTAATAACTGCAGCAATTCTATTTTTCCTAATCTTCGGCTTCCCTGGACTTGATTTTCAAAAATACTTGGGATTCGGCAAAGACGTAATAAGATTGCCTGGATCAGGACCATTGCCCATGACAGCAGAATTATCTTTAGACAATATTAACCTAAACCTCGATATAAGAGAAAGTGAATCTATAGAAGGCGAATTTTCAAACCTTGGAAATGTAACTGTAAACGCCAGACAATTATCATTTAGAGATGAAGAAGTGGAATTAGTAGGAGAATCGTTTATAGGACAATTCGTAACAGGTAACGGGACTAGTGAAAAATTAATAGGAACTTCAAACAATTTAGATATAAATGGGATCATATTCAACGGAAATAACAACTTTGAAATAAAAGGAGAGCACGATTTATTAAAAATAACTGGAGTTTCTCAAAGTCTAGAATTTCCTAAAGCAACAGGAACTGTAGAGGTTAAAAACAACAAAACTACTCAAACGCTTGAGATAGTTGATGGTTCCTTTACAGCAAAAGACTTCAAAGGAACGATAACATTGGAAGAAGGGAAATTAAAACTAGACGGAACTGTTAGATCAGCCTCAACCGCAGAAATAGTAGTAACATCAAAATAATTTATTTTTCGTTATGATTTTTTGACTTCTTTTTCTTTTTAGGCATCAAAAGCTTGAAAGGGAATGCTCCAAACTTGATTACGTGATCCAATATTTCTATGGATACATGAACTACCTTATACAAAGTAAATGATATTAGACCTAAGAACATGAAATTCACTATGGTTTCTGCCGTTATATCAAAAAGTGGGGCCCCCGTTGTCATATTATAAACAAAGTTAATAACAAAAGGTAAAGCTCCCGATGCTATACCAACTGATATTATATGCATTATTATATGGAACGATTTGTAAAGAAATATCATTCCAATAACAACAGCTAATAGAACCAGAAGACCAAAAAATCCTCCAGTTGCATCTATTGCGAATCCTGTTGGTATCGAAACAAAACCTAAAGGTGAACTCATAACGTTAATTTGTCCTTTAGGGTTATATAATTTCCCGAAATGGTCATTTCAGAAGCTTTTTATTCAAAATATCAAAGAATTATACATGAAACTGCCCGAAGATATAGCCATTCCTGACAAGGACCCCTCAAACAAATGGAAAATTATAGGAAGCATAATACTACTTTTCATAATATCTGCAATTATTGTTTTCTCTTTTAGATCTGATTTAGATTATTCGTCTTTGACTAATTCATTTTCCGATGATACTGTACAAAGGGAAGTTAGCTCATTTGCAAAAAACGGTATTAGATCTGGCTTATCCTTCAACGTGGAAATAAGATCAAACGAATCTAAATGGCTGGTAGTAGAAGAAAAGCTACCCGATGGATTCATTATAAAACCAAATTCTAATAATATACAATATACAAAAGAAGGAAGCTTATACACCTTCAGAAACACGTCAAGGGAAATAAAATACTCAGTGTCTGTGAATACTGAGCCCGGTACATATGAAATAGAAGGCAGATACCAAAACCAAAACGGTGATGGTAAGATAGAAGAAACTAAGATAGTAGTGATTGAATGAAAAGAGGAATATTGTTAATTATAACATTCGTTTTGTTAACTACAATACCGGTAAATGCAGATTCCGTATGGTTAACAACAGCCGATCAAGAATGCAATACAGGAAATGAGATATTTAATTTATACAACTACACGAACTCACACGTAGCTGAGAATGGCACATTTGATTCTATAACTGACCCCACCAAGGATGAGAGCTACAAAGTTTGTTCAGATTTCATAGACTCTGTTTATACTATACAGGCAGACCAAACATGTGATGGAGACGATCAAAGGCTTTTTGATTTATACAAAAATAACAATTCCCATGTAGCATTCAGTAATTCATTAAGCGATGCTGAGAACTATGCGATTTGCGGTTCGGTTAATACGGGAGAATTAGAATGTAAAAATTATAATACAAGAACAGTAGATGATGGCTTTATTCCGATATTACATCTAAATGGGACAACCAATAGTCACGCTGAAGCGGCAAACGTGTCAAGTATAGGACAAAGCGCAGACACTACTAATTACCAAGACACTGTAGCATGCGGAGTTTCTCCAGAAGCTCCTACTATTACAATTGATACTATCAGTAACGATACGTTAAAAATAACAGTAACGGACAATTCGGGAGGAGAAGCTGAAACCTTCGAAGTGTTCGGAAATACATTTTCTCCGCCAACAACAAAAATACAAACAATGTCATCAGAGGGATCATTCAATTGGATCAATAGAGATGCTAATCAAAGTTATTACGTAAGCGCAAGATCCTGTAAAGGTAGTTTATGTTCAGATAACACAACAACAGGTCCAAAATGGACATTGGCAACTGCTCCAATAAATTTAAACTCAGATGAAGGAGAAGATCGGGTAGATATAACATGGGATGCTCCTGGAAACCCGGGAGATACCGTTTACATTATATACAATTCCTCCGGAGCCTGGGAAACTTGGGAAGAGTTAGATAGGACAACAAGCAAAAGCTATACTCATAATTTACCATCCGGTTCAGAAGGGGAACATCAATGCTATACAGTAGAATCATTAAATGGAGAAAACGTGGCTAATCCTGACAACAACGAAGATAAAGAATCTACCTGTGGAGTAGTACCTAAAATTACAAAACCTGGATTAAACGCATGGTTTGATCCAAACAATACTTATAGCCCAATCGGAGGAGAGATGTCTACTTGGTTATTCGTGGAAAACACTGGAAATACCGAAGATGTATATTCAATAAATTATGAAACCGGTGATGAGATAGAAATAAACAATCCCCCAGAGAATATAACAGTTCCCGCAAAAGGAACCAATAGAGTAAAAATCGACTATGTAACCGTTATATCAAATAAAGCAACCTTAAACGCTACAGTAAATTCAGGGAATGATCCATCAATAAGCGAAAAGGCAATCTTAACAACAAATACAAGAGAATTTGGGGTACCTGGAATTGGATTTATTGAGATATTAACTTTATTTGCATTGAGCGCGTTAACATTATTGCTGATACTATGAACTTAAACATAGAAGCTCCAAAATCTGAGAAATTAGTCTTAGGATTTTTCTTTATAATTTTATTTTCTTTAGTGATCGGTTACGCCGTTCAGCAATCTCACCCGCCCGGTGAGATTCAAGGAACAGGGACATTAGAAGCGTCTCAAATAAATGACGCAGAAGATCCTCTTAATTTTTACCTAGATCCTAACGGAGATAGTAGAATAAGTACTTTACAGGTATCAACTGACCTACAGTTAGAGAGTTTAACTAGTTGTAATACTTTAGATACAGATTCAAATGGTTTCTTGACTTGCGGTATTGATGAAACAGGAGTATCCTATACTGAAGTAGTTCATGAAACTGATTCTAGATCAAATCCATTGAAATCTAATACACAAGATTCCTTAGGAAGTAGATCTTTCGATACAACATATACAAACGGTAACAGTTGGAGAATGGTAAACATTTTAGCGCTTCATGATACCGGTACCGGAGGTCAAACATCTGCATTAAAATTCATTTTAGACGGTAACACCAAATATTTTACATCGGATCCAGGTAACGTAAACGCTGGCGGTTTAGTAAACCACATATTCATGATACCCCCTAATTCAAATTACGAGTTCGAGTCGTATGGTTATGGAACAAACGGTCAAAATACCAATGTGGCTATAGAAGAATGGCACGAATACGATATAGAATAAAATAAAAATAAGAAAATAAAGACAGGTTGTCCTGTCATTTATTCTTCGTTGTTTTCTTCAGAATCTTCTGATTGTTCTTCTTGTCCTTGAGCTGCAGACTGAGCTAAATATTTCTGTAGTTCCTGTTGACTCTTCTGCATTGATTCTTGAAGTTCCTTTTCCTTCTTTGTTACTGCTTTTTCTTGGATTTCTAGATCTTCTTTTTCTTCTTTAAGCTCTTTCTGAAGATTGTCTTTGTCTTTCTTTATCATTACAGGTCCTTGAATCCTATAAACATCTTTACTTGCGGATTCTAGTCCTTCCAACGCAGATTCAACCTCTTTCAGATTTACAGCTATTCTTTCTTTTTTATTAGCTATATTCTGAAGAACTTGTTGATTTGTCTGCATTTCCATCAACATTTTTTGAGCTTCTTGTGGTAATTGCATTTTTTCACCTCTTTATAATTCCATTGTCGTTCTTATTAATCTAAGATAAGAATTTATAGCAGCCTGCAGCGCTGAAACGTCATCTGCATCCACGTTTATTTTAATTTGATTATTACTTGAGTTTAATTTTACTCTAAATCTTTTAGAATCTCTATTGTCAGGTTCTATACTTCTTACTATAGAATCGGCGTCTTCAGTTGTTATAACTAGTTCTGCCGATACCTCTGACATAGAAATCAACTTTAAACAGCGTCTACTCTCTTAGGATTCGATAATCTCTTCTTTGAAAGTATTCTATAACCGCAGTGCATGCATCTAATTCTTCCGTCTATTTCTACGTCTATTTCTTGGCTACATTTTACACATTTGTAAGCTGACATAATAATTCACTCCTATTCACTTTCTGCTGCTTCCTTTTTAGCAATAGCAGCTGAGATAAGCTTTTGAGATCTATTTTCAAATCTATGTGCTCCTCCTGCGAATTTAACGCCGCATTTCTTGCACTTCCAAATAGCAGTAGATATTCTTTTAACACCCTTCTTAGAGCATTTAGGACAATCATAGGTAGCTTTTGCTTTTTCTTCTATCTTCTTAACATTAAGTCTAATCTTTCTACCATATCTTGGTCCATATCTTGCTGTCGATCCTACTTTTTTACTCAAGTATATCACCTATATAACTCAACTTACTATAATTAATCCATAGATATTTAAAAGCTACTTTAGGTAGCTCTTAACTGCCTCTTCAAGCTTACTTCTAAGCTCTTTTCCTCTTTTTGAGGCAATATCTACGGCTTCATTAACCTGTTCTACGCTAAATGCGTCAGGTCCAGATTTCTGAACAGCGACAACACTACCTTCCGAAGATAATGTCACTATAAGAGTTGCGTCTGCCATTTCTTCTTCCAATTTTGTTGGGTCCAATCTCAATTCATCGCCTATTTTAGCGAATGTGCAAGAAATTGGTATTGTGTTATATGGAAGTGGTTCATTTCTTTCCTTATAGTTTACTGTATCTGTTTCTGGATCATATGTAGGCATTTTAGCTGTCATTATAGCAGCCATAGCCGCTAGATTTGAAGCATCTTGTGAATTCCCATCGTAATCCATCGTATTTGCATCAATCATAACCATCCAGATCTTCTCGCCGGATTCAATGCAAAGCTTTTTCATGTCAATTGCATGACTTTCTCTTATTCCCCTGTCTACTACACGGGACATTTCAATTGCATTTTCTCCAGGTCTTCCTGGTTCAAACTCATCATCAGATAAAGGCAGGAATTCTGCATTTACCATCAATGAACCTTCATCAGGACTGTCTGGGTAAGGTTCTCCTGTGTCCATTTTAACTCCAGCGTAAACTAGAGTATCTCCGATTCTTACAGAAGCTGATCCTTCTGCATTTTTTGATACATTAAAACCGATTTCAATGTCTCTATATTCATCATTTTTTCTTTTTACTCTCATTGTCATTCACCTCTACTCTGAGTCCTCATTAAGTATTTTTTCTCTTTCGTATTTAGCCTTCAATGCGTCTTTTTGCATCTGGTAAAGGTCTTCTGCTCCTTTAACTGCCAAATTAAGAACCTTTTTATATTGCTCAACTGATATATCACCGTCAGTCTGAAGCAATGTAAGTTTCTTTTCTCTTGGCATGTATGCAATTGGTACATCGCAGTCAGTTACATCTTCCCCAGGCTTTGTCAAATCGAGTACTGGCGTACCGTCAACTTGCCCCGCGGCTACTCCTGTAACTAAATCTTTCATTGGTATCCCTGCATCTGCAAGTGCCAAAGATGCTGCATTAATTCCACAACATCTAGTTCCTGCATCCGCTTGAACGATTTCAACGTAAAGCTCTATTCCAGCTCTTGGAAATCCTTCTAATATTAAAGCAGGTTCCAAAGCTTCTCTAGTAACTTTTGATATTTCTATACCTCTTCTGGAAGTAACAGGTGTTATGCTGTAATCTAAGGAGAAAGGCATC
>CAYQNF010000002.1:4792-17519 GCA_964418905.1 uncultured archaeon | reverse complement strand
TCTACATTTTATTACTGCCTTACTTGTATCCTGTAAATGTTTAGGATGAAGTTTCTTAGGTCCAAACACCGCAGCCACTGCTACTGTGTCTCCCATTCTGACTCTAGCAGATCCATCAGCTTTCTTAAGAATGCCAACTTCCATTTCAGTTTCTCTCATTTCTTCTGCTGTTCTTCCGTCAGGTCTTTTTCCATCTTTGTCAAAGTAATCTTTTACTTCTTGTTTTGCCATTTTGTTTCACCTCTTAATTATTATCCTCTTGATCTTCGGAATCTTCTTCAGAATCATTTTCTTCGTCCTGATTCTCGCCAGACTCTTCTTGATCTTGATTTTCTTCAGGTTGTTCTTCAGATTCACTAGAATCTTCTTGTCTGGAGTTTTCAGTTAAGAACTCTTTTATTCTGGAAGTAAGTCCTTCAAGATGGCTTTGATTTTCTACCATCTGAACTGCTTCCGCGGCAAGTTCTTCGTCGTCTCCTTTTATCCAAACCCATCCGTTTTGTCCAACTACAATATTGCAGCCAGTATGCTTCTTGATGGTTTCAATCATGCTTCCCTTCTTACCAATTAATCTTGGTACCTTGTAAGGAGTGATTTCTACTATTCTTCCACCTTTAAGCTTTCTAGCTCTGTAGTCTTTCATTGTAAGATTTACAGATTTGTTCTTAGTAACCTGATCTATCTTAGCAAATACTACATCTCCTATTCCATAATAATTTGCTAGGTCTTCTTTCCTATCTATATAATCGTTTGACGCTAATGCCAAAGGCAATGTACCGTCATAAGGAGAGTTTATATTAATAAACCAATTAGAAAACGATACTTCGTCAACTTTTCCTATTATGTAATCTCCTTCTTGTGGAGAGTATCTACCACTAAGAGGAAGTACTTTTACAGCATTATCTCTAGTTCTAATTAAACCAACTCTTGTTGATATTATGTTCTCTCCGTCTCTTATTGTGCCAAATGATGGCAACATGTCCATACCCTCTGCTAGTACATCTCCGGGTACGACTATTGATCTTTCTTCTACTTTTAACATATTTTCAATTCACCTCATTTCTTTATAATTTTTGTTTGAGCTTCTCCGTGTGTAACGGAGTTCAATTTATCATAAAACTCCGACTGCATTCCTGCAGGCATCTCTATTTTTATAGTCAATGATCCATCATCTCCCCATTCTTCGGATTTCGTAGTTCCGAATTCCTTTGCTATTCCATAAGCGCTTCCCGCATGTTTCGAAGGTATCATAACCTCGATTGTAACATCTTCAGTGCTTATAGGTATCAGCGGTCTTATAGCATCAATTATTTTCTTGAGCTGACCTTCCGCTGTTTCCAAAGGATCTATATGAATCCCCGCTTCATTTATCGCGTTTTCGATTCTCTGAGGAGGATGTGGTCTTCCTTCAGGATCGGATGTTCTCCTTACCACAAGAGAAATTATTTTTTTCCTCTTGTCTTCTTGCATTTTCTTTCTTTGTTCTGTTGTTAGTTGAATAGAACCTTTCTTTAATATGACCTTTGCGATATCTTCGAAATTTGTAGTCTCGAAGGCTTCTTCTAAATCTTCGTCTGGAGCTTTTGTTCCTTTCCTTCCATCGGAAAAGACGTTTCTAGCTGCAACGACATCGTCCAAAGACACTGAATCAGGATCATTTCTGTATTTTCTCGCTTTCTCAGAGTCGACGAGAAGTTCAAATTTTTTCCCTGATCTTTCATATCTTGCTAGTACAGCTTCGTTAACTGTTACCATAATTTCATCAATCCAAAAACAGTGTACATAAGTACGACATTGTAAATATTATATCAAGCTAATTTTTTGTATAGTTTAGCTACTTCGTCGTGATCTAATTCATTAAATTCTCCATCTTCAATAATCGCAAGTTCAATTGATTCAGCCTTAATATCCTTTTCTGCTTTCTTCATAGCAGCAAATGCTAATTTTAGAGCATCCTCTTTGCTCATTTCTTCTTTGTAGTTCTTTTCGAAATGTTCTTCTATTTTCTCTGCTCCTCTTCCCAGAGCTTTTGCTTTCCATGTACTGAAAGATCCAGAAGGATCTGTTTCAAATAATCTTGGAGTCTCTCCGTCGAAACCTCCGATTAAGAATGAAATTCCATATGGTCTAATTCCACCATATTGAGTGTAAACCTGTTTTTGATCTGCTATGTATTTTCCTAATGATGTAACATCAATATCTTCTTCATATGTAAGCTTGTGTGTCTGTGCCTTTACCCTAGACTTGTCAACAAGTACACGGGAATCTGCAACGATTCCAGAAGATGCTACTCCTATATGATTATCAATTGCCTTAATTTTACCTTCTTGGTTCTCTCCGGCTAATTTAGAAACTACACGACTTGCCATAAGAATTACGCCATCTTCATAGATTAAACCTAGTGAGCTCAATCCTTTCTTAACAGCCTCTCTTGCGTATTCTACCTGGAATAATCTTCCATCTGGAGAAAACACAACTATAGCTCTATCGTATCCCATTTGTCCTTGCGGATTACCACCTAAAGTAGCAATTTCATTTCTCCGTTATTTTATTTAATTACAATTTCCTAGTATATATATTTTCTTCGAAAGTACCGTTGAAAAACAGTCACTATTTGCTTATCACTAAAAATCATTTGATACTTAACTATATAAATATAATTCTGCATTGATTTGCAAGTGCATTGCACATAAAAACAACCACGGAGGAAATATAAAATGTCAGAAACATTTGAAACAATAGAAGCAAAAGAAGTAAAATACGGAAAAAGAAACTTTATCGAAGTTGCTAGAAAGAAAGTAACTACAGATGAAGGAGAATCCGAATTTATAAACATATCAAAGGGATTCTTTGCTCCAGATGGAAGTAAAAGATACAGAAACTCTGTTGGATTCCCTGAAGATGACGACGCAGGAATTAAGAATTTCATTATAGAAAGTCTACAAGAAGTTTAAGATTTTCTTTAAACAACAAACAAAAACAAACATTTCTTTATTTTTATTTTATTAAGCCCCAACCAACTAGACGCCATCTGCCCTTAATTTGTCTAGAGATTGCAACTTTTTGACCCTCTTCGATACAAAGAGGTATCTTAATAGGCAATTCAACTATGAAGTTTTCTCCATCCCTTCTTGCTGATTTAACAGCGCCAGCAGTCTTAGACGTACCGGCATTAATCATGATAAGATCATTTGATTTTATTTCTTGTCTTTCTACTTTGTCTACTACTCTGTCTATAAAATGAACTTCCATTTCTAAATTATGCTTCATTTCAGGCAGTTTTCCAGGATGTCCTATAACTGTTCCTGCCATACCATCCCCTTTAACGAGAGAAGGATCTAATTCTGTCATTAAGCCAAGTAAACCACCTGGACCTGCTTCTTCCAAATACATTCTTGCCTTTTCAAGTCCTACAATTTTTGTATTTAGAGGTTCCCAGACTATTTGATTTTCTACTTCCTTTCTTACGCCAGGACGAATTTCTATCTCATCCCCTACCTCGAATTTTCCTTGTACTAGAGATCCTCCAATTATTCCGCCTCTTAACTTCTTTATTTTTGTTCCTGGCTTATTGACGTCAAAACTTCTAGCAGAATACATCTTAGGATCTAAACTAGGATCTCTTTCAGGCGTCTTTATTGTTTCTTCAATTGTTTTCAAAAGTAAATCTATATTTATTCCAACCTCAGCTGAAACTGGGACTATAGGAGCATTTTCGGCAACTGTACCTTTAACAAATTTCTTAATCTGTTTATAATTCTCAAGTGCTTCTTCCTTGTCAACTAAGTCAATTTTATTCTGAACTATGATTATATTTTTTACTTCGCTTATGTCGAGAGCCATTAGATGTTCAAGAGTTTGCGGTTGAGGAACCTCTTCATTTGCAGAAACCATTAAGATTGCTCCGTCCATGAGGTTAGCTCCTGTAAGAACTGTAGCCATCAGAGTTTCGTGACCAGGAGCATCAATCATAGATATTGTTCTCTGTATCTCGTTGTCTCCATGGTCTAAGCATTTCTCAGAAAGCATGTAACATTGAGGCTCATCGCATTCACCACATTTGTATACTGTAGCATCTGCGTAACCCAACTTTATTGTGATTCCTCTTTTTTGTTCTTCAGAATGAGTGTCTGCCCACTTGCCAGTAATAGCACGAGTAAGGGTTGTCTTCCCATGGTCTACGTGCCCAACTATTCCTATGTTAACTTCAGGAATAAGTTTTTCGTTTATTTCTTTTTTACTAGCTGTTTTAGCAGGCATTTTTTATTCCTCATCGGACTCTTCATTTTCTTCGGAAGATTCTTCTTGTTCTTCTGCTTCCTCTTCTAATTTTTCAGTTTCTTCGGATGAATCTTCTTCTGAAGCTTCGGAATCGTCTGATTCTTCAGGTGCAGGTTCTTCCATAGCTGCGGCAAGATCTCCTTTCACAGCTTTACAGTTTATCTGAGCAGTATCTTCGAAAATAACATTTCCTCTAACAGTTTTGTTTTTTCTAACTCCTCTTCCTTTACCTTGGAAGCCAACTCCTTTAGTAAGAAGTATTCTTTTCTTAACAGTTCCATGAACGTCTCTTCTCATAGGAACTCCATCCTTATCGGTTCCTCCTGTTATCTTAAACTCTACACCAGGTACTCCGATAAAGTCTCCAGAAATCGTATCTCCTATTTCTTTTCCTATAATACCTTGTACTTCTTTTTGTTCTTTTTCCAAAGAATATGATTTTCTCGTCTTTGGATCGTTTAATACAAATTTAAAATTCGCCATTTTTAATTACCTCCTCAACTACTGCGTATTATGACGCTATCAATGCCGAGTTGTGAAAATACTTGAACAGATTAATATTTAAATGCTTTACAACTCTCTTTCTAAAGATTCTAATCTATGTGGATTTTCTATAAGATCTTTGAATAAAAGCCGTACTCTGGGTCTATATACCCATGCTCTCCATTCCAATTCCTCTTCAAGAGAATCTATATCAAAATCAATGAACTCGATTTCTGAGAACTCGGAATCACTATTTTTCTCAAATAATGTATTAATCTCAAGTCTATCAAAGGGCGTCTTTATTTCATATATTAAACTCGGATGTCTTTCATTCTCTTCTCTTAATACATATCTAGGCCCGGCATTTATTCTTCTACCAAGTATATGATTAAATCCTATTCCTAACTCCTCTTTTAATTCTCTGAAAACTGCACTCCCTGGAGAAGGTTTTCCCTCTGGTAACATATCTTTATCTAGATCGACGTAACCCCCAACTATTTCTAAGGATTCGTTACCTCTCTCCGGTGTTAGATTTCTTCCAATAACAAGCTCATTATTTTTTGTCAGAACTAAACCACCAACAGTAAGGGGATTTGCCCTATTTTTCATTTCTTTCTCCTCTCTAGTTCCCCAGTGCCACATATAACTGGTCTTATGACCATTAAAAACTCCAGTATCGAGATCTTTGTAAATGTCAGTTACTCTAAATAAATTACTATTGTAAAGATTTGAATCTCTCTTTCTCTCCTTCTCCCATTCTATAGGAATACTTCTTCTTAATTCTGGATCCCAAGGCCTCCATCCTTCGTTAGAATATATTCTTACATCTATACCATCTAAAGCACTTATTGGGACATGTTCGAAGTCTAATTCACTCATGAGTAGTAATAACACGAAAACCTTATAAATGTGATAATAAACCTTAATTCATGAAAACGATAATAAAATATCTACCAGTAGTAATGTGGGCATTACTAATACTACTATTCTCGATTGTACCGGTTTCACAAACTCAGACAAGCGGTTTCTTTACAATAGATAAACTGGGTCATCTGTTCTTTTACTTTATGTTCACATTCATGCTTCTGCATATAGAGTTTAATAATTACAAATCCGCAGGAATTCCCATAATTTACGGAATACTAATAGAAGTATTACAATTATTCATATCTTATAGAACATTTAGTTTTGTTGATATTATATTCAACACTATAGGAGCTTCTTTGTCTATAATAACTATTAATTATATAAGAAAAAGAATGTTGAGGATTTAGCCCTCAAGATCATCAAGTTTTTCCTTTAGCGTGTCTATCTGCTCGTTCATCATCACTACAGTTCCGTAATGCTCATCGTTGTTCTCATCTAAGGTTCTGATTTTTTGTCCGAGAATTTCTATACCTCTTTCGCAAACAGATCTTATATTTTCAGGATTAGTATCAAACATGTCAAATTTATCCATGAAAAATATAGACGCCGTATAATCCCATTCTCTAGCATACCATTTTACTACATCTTTTTTCCTTTCTTTTGCTACATAATCCAGGTCCAAGTCGTCAGCGAGGTCGGCAGCATATCTAAATATCTCAGCCGGTTTCTTATCCATATCCACAACAGGTATATCGCCGTTTGACACAACTTCCTTATATTCTTCAACAGTCCTTTGAGCCGCTAGAGTGTACATACCCAAAGCCTCTGCTTTCAACTTTGTAGACTCTTTTGGGGAATCTACTATATTGGAAATCTGTTCAGCTGCTCTTGCCCTGTCCATCAAATTTTCTACTTCTAAATCATTATTTTTCTTCATTTCGTATTTCATTTTCATAATTTTCTCCACCTCATTTTTTCATCTCATAAAATGGACGTGTCTAACATAAAAAACTAACGTAAGAAAATAGCGCTTTTGAGAACTAATAGCCCCAACTAGGATCCATTTTTCTCTTTACTTCTTTTATCTCTTCGAGGACTTTCACTTCAGTGCTTGTTAAAAGATCTTTCAACTCGTCCAGAATTTTGTACTCGTTTCCACTAAGATTTGTATAAATAATATCTCCCTCGTTTATCTGACGACCCACGGTAGGACCATCTATGCTAACAGAAACTTTGTCATTCTTTTCTGCTTTGATTAAAGTTTCTGACTGCTTTTCAATATTCTTTACGGTACCAACCGTCTTACAATCATCCAGCATTAAAGAAGATCCTGGTAATAGTATACCCTCCTGGACCTCTACTCCCACAACTGCCGGGTTAGAACCACGGAAAACAAACCCAGGAAGTATTTGGAATTTCGCAGGTTTAGTAACGTCTTTCAATTTTTCCCTTTCAATTTCTTCTCTCGTGTTTTCCACAAAGTTCTGATATTTGTCAAGAATATTATAGATTATATCATCTTCAATTACTTCAATCTCATCTTCAGTATCGTCTCCCTTTACATTGAAAGCGATGACAACTCTCTTGTATGGATCCTTTATTGTTTTAGCAAGGACAATATCTCTCTTGTCTACATTTCCTATAGAAGCTTTCTTAATTGGAACATGTTCCTTGAAAATATTAACAAGAGCCTCAAGGGATCCCATTGTATCGGCTTTAAGAATTATACCTTCCTTTCCGCTTTCGAATTCGGCATCTTCTTTCTGCTCTTCTAACTCTTTCAGAATCGCCCGCGTATCCTCTTCATTTTCTACTATCCTAACCGGATTCCCAGAGCTTGCTCTATCCAATTCGGGAGCCGCAATCTTAATTCCGGAAGCCGCATGAACTTCATCAATATGATCAAATTTCTTCTCTACTCTAATCTCCTTCATGGGAGCAGGTTTCAGTAAAGCTTTAATTTTGGTAACAAAAGGATCCTTCCCCCCGACGACCAAATAATCTCCCGGATGAGCATTTCCATCATAGAGTATAGTATCAGCCGTAGTTCCAAATCCTCTCAATTCCTTCATTTCTAGAATCGTGCCCTTTCCAATATCTTCATGGACTTCTAGATTACCTTTTAGAAACGTTTGAGACAAGCCAATTAGTGTAACAAGAAGATCGGGTATTCCTTCCCCGGTTTCAGCGGAAACCGGAACAATAGCTATTTTCTTTTTGAAATTATCGAGTTGGTCAAATCTATCGCAATCGAATCCGTTCTCATACATTTCAGTTATAAGTTTGTAGAATTTTTCATCAAAATTAGTTTTAGCATCTTCTCTTTGTTTTTTTACCGAATCTAAAAAACACGAATCTTCTTCGCTTTGCCATTTTTCTATTTTGTCTATCTTATTGGCCACAACAACAAAAGGGGTTTTGAACTCTCTAAGATAAACTAAAGATTCTTGGGTTTGAGGTTTGAAACCTTCATTAATATCTACAACCAAAACAGCAAGATCTGCAATAGACCCTCCTCTTTTCCTTAAAGTAGTGAAAGCTTCGTGACCGGGAGTATCTATGAAAAGTAATCCTGGAATCTGCATATCTATTTTAAATTTCTCAAGAAGGTTAGAACACTTATTTCTTAAAACATCAGAAGGAATTTCGGTTGCCCCTATAGCCTGAGTTATTCCGCCTGCCTCTTTTCCAACTACATCGGATTCTCTAATTTTATCTAACAAAGTCGTTTTTCCATGGTCTACGTGTCCCAATATTGATATTATTGGTTGTCTTATTTTTTTCTTTGTTTTTCCTTCCGACATTCAAATCACCGTGAGCAATTGTTTTTATTACGAATAGTTTGTTATAATTGTTAGGCATTAGAGATAACTTACAATAATAAAGTTATAAATGTGTTACAACTGTGTTTATATTATGGCAGATAAATCTAAAGCAGATAAGATAATGGAAGTATCATTAAAGAAGGCAATATTTTACCCATCTTCAGAAATACACGGATCGGTAGCAGGCTTCTACGATTACGGCTCAACGGGTTTCAGAATAAAAAAGAAGTTAGAGGACTATTGGAGAGATTTCTTACTATCCAAGGATAATTTTACTGAAATAGACACCGCTTTGATTATGCCAGAGTCTGTATTCAGAGCTTCTGGACACTTAGAGAATTTCAATGACCCCATGGCTGTATGTACAAATAAAAAATGTAGACACGCGGAAAGGGCGGATCATATTCTAGAAGATAATTTAGATGAGAAATTCGAAGGGATTTCAGTTAAAGATTTAGATAAATTAATCAAAAAACACGGATTCACATGCTCAAACTGTGGTTCAGATTTTGAAGAAATAAACGACAAAAACTTAATGTTTGATTTAGATGTGGGTTCCTCTGGCTCAGGTTTCCTAAGGCCAGAAACAGCGCAAGGACCGTTTGTTTCTTTCAAGAGAGAATACTACGCCCAAAGGGAAAAGCTACCGCTGGGTATAGCATCTATAGGAAAAGCATTCAGAAATGAAATATCCCCCAGACAGGGATTGTTCAGGCAAAGAGAATTTACTCAGGCAGAGCTTCAGATTTTTTTCGATCCCAAAGAAACTAATGAGTCTAGATATGAAGATGTAAAGAATACTGAAATTAATATTCTAACAGAAGATGGAAAAGAGAAAACGATTAAGATATCGGAACTTGAAGATAAATATCCAAAATTCCATTTATACTATCTTTCAAGGCATTGGAATTTCGCAAAATCCATATTACCCGAAGACAAATTAAGATATAGAGAACTGAATGAAGAAGAGAGAGCATTCTATAATGAAATGCACTTGGATTTGGAATTTTACTTTGATTCATATGAAGAATATAAGGAGATAGCAGGATTCCACTACAGAACTGATCACGATTTAAAAGGCCATGAAGAAGTTTCTGGTCAGAAAATAAAAGTCACAAGAAACGGAGAAAAAATGATACCTCATGTACTGGAATTAAGCTTTGGCGTAGATAGAATATTTTACTCTCTATTAGATGCTTGGTACAGAGAAAATGATGACAGAACATACTTCGCATTTCCTTCATTCTTGGCCCCCTATACGGCAGGTATATATCCACTCGTGTCAAAAGACGGGCTTGATGAAAAAGCTAAAGAAATACATGATTCATTAAATTTAGACGTAATATTTGATGACGGCGGAAGTATAGGAAAAAGATATGCCCGTGCTGATGAGATAGGAATACCATTCGGAATAACAATAGATTATGATACAATGGATGACAACACAGTAACAATAAGAGAAAGAGACTCAACGGACCAGATAAGAGTTGATGTAGATTCATTAAATGGAATACTTGAATCTCTATCCTCTGGAGACAAAACTCTATCAGACTTCGACAACAATTAAGACTTTATTTCTTAATCTCAACTATTTTTTAGGTTGGATGCTATGATTAGCTTTGATAAAATAATGGAACTCATTAAAAAACAAGACCTAATAGAAGGCTTCGCTCACGAAGTAGATCATCCAAATTATGGCATATACCTAAGACTTGGAGAAGTATATGAGATGGGTTCAGGAAGAGGACAATTCCCAAGAGAAGGGAAGAGAAGATCTCCAGCGTATAATGTAATAGCAAAAGCTGATGGATTTAGCAATAATAGTGTTCTACTTGAGCCTGGCACAATATACGCTCTAAGAAGTTATGAAGAGGTAAACCTACCAAAAAGTATATTCGGACGTTTATATCCACACGGAATAATGCTAGCATCCGGAGTTACCATACTGGGTGATATGATAGAACCCGGCTACTCGGGACATGTTAGACTAGTGGCCATAAACAACAGCGACAGGCCATTTGAGATAGATCTAGAATCACTTTTTTGTAAAATGATTTTCATAAAGATAAAGTAATTAATATAGAAAAATAACTATTTTCATGGCATCTACATTTTGGATCGGCGGTCTCGTAGGCACATTATTTGGCGCAATAGCTATTATACTCTTAATGAGATCCATATCAAAAACTCAGGGTTTAATCAACAAATCGTTAAGATATCTTCTAGGAGCTTCAGGTGCCTATATTTTCTATATGACGTTGGTTGTGTTTTTTGGCATTAAGAATATCAGTCTTGATAGTATTCTTTGGTATAGCGTTTTACTTCTTTACTTTATAGCAGGAGGCATATGGGCATATTTTGCATATTCGATGACAAAGTTAAACAAAAGAATAGATTATGGTGAAGAAAATGAATAATGTAATATGGTATCTTGCACTGGTTGCTATCGGAATAGCTGCGTTCGGATCATTGTTACTGATAAAAACGCTAAGAAAGATATTTGGAAGCTTTAGAAGAGATATGTTAATACTATTCATTGCTGCATCTTTTGCGATACTGTCAAGCTTATTGGTAGCTATTCTGGGACTAAATGGGATTGTATTGGAAAACGCATTATGGAATATTCCTATGATAACATTTTCATTATCAACCATATTATTTGCAGTAAGTATGTTTGACCTAAACAAAACATTAGGTAACCTAACAATAGAAATGAGTGGATCCAAAATTAGATACAGGGCCTCTAGAGATTAGATTAAGTAAACTAAAGCCGGTATCAAGAATATGAAAACGCTCAGAAGAGCCGACAAAAGACAATATTGACAATATTCCTTTATGACATATATCTGAACATATAGAAGATATAATGAAAATAAAAATCCAAATCCAGAAGCTATAAACACAAAGAAACTTAGAAATTCAAAGAGTCCAAAAGATAATAGAACCCCGTATATGGCTACACCGCCATAATAAAGAGCCCCTAAAATAGTATTTTCTATTCCAAAAGTTTTTCCATATTTACTATTTACCACTTTACTGCAATCATCGCCTATGATGTTGCAGACCAAGGGCTGCTTGTGCTGTTTCTTATAATAAATATAGCTAGAAACCCAGACACCTATAATTCCTAAAATTACATATGTTAAAGCTACTGTAACCGATGTCATAAGAATGAATTCTATTCTTAGTTAATAAAACTAAGCATAGATTTTCACTCTAAACAAAGACAGGTGCGCTTTCTTCTTTCTTTTTCTTTTGTCTACTCTTAGGCATGAAGACTTCTTCCACGCTTTCTGTTTTCATTTTTTTGTTCAGCTTTCTTCTAGCCTTTGCGATGTATTGCCTGTCTCTATTAGTCATTAGGGTTATAGCTTTTCCAGATCTTCCGATTCTCCCAGTTCTGCCTATACGATGAACGTATGCAGCAGGCGTCTGAGGGAAGTCATAGTTTATTACGTGAGTAATGTCATCTATGTCAATACCTCTGGCAGCAACATCCGTAGCTACAAGATATTTAACTTCCTTATTACGGAATGAGTCTATTACTCTGTCTCTTTGCCTTTGTTTCAAGCCACCATGTATGTACTTAGCTCCGTAATCCTTTCTAAGGATTTTAGCTAGTTTTGTAGTTTGTCTCCTGGTCGCACAGAATATTAGACAAAGTTCTGGTTCTTCCCTATTCAAAATCATTTTAAGGGATTTTATCTTCCTATTGTCAGGACATCCATAGAAAAGCTCTTCTACATTATCTGCAGACATATCATGATCGCTGCTGAGTATAATTTTCTCAGGGTTCTTCATGTATTGCTTCTCTGCTTTCTTGATGAATCCTTTCATCGTAGCTGAGAATAGGTATGTTTGCCTCTCTTTTGGAACCTTGTTAAGAATCCAGTTCAGTTCATCTTCGAACCCCATGTCAAGCATACGGTCCGCTTCGTCTAGAACTAGATGGTCTAGTTTACCAAGCTTGATTGTACCTCTCTTCATGTGATCTATCAAACGTCCTGGCGTTGCTATGATTATCTGATTGTTATATCTCTTAAGATAATCAAGCTGATGCTTAATTTTCTGTCCGCCGTAAATGGCTATAGAATTAACGTCTGTATGTTTAGAAAGGTCTCTTATCTCATCTCTAATCTGACACGCTAGCTCTCTAGTCGGTGCCAATACAAGAGCTTGAATTCCTTTCTTTTCATCTATTTGCTGTATTATTGGCAAAGAAAATGCAGCCGTTTTACCTGTACCGGTTTTAGCCTGCACTATAACATCTC
>CAYQNF010000002.1:0-4782 GCA_964418905.1 uncultured archaeon | reverse complement strand
AACATCTCTACCTTCTAGTCCTACAGGAATTGCTTTCTCCTGAACTTTTGTAGGATTTTCAAATCCCATTTCTTTTATACTGCTTAATATATTTTCGTTTAGATTAAAATCACTAAACGTACTTTTATCTGTCATAATTTCTCTTCTCCTTATGTGAGCTCTTTTCTCACATAGGATCGAGATCCTTGCTATGCTCAATGCATAACCATGAGAATTAGCTCATCATTCATTTTGTTTTGTACTTTGTGTAGTACTGTTTAGTAATGAACAGTTAGATATATAAGTGGATTAACAATGGTGCGGCGTCGGGGATTTGAACCCCGGTTGTTGGCTTGGAAGGCCAAAGTAATTTATGGCGTTTCTACGTAGCCACTATACCAACGCCGCATTAAAATCGAAATGTTTACTAATTTAATAAACAAGATTACTTCTTATATCTTTCGTCAAAGGTACTGTTCCTTTGTTTTTATAATATAAATATTTTCTTTTATGTTTTGGATTGGACGAACCTATAACATTAAAAAATCTATCTATATCATCATCACTGTAAATATACATGTTCTTACCGCTTATTGAAAAATTAAATCCAAGGCCTTTCATTTCTTTTCTTACCTCTTTCAGGAATCTTTCATCTCTACTAAAAATTCCCAACATAGCATCTTCGTACCTATGCCTATGAAAAGATCCATCAGTATCGAAAAGTCCTCTCATATAAGAAATTAAAAATTCTTTATTTCTTTTGACTTTTTCCGGTATTTTATTTTTTCCCTTTCTCCTAGAATATGCCATATTAAATTCTTCTGTGAGAAGTTCAAACAACTGCTTAGAATAGGAATAACATTTCAGAGCATCTGCATCATCTTCAAAGAACTTTCTAGCATCTATGTTAAAAAGTACTGAATAAAGATCGATAACATAATCAGAATAATTTAAATCCAAAACAGAATCCAATATAACTGACACTTCATATGTATCTGGATTAAGATACCCATCGCCTGCTATTATACCAAGAAACTCTGAAAATTTCTTATTTAGTCTTGGTTTGGTTATTTCATATTCCTTATTCTTTATTTCTATTACATCAACATCTAAAGGCGTTATCTCTACTTTATCGCATATTTTTTGATAATTACTATACGATATTTTGGATTCTTCTCTGAGATATAAATAAACCATACCGTTACTTACATTTAGAAAATTAGAAAATTCTCTCCAGGTAAAGCCTAACCTTTTCTTGACATTTCTCAGAAAACTCTCTTGCTCGCCCGGAGAAAAATTAACATAAATCATATACATTAATTGTTTTTAGAATTTATTTCTCTAACCCGTTTCCATAAATTATTAATTAAAAGAACGGCAATGACGTCAAAGCCTGAGTACCGCCAACATAGTCAAGAGCATAAAAGACTAAGATAACTTTTAGAATCATGCCAATAAAATGAGCTGACAGAAATATACGTAAAGACACCCTATACGCTCCAAATATAACAGATGTTATATCAGGTATTGGTAAAATGGTAGACCCGAAGACTAAAACCCATGAACCTATACCACTCTCTCTAGCAGCAAAGAATTTTTCTTCTTTGATGAATTTAGTTCTAAGTACAGAACCTATGGCATAACTGAATAGTGCTCCTATTGTTCCTCCAATAGATCCCATTAGAATTATCCAGAATATGTTAACACCCTGACTGTTTACCCATATCCAGTATGGTTCCAGAGGCGCAGGTAATATACTTTTAGATAGGAAACTGTATGCCAAAACTCCTTCAGGACTAGGAGTTCTCAAAAATGTAAAGGTAGAATCAACAGCAGGTCCTACATAGGGAGTATTATTGATAAACCAGTCCCACGCATCAAAACCTAAAAATTCATTCAATAAGAACCAAGCGCTCACTAAAAGCACTATAAGGATAAGCATTCTCATACTTTAGCTTTCTTTAAGAGAAATAAAAAGTTATAATTGACCTGTTTCTGCCAATTCTTCAAGTGCTTTATTTAGATACATAACCGCCCAAGCTCTAAGGAAAAGTGCTCCAGGAACTTGATCTACGTTATGCTGACTATAAATATACCCATAAAAACTATCATCCATAGTCTTCGCAGAATATTCTTTTAATTTACTATCTGAAAATTTTATGAAGGGAGGTCCTAGAAAGCTAACATCTTGAGAACTTTCCAAGAATAGAGTACCGCCATGATTTCTATCTATGGAAAGATAAGAAGCAAAGCCATTATCTAGAGTCTTTGATTCGTTCTTCCATCTTCCTACTTTCTTATAAGGAAAATCTTCCTCTATCTCTGGTTTACCGTCTTTCAGAAAAACTCTATCTATCCATCTTTTCTCCTTTTTACCGGCCTCTATGCTTTTATAGGATTTCAAATCTCCCCATTCACCGACTAACTCTTTATCTACTATACCGGAATAATATTGATTAAGATCCTCCCACCAAAAATCTACAGCATCGCAAAAAGATTCATCAATAATATCAGTATTTAATTCGATATCTTCATCTAGAAAACGCGGATAAACAGGAACTTGAAAAGCTGCAACATTATTCTCATAATTGGATTTTATAGGAAGCTCTTTCCTGTCAATCTTAAGATTTTCTATACCCATAAACAACTATTAGCAGAAAATAATAAAAAGAAATGATTGGTGGGGTCAGAGGGATTTGAACCCCCGTCAACAGGTTTCAACTTCGCCTCTAGATCATCGAATATTCTCTCATTGCTCCAAAAGTGAATCTGGAGCCTGCCGCATTAGCCTGGCTATGCTATGACCCCAATGGTCTACATATAGACTAATACGATTCTCAGAAGCCCTCTGTTGACCCCATCCAATGTATCTTATATTTCGTTAATATATTTAAAATAACAATATCACTATAGGTGTTTTCGATCGTATTGCAGGAAATCATACTAGGAACAGTTCAGGGTATAACAGAATGGCTACCTATAAGCTCAGAAGGCATGATAGTATTAATTCAGAATAATTTCTTTTCCGCGCTATCTTTGCAAGCTTTGGTCAAACTTGCATTATTTTTACATCTAGGAACATTTTTAGCAGCATTAATTTATTTCAGAGAGGATGTGTGGAGATTAACTAAAACTATATTCAATTACAAAAAAACTGACATAGAAACAAAAAAGATTTTCAATTTCTTATTAATTTCAACAATATTTACAGGCATCGTAGGATTGGGTCTGTTTTCTATATTAGAAATAATAGAGAATAAATTCTCAGTGACAGGAAAAGCAGTAAACTCGCTAGTAGGAGTTATGCTTCTAATAACAGGTTTCCTACAAACAGATAAAAAGAAAAGAGGTGTCAAAAACGCAGTAGATGTAAATTGGAAAGATTCAATATTAGTCGGTCTTTCTCAGGGACTTGCAATAATACCTGGAATATCTCGTTCTGGTATAACTGTATCAGCCTTATTATTAAGAAAATTCAATGACACTGATGCCCTTAAATTAAGTTTTCTTATGAGTCTTCCTGCAGTTTTGGCAGGTAATATAATATTAAACTTCGGGAACTTTTCACTGACCGGAGGAATGTTATTAGGTCTATTATTCTCATTCTTATTCGGACTATTGACAATACATCTATTATTGAGACTATCCAAAAGAGTTAACTTTGCTTATTTCGTAATATTATTTGGACTATTGATGATAGCAACGATATTTGTGTGATATTATGAATCTCAAATTAAAAGATCCGAAAAAGCTTGTATTATCATTCTTAGTAGTATTCGCTATCGCAGGAGTAGCTTCATTCTTAACTGCTACTGACACTGTCTGGTATGAAAATATAAACAAACCTTCATTTATTCCACCTTCGTGGTTATTCGGTTTAATGTGGCCAATTTTATATACGCTAATGGCATTATCGCTATATCTTGTCTGGACCAGCGATAAGAAAAAAGATAAAGGGATGGCATTTACATCATTCTTCGTTCAATTGGTTCTAAACATAGGCTGGGCTCTTTTATTTTTTAGATTAAATTTACCAACAATATCGCTCATAGAGGTAGTATTCTTAGAAACTGCCATAGCTTACAACATTTATGAATTCAATAAACATTCCAGAACTGCGGCTCTTCTTTTAGTTCCATATCTATTATGGATAGCATTGGCGATAGCGCTTAATTTTGCTATAGTTGTATTGAACTAACGAGCAAAAATTAAAAGTACTCCTATTTCATTCAATAAGAATAAAACAAATATCCCTATCAACACGTAAGCATTTTTCTTTTTAATGTTAGTGGGTTTCTGACTTAAGAAGAACCATGTAGTTAACGTGCCAATCAAAAGGAAAGGCGCTGCTATGGTAACCGAGTCAAACTCCAGTGCTGCCAATCCACCGAAAATTGATCCGAGTACTCCCGTGACTCCTAGGACTAACGTAAGATTGATCAAAGTAGAGCCAAATATATTAGAAGTAGCTAAACCATACTCTTTTTCTTTTATTGATTTTATAGCAACCGTAAGCTCGGGGAGTGATGTTCCTATAGCTATCACAGTGAGTCCTATAAATTCAGGAGTTATGGGAAGTGAATTAGTAAGTTGTAAAGCTGATCTAACTGTTATTTCAGATGCCAAAAGTAAAAATGTTATAGCGAATGAGAACTTAAGTAAGCTTTTACCAAACTTCGGAACATTGACCCTATGATCATCCCCCGTCAACTTTTCATCTCTAAGCTTGTTTATGAAAAAGACGAAAAGTAAGATCAAGATAATTGCATGGAACAATGTAAATGATCTAGCTTGAACTATAAA
>CAYQNF010000001.1:0-34618 GCA_964418905.1 uncultured archaeon | reverse complement strand
AAAAATAAAAAAAGAAGGAGAGGGTAGCGAATTGCTACCACGAAATTTATTCTGCTTTCTTGTCTACGCTAAGACATACACCAGCTGCTACTGTTTGTCCCATATCTCTGATCGCGAAACGAGATAGTTCTGGGAAATCTGTGTTTGCCTCTATAGCCAAAGGTTTTGTTGGTTTAACTTTAACCTTAGCTGCATCCCCAGTCTTCAACATGTCTGGGTTCTTTTCTAGAACTTCTCCTGTCTTAGGATTTATTTTTTCTAGAATTTCAGTTATTGTACATGCTGTTTGGGATGTGTGCGCGTGGAATACAGGCGTGTATCCCTTTGTCATAACAGATGGGTGGTTCAAAACGATTATCTGTGCAGTAAATTCTTCTGCTACAGTAGGAGGGTTGTCTGCTGGACCGCATACGTCTCCTTTTCTAACATCGTTCTTTCCTACACCTCTAACGCTGAAACCAACGTTGTCGCCAGGGTTTGCCTCGCTAACTTCTTCGTGGTGCATTTCGATGGTTTTGACTTCTCCTCCAGATCCAGAAGGTCTAAATACTACATTAGTTCCCTTCTTTAGAATTCCTGTTTCTACTCTACCTACTGGTACAGTTCCGATTCCTGATATTGTGTATGCGTCTTGTATTGGAACTCTTAGCGGTAGATCCACAGGCTGTTCTGGTGCATCTAGATTGTCCAAAGCATCTATGATTGTAGGGCCATCATACCAAGATGTGTTTTCTGATTTGTCAGCAACGTTGTCGCCTTTGAAACCAGATGTTGGTACGAAAGCAATGTCATCAGTGTTGTAACCGATTCCTTTCAGAAGCTTTGTTGTAGCCTCTTTTGTTTCGTTGTATTTTGCTTCGTCGAAGTCAACCTCGTCCATCTTATTAACTGCAACAATTAGTTGACCAACACCCAATACCTTAGATAGGTATGCGTGTTCTTTTGTCTGCTCCTGAGGACCATCCTTTCCTGATACAACTAGTATAGCTGCGTCAGCCTGAGACGTTCCCGTAATCATGTTCTTTACGAAGTCTCTGTGGCCCGGAGCGTCGATAACTGTAAAGAAATATTTATCAGTATCGAATCTCTGGTGTGCAATATCTATTGTAACACCTCTTTCTCTTTCTTCCTTCAATCTATCCATGAAGAAAGCGAATTCGAAAGATTCTTTCTTCTTTTCTGTTGCTTCTTCTTTCAATTTTCTCATTTGTTCTTCTGAAATTGAGCCAGTATCATACATCAGTCTACCTACCATAGTAGACTTACCGTGGTCTACGTGACCAATTACTACCAAATTAATGTGTGGTTTATCTGCCATTATCAATTACCTCCAAGTTTTTATCATTGGTTAGTTAAACCCGTTTAATAGGGCTTTATTAGCATAAAGCAAGGTCTAGCCCCACCATGATTTATAATGTATTTATTTAAAGTATATAAATGTTCTTATCATTCGGCGGATGCTTCTTTAAGACCCTTTCTATCTCTAACCTGTTTTAACACTACTTGATGCAAATCAGACGGTAATGTCTCGAATTTTACATCAATAAGTGAGTAGAAACCTTTACCTCCAGTTGCCGACTTCAATGCTCCGTCAAATCCGAAAGCTTCGGCAATTGGAATATTAGCCTTTATCACAGTAGTTCCATCTTCTTCTTCCATTTCTTCTACCTGCCCTCTTCTGTTCTGTACCTCAGACAGTGCCCCACCCATTTGATCCGTAGGAGAGTCTATTCTAATAACCTGTCTAGGTTCCCAGAAGATTGCTTCTCCGTGCATCATGGCATTCTTGATAGCGCCACGTACAGCAGGAAGAACTTGAGCTGGACCCCTGTGTATAGCATCCTCGTGAAGGGATGCGTCAGTAAGTCTTACTACAACACCCGCGCATGGCTCTTTTGCAAGAGGACCTTCATTCATAACATCTTTGAATCCGTCTTTAACAAGCTCCATCGCTTCGTTAAGGTATTGTATACCTTTTGTGTCATCCAAAAGAATATTCTTTTCATAAATCATTTTAACGCTCTTAGCGTCTTCATAATCCATTCCATACTCTTCTAACTTTTGAGCTAAATCCTTATCTTTCTTTTTAACATC
This sequence comes from uncultured archaeon, assembly GCA_964418905.1. Classification (GTDB taxonomy): domain Archaea; phylum Aenigmatarchaeota; class Aenigmatarchaeia; order CAYQNF01; family CAYQNF01; genus CAYQNF01. The sequence goes on along the minus strand of CAYQNF010000001.1, from coordinate 32,524 downwards.
AACGTCTCCAATGTGACCATCTACCATAGCCTTATGCAGATTTTCATTCATTGGTTCTACTGAGAATATGAATCTGTTGTGCTTGTTAGGAGATTTTCCTTCTATCTCAGGGCTTTTCTTCTTAACAGATTCTCTATAAACTACAATAGGAGGAGATGCATCTATATCTATCTCCTTTTCCTTTAACTTACGTTCAATTTTAGCTTCAATGTGAAGTTCTCCTAAACCTTTTACAAGATATTCTCCAGTTTCTTGGTTTATGTTAACCTCTAGAGTTGGATCCTCTCTGTTTACCTGTCTTAAAAATTCTATGAACTTTGTAAGATCTTTAGTATTTTTAGGCTCAATTGATTTCGTAACAACTGGCTCGAATATATGCTTAATATCTTCGAAAGATGTCATATCAACTGAAGGAGCGCATATTGTCTCTCCTGAGAAAGCATCTCCTAAACCAACAAGAGCAACGATGTTACCTGCTGGAACTGAATCCATTTTTATTCTTTGATTACCCTTGTAAAGTCCAAGTTGCTGTAATCTTTGAGTTTTACCTTGACCTGCCAATTTAACATCCTGACCATTCTTAATAACGCCAGAGAATAATCTAGCAGATGCGATAAATCCTACGTGAGGATCTGGATAAACTTTAGTTATAACACCGGCCAAAGGACCTTCTGGATCACAAGAAACCATGTGTTTTGATATTTCTGCCTCTTTGTCACCTGGCCATATCTTTGGTATTCTATATTCCTGAGCTACCTTAGGATCCGGTAAATGTCTTACTACCATGTCTAAAAGTACGTCAGCTACGTCAGCTTTCTTGGCTAATTCCTTTTCTTTGTCATCGTTTGTAAGATTAATAACATCTTCGAAACTAACACCTGTTCTCTTCATGTACGGGAAGCTCATTGCCCAGTTTCTGTAACCGGAACCGAAAGCAACTGAACCATCATCTACTTTTACCTTCCATTTTTCCTTGTATTGTTTTTCTGCGTATTTGGAAATAAGTCCATTCACTTGAGCAATGATCTTCATGAATTTTTCTTGCATTTGTTCAGGTGTAGCTTTAAGCTCACGGATTAAACGATCTACTTTGTTAATAAAAAGTACTGGTCTTACTCTTTCTTTAAGAGCCTGTCTAAGTACAGTCTCGGATTGAGGCATTATACCCTCAACGGCGTCAACAAGTAAAATTACACCGTCAACCGCACGCATAGCACGAGTAACGTCGCCACCAAAGTCAACGTGACCTGGCGTATCTATTAAGTTAATTAAATAATCATCTTCTTTGAATTCGTGTACCATTGAAACGTTTGAAGAGAAAATAGTAATTCCTCTTTCTTGCTCTTGTTCATCAAAGTCTGTCCATACAACTTTACCAGCAAGCTCTTCAGAAATCATACCTGCTCTAGCAACAAGATTGTCAGTAAGAGTAGTTTTACCATGGTCTATGTGAGCAACTATACCAATATTTCTAATTCTCTTAGGATTTTTTACCAATTCCTTTACCTTACCAGTTAAATCTTTTGCCATTATCAACACTCCAGAATTTTAATTTTATCTAGCGCCTGCTGCTTCTCTTTCTATTCTTTCTTTTTCAGAAATAGCATTTGAACTTTGAGCATCATTGTTGTATGCTGCTACTAATTCGTTAGCCAAAGCCTGTGCTGCGCTTCTTTTGCTTTTATGAGATTTTCTAAATGAACCTTGAGCAATATAACGTAAAACTAAATCAACTCTTCTTTGAGGAGAGGCAATAACTGCTTTTCTTGCTATAATACCTCCGAGCTGGTAAGAAGTAACTTCTTCTCTAAGTGCTGCATTTTCAATAGCACGAACAAGAACTTCGATAGGATTTTTATCAAGTTTATTTTCAATAATTTCTAATGCTTCTTTAACAATACTCATAACATTTTCATATTTTCCTGCACAGTGTCCTGATGTTATTCTATGAACCTTACCTCTGTGGCCAGGAACGTACATGTGATTTGCTAATCTTTCTACTATGTGCATTTTATTCTTGTGAATAGCCTTTCCATAATGACGTCCATATGACTTAGGCAAAATAACAGGCTCTAGATTTATGTAACCGTGTAATCCTCTATCTCTTATTTCTACATCAGAACTCCATCTATTAAAAAGTAGAATATTACTTCTATCCAAAACAGTTTCTTCCTTTTGTTGAGTCTGATTTTCTTCTGCCATTTTTAACCACTTTATCTAGATCTTGATTGTTTCTTACCTTTTATGATAGCATCAAGGGAAACTCCGTTAACTTTGATAACTTTCCACTTAACGCCCCACATGGAACCTACTGAACCACGCTGTGATCCACCCATGCCTTCAATAAGAACTTCATCGTGTTCATTAATATGATTAATAGAACCATCTTTCGGAACGAAAGCTGTAACTTGCTTACCGTTTTTAGTAAGCTGAACTCTAACACATTTGATCAAACCTGAAGAAGGCTGCTTCTGTTCTATTACCCTTTTCTCGAGAACGATACCTCTAGCTTGAGGTGCTCCCTCTGCAGGGTCCTTCTTCTTGATAAGATCGAGCTCTCTAGTTCTATATTTATGCTCTTTCCATCTGTACCTTTGTCTATCTTTCTTCAGTTTTCTTGCTGCGTATTTTCCTGGCATAGTATCACTCTGATTTTTAACCTTCAACGTTTATAAATTTAAACTTACCGTATGTTTATCTCTTCAATACCATGATTTCTCTTCAAAAGCACTCTCATTTTCTTTATATTGCTTCCATTTTTTCCTATAGCACGCGCTTTGAATTTTCTTGGTATATTGATCTCTACTTTCCCCTTACTTTTGTCAACTTTTACTTCTTTTGCGTTAGGGAACATATTTTTGATCTGCTTTTTAATTTCTTCTGAGTATTCTATAACCTTGATTCTTTTCTTTAGATGTCTTTGCATATGCTTTATCTTAGACCCATTATTTCTAAGGGCTTTGGAGATATCATCAACCAAAAAATATGCGGCATCATCATCTACTATACAATCTTCAACTTGAGTAGAGGTCTTCTTCTCAAAAAAGGAGATTGTTTGCATGTCTTGTGCGTTGAAAATCTTTTTTGTCTGCATCTATATCACTTCGTAAGTCCTAAAACAGCAACCGTGTGAGCTCTACCACATAAAGTTCCAAGCTTAGAACTCGTGTCTTCGTAATTCAGAATTTCGATATTACTTTCTTCTGCTCTCTTTTCAAGTTTTTCCAACATGTCTTCTGTTACACTGGTTGAAACAACTATATTTTTTAAATTTCCAGCCTTTGCCTGCTTCATTACGCTTTTGAAGCCTAACACTAAATTCCCTCTTTCGTTTCTTACTAGCTGTACTACATCGTCCATTCAAATCACTTCTTTTTTCCTAGTTTAGTTGTAAGTTTAACTGAGCCCGTTCCTGCAGGACTTACCTGCCCTATCATGATATTCTCTACAATACCGTCAAGAGTGTCTTTTTCTCCTTTTATAGAAGCATTTATCAGATGTTTTACAGTTTCTTCGAAAGAAGCTCTTGCTAATACAGAGTTCTTTTCACCGGCTATACCATATCTTCCTATGGCCCTAACCGATCCTGTAAAGCACATGATATCTGCTACAAGCATTATATGTCTTATATCTACATCAAGCCCCTGATCTTTTAGTGTCTCATCAGTCTCTCTGACTATAAGCTCTCTAGCTGCTTCAATACCGAGAACTGACTCAACTTCATGTAAATGGTTTGATATTGATCTTGTATCATCAACGCCGTCTACGTGCAGGGCTTGTCTTAGTCCTGTACCAATAGTATAAATTATATAATCGTCTTGTTCTTTTCTAACTATTGTATGCTCTACGCCCTTTATACCGCTAAGTTTAACATCCCTAGCTTTGAATCTTATTTTTTGCAGATCTTTAATAGAATAATCTTCATCTGTTGGCTGTACGCTAAGAACGCTTCCTCTTAGAACAGTTTTAGCATTTACTGTTTTTCCTCTTCCCATTGTCTCTACTCTATATTGAACATCATCTCTTTCTATATCTCTTCTCTTCATTTTATCTTCATCTAATCTGAATTTTACTTGCATATTAACTAAGTCTATAGTTTCTTCAACTGTTATATCCTCAAGCTTAGTTTCTTTAATATCCTTTCTGGCTATCTCACTAGCCGCTTTTTCACTATTATGATCATCATCCATGTAAATTGTCATGCTCGGAGTTTTTGGATTCTTTCTAGCATCTACGATCTCTATTATTCTAGGTAGACCTAGAGTGACCTGCACACCCGCTGAACCAGCAAAGTGGTACGTACGCATCGTCATCTGAGTAGCAGGTTCTGCTATGGATTGAGCCGATACTACTCCTACAGCTTCACCTTCTTCGTAATTATCTTTCCTGTATTGTTCCAGGACCTTTTCCCAAATCTCGTCTTTCTTTTTTCCGCTCACATTATTTTTCTTACAAGCTTTCTCAAAATCTTCTTTTATTGTTCCTGGAATAAACATTTCTTCTGACATTTTTTCACCTTAAGCATGTTTTTCTACTATTCTTTCAACATTCAATTTTCCACCGTCTGACTTGTAAGGATCTATATTATCCTCACCGGCTATGAACTGTACAATACTACCTGAGGAATCTCTGACAGTTCCATCTCTTTCTACCTTCAAGTCCTGTAAAGCATTAACTAGTCTTCTTTCCATGTATCCAGACTGTCTTGTCTTCAATGACGTATCCATCAGACCTTCTCTGGAGTTAGCAGCATCGAAGAAGAACTCCCATGGCTCCAACCCGTTCTTGTAACCAGAAGCTACGAAACCTCTAGCTTTTGGACTTAGATCGTTTGGTCTGAACATTGAAAGCGTTCTTTCGTGATAACCTCTCTCCATACGTTCACCGCGAATAGTTTCCTGTCCTACGAAAGCTGACATCTGGGTTATATTAACCATAGATCCTCTAGCTCCGGACCTAGCCATCATAGATGATGTATTAAGTTTGATATTTTCTTCAATCATTCCTTCGGCTTCATTAAGAACTTCACCAAGTCTCCTCTGTATCGTAACTTCAAGAGATTCCTTCATAGAACGTCCCGGTATTTTCTCAAGTTTACCATCTCTGTATTGTTTTATGAATTTGCCGCAATCCTCTATAGCTTCGTCAAGAGTCTTTGAAACTTTGCTTTGAACATTATCCTTAAGATCAGTATCAGATATTGATACAGAAAATCCAATTAATCTGTGAACTGCTATAGCAAGGTTAGAGATATCCTCAATAAACTTCTGAGATCTTTCATCTCCGTATTCCTTGTTTATTCTATCTAGAAGAATTCCTGATTCGGCAGCTATTCCTCTCTTATCTATAACTCCCTGTTTTAATTGCCCTTTCTCAATAATAACTTCTGATTCTTCGTCCTTGCCCTCGCTAGAAGTCCAGCTAGCCCTGTATTTCAAGTTAATATCTTCAGGAAGTAGCAATGAGAATAATTCTTTTCCTGTTATTGTTTTCTTTTTAGGCAATTCAAGATTATCAATTCCAGAATCTATCAATAACTGGTATGCTTCTTCTCTTGTAAATTCAGTTCCTTTTCTCGTAAGTAGATATGCTCCAGAGATATGGTCCTGAATACAACCAATTATAGGTCCTCCCCATCTTGGAGATCTTATCTGTGTTTTAACGTCCATCAGCATCTCAGCCTCTGCTCTTGCCTCTTCTGTTTGAGGAACGTGTAGATTCATTTCGTCACCATCGAAGTCCGCGTTGTACGGAGTAACAACTGATAGATTTAGTCTAAATGTTCTGTAAGGCATAACTCTTACCTTGTGAGCCATTATAGACATTCTGTGAAGAGATGGCTGACGGTTGAATATAACAACATCTCCATCTTTAAGATGTCTTTCTATTGTCCAACCATTTTCTATCTGTTCTGCAACTTCTGCAGCATTTTCTTGTGTAACCTTCTTCTTTCTTCCGTCAGGTTTTAGAACATAATTAACTCCTGGCCATTCTTCTCCATTCTTTATTAGATCTTGCAAGTATTCTTTATTTCTCGGAGTTACTTTTTCTGGAATAGTTAAATCAGTAGCAATTTGCATTGGAACTCCAACTTCGTTAAGTTTTAGATTTGGATCAGGGGATACTACAGTACGTCCGGAGAAATTAACCCTTTTACCTGCCAAGTTTCCTCTGAACCTCCCTTCCTTTGCTTTCAATCTCTGTGTAAGCGTTTTCAATGCACGACCTGACCTGTGACGTGCTTGAGGAACACCTGTTAATTCATTATCAAAATATGTAGAGATGTGGTATTGTAGAAGTTCCCACAAGTCTTCTATAATGAAGTCTGGAGCTCCTATATCTATATTTTCTCTAAGTCTCTTGTTAATTCTTATAACATCAACTAATTTGTGCGTAAGATCGTCTTCTGATCTCTCACCACTCTCAAGAGTAATAGAAGGTCTTATAGTTGCTGGCGGTATTGGCATCAGTGTTAATATCAACCATTCTGGTCTTCCGCCTCTAATATTCAATTTTTCAAGGTCTTCGTCTGATATTCTTTCTAATCTTTCTCTAATCTCTGTAGGTGTTAGTAAAGATCTTCCTTCCTTGTAAGTAGTAGGTTTGTTGAATTTGATTTTTGGATTCTTTTCATTACAATGAGGACATTTAGTTCTGTTCTTTCTTGAAAGACTTCTAATAGGATTCTTCCATTTCTTCAGTTCTTTGTCTTCAGCAAGAACGTGTCCGCATTTTCTACAAATAATCTTCAACAGATAGTGTAAGAACTTACCATATCTAACATGAACTACTGGTTCTGATAATTCTAGATATCCAAAATGACCTGGACAATCTCCCACTGTTCCACCACAAGTCCTACAGCGGAGACCTGGATCTATAACACCAAGTCTTGGATCCATAACTCCTCCCTCTAGAGGATACCCATCTCTGTCGTAAAGATCAGCACGTGATATTTTAACTACGGAAATGCTCTGAATCATTTCTGGTGACAATACTTTGAAATCAATTTCTCCTATTTTTGCGGGCATTAGTAATCCTCCACCTTAGTCTTTGGATATATACACATACTCTTCATCTCATCCATAAGTAGTTTGAAAGCATATGATATTTCTACTTCTTTTATGTCCGCATGTTTACATACTGGACAATAAGTATTATTCTTTACTTTGTCTTCTATTGCTAACATCCCACATCCTGTACATATTGGGAATTTTGTTTTGTCGGAATCGAATCTTTCTTTGAGTAGTAGAGATGCTCCGTGACCTACTAGACAATCCTTTTCCATTTCTCCTAATCTTAGACCACCTTCCTTTGCTCTACCTTCTGTTGGCTGTTTTGTTAGAAGAGTTATTGGCCCACGTGCTCTTGAATGTATTTTGTTAGCAACCATGTGATCTAACTTCTGATAATATGATACTCCGACCAGTATATGGGATTTAATCATTTTTCCTGTCTTAGGATCGTACATTATTTCCATACCGTCATTTCTGAATCCTAACTTTTCTAGCGTCTCTCTAAGCTCGTCTTCGTTTTCTCCAGTAAATGCAGTAGCGTCAATGTCTCTACCCGCAAGAGCTCCAGTCTTACCTGCCAGTATCTCCAACACCTGACCGATGGTCATACGAGAAGGTATAGCGTGTGGATTGAATATAACGTCAGGAACTACTCCTTGAGATGTGAAAGGCAGATCTTGATCGTCTGCGATCAATCCTATAACACCCTTCTGTCCGTGCCTTGAAGCAAACTTGTCACCAACCTCAGGAACTCTAAGGTCCCTTATTGTGGATTTTACCATTTTGTTTCCTTCTTGCGATTCTGTAATAAGAACTTTATCAACTACTCCTCTTTCTCCGCCTCTTACTGATACTGATGTTTCTCTTCTATTTCTAACACCTGCGATGAATTCCTCAGCGGACGATAAGAAACGTAGAGGAGATGTTTTACCTACTATGACTCCGTTCTTTCTCATAGGTGTTTCAGGAGGAGCTAATCCATCCTCTGTTAATAAAGCATAATCTTCCTGACTTTTGAATCCTTTAACATCTTCATCTGGAACTTCTATTCTATCTTCCTGCCCACCTGGATATCTCTTCTCTTCTGTTGTGTAAGTTCTAAAGAATGTAGAACGCCCAAGACCTCTATCAATTGAGTTCTTGTTAACAACAACAGCGTCTTCCATGTTATATCCCTCATAAGACATAACTGCTATTACAAGATTCTGCCCAGCTGGATGGTCAGAAGATCCGGTATGAGGACTTGACGTAGTCCTAACTATTGGCTTCTGTGGATATGTTAAGATGTTAGATTTTGTATCGGATCTTATATGATAATTGTAAGTGTAAACTCCTAGAGACTGTCCAGCCATTTTAGCACCATAGTTAACACGGTCGTTCCTGTTGTGTTCTGGGAATGGTACTGATGAAGCTGATACTCCTAGTATTAATGAAGGATGTATCTCCAAATGAGTATGATCGTCTTCAACGCCTTCCGGGTAAAGAGCTACAAGCATGTTCTCTTCTTCTTCAGCATCTAAGTATTCAATAACATCATCTTTTGTAAGCTCGGCCCATGTGGTTTCTCCTGATTTTAATTGCTCTACATGATCCTCTGTTAGCCTAGGCTCGCCGTCTTTAACAACAATAACTGGTCTTCTAACTCTTCCAGAATCAGTATTTATTCTAACCTCTTCGTCTTCATCAAATAAACCAACATTCATTTCTGGAGTAACTAAACCTTTTCTTCTTTTCTCTCTTAACTTCTCTACAACCTCGTTAGGTTTTTCAACTATTCCTAGGTACTCTCCGTTAAAGTAAACATCATATCCTTCATGATCAAAGTTAGCAGGAATCATATCTCTAATCTTCTGGTTCTCTTTACTGTCTGCTCCCCCAGTAACTTCTGCTGCAATAGACAAATACTTTCTAAGTCCAATCGAAGGACCTTCTGGAGTCTCTACAGCACAAAGTCTTCCCCAATGAGTTGGGTGAAGCTCTCTGGCTTCAAAGTGTTCTTGATATTTAGTAAGAGGAGATAATACATTTCTCAAATGTGAAACTGTACGAACATAATTTGATCTTTCAAGTCTTTGGGAAACACCAGTTCTACCACCGATCCATTGTCCGGTAGCCATAGAAGAAGCAATTTGATTTGTCACAACGTTAGATTCGATTACTGTTTGAATAGAAGGAAGCTTGCCACGCTTAGCTAGTTTTTGTAAGTTGTAGTTAATCCTTGTAATCAGACCCCATCTTCCAAGAAGAATTGACCTGAAAAGCATCTCGATAAGATCTCCAGCAAGCTTGATCCTCTTGTTCATGTAATGGTCTATATCATCAAACTCGCCTGTCTCTTGAGCCACAAGTATGTTCTCCATACACTTACCCAAGAATTTGGCCTTAACTTCCCTATCCTTTTCATCTTGTCCTATATGTGGTAATAAATAACGATCAATCATTTGAGTTGCTCTCTGCTCTCTATATTCCTCTTGCACTTTCATGAATCTTCCTATATAGTCAAGAGCATCTTTTTTATCAGTAACATCAACGCCAGTAATTTCTGCATATACATCATCCATTATTGACTCTTCTCTTATAGTATCCATTATTTCCTTGTCCGTGTCAAGTCCAAGAGCTTTCATTAAGACAACAACTGGCATTCTTCTAACAGATGCAAATGATACTTTGGTTGGTCCATCCATTTTCTTTTCGAATGTATGTCTCTGAATGAATCCAGATCTTTCAGAATTAAGCCTTCCTTTTGTCTTATCTTTCTTTCCATCTTCTACAATTAATCTGTTTGAAGCAATTTCTTCGACTAGTACTAGAACTCTTTCTGTTCCGTTTATTACAAAATATCCACCTGGATCTGTTGGGTCTTCCCCATGCTCAACAAGCTCATCTTCATCCAAACCGTGAATTCCACAATGCTTGGACTTAATCATTATAGGAACATCTCCAATGTATAATTCTTCAATATTTTCTTCAATGCCGTTAACAACAGAAGTCATCTCAACAAAAATAGGAGCAGCGTAAGTAAGATCTCTTAAACGAGCCTCAGAAGGTAGTATCTCTCTGACGGAACCGTCAGCCTCTCTAATAGAAGGCTTGCCAACACGAACCTTCCCAAGCTTAATCTTAAAGTCACCAAGTTCAGCAACATCCGGTTCAATGACTCCAATATCATCTACGATATTCTGAAGTCTATTATCAATAAAATCATTAAATGAATCTAATTGGTGGCTTACGAATCCTTTCTCTTTGATTAGAGTTTCAAACAGTACATCTTCATTCATTAATTATTGCACCTTTTTACCGTGCTGTTATATTTGAGGTATTGAATAGCCATAGCTAAAGTCTAAAAATTTTATATCGAAATTATTTTTTGTTACAGACTCGTACAGCTTTCCCCATTAATACACCTAGGCTAGACTAAATTTATCCACGCGAATTTATTTAAAGGTATCGCATATGTTGTCTGGTGGGCCCAGGGGGATTTGAACCCCCGGCTTTCGGGTTTCTTCCTGTCGGACAGCTCTATCATTTCGCTTGCGCGATCAATATGCTTTTATCGTACAGATAAAAGCCCGACACTCTAGACCAGACTGAGTTATGGGCCCTATGATTTGTCTACCCGAAATAGACTTTTTAACTTATGATAAGAATGGCGCCCTGACCGGGATTTGAACCCGGGTCACGAGCGTGACAGGCTCGTATGCTAGGCCACTACACTATCAAGGCATTTAATATCTTCTCTTAGTAATCTTAGTTTTTATTTTTATCGCTCATAAATGAATCTACTCAACTAAGAATGAGTAGAATAATGGCAGCAGCGTCCTGCTTTTCCCATCCCAAGGGACAGTACCGAGCAGATCGATGGAGTGCTTGACTTCCGGGTTCGAAATGAGACCGGGTATTGCCACTCCTCTTTGACCGCTACCAGTATATTCTTATAGAATTAGATATTTAAGTTTTGTTTCATTTCTCTTGGACGATTAAATTCAAAACATCTTGATCCGAATTTCCTTTACCATCCGTGGCATTTACCAAGATTGGATAATTACCGGGCTCTGTTATGCCAATAGTCTGTATATCGATCTCATTGATACAATATCCATAATTTTGTAAAGTTATATCAGAACAGACTGGATATTTTATAACATCAGCTATGTTAAGATATTTCGAAGCGTTGGAGCTTATAATAACATTTTCCGGTCTTCCGCTAACATATTTTAGAACAATATTAGTTGTCTTTTTTTGCCCAGGTTCCAAAGCAATCTCTTCAGAAATTACATCCAAACTAAATTCAAAATCATTATCTAAGGCTTCATCGACAGTCACTAAGTCCGCCTTCTCTTCGAATGGTACTAAATTCGCAACCCCATCGAATTTTATTTTTGGTATGTTATTACAAAAAACATTTTCCTCTTCTAAACGATCTACTCTAATAAAACTATTTTTTAAAATCTCGTCTTCGCAAATAATAGAAACTTCAACCCAATGACATTTTTTATTCCCTTCTCTCTCACATTTTCCAGTTATCCTATCTTTTCTAGGGTCATAATTGAAATCAGTAATCAATCTTTCTCCCAATTCTGCGACTCTTCCAAGATTATAAGTAACGTTATTGTTATTCTCATCCGATAATTTCATTTTTAATCTAATGGTTTCACTTTTCTTGGGTTTCATTGATCCAGCGAAATTGCTTTCATTTTTTGTTACGTTAATCCCTGTCCACTTTTCGCCCTGGGAATAATAAAGCTCTAGATTTTTTTGCCCCTTGCCATTCTTAGTATATATTTTTATCGGGAATTCCTCATCAACGGAAAAATATTTATTGAATTCAATATTCTCTACCACAGGCAAAGAAACCGCAGAATCTGAATCAAAGACATATTCCTGAGTTATGTTCCCAAAACCTATATCGTATATAATCAAAGAGATATTATAAGTACCGTTTTCAATTTTATAATTCATTTGTTCTTGGTTTTTATTCCCCTTCCAAAAAAGTGTATCGCTTTCGACAAGGACTCCGTCCTTAAATATTTCAGCCTTTGGAGTTTTTTCAGGCCAATAGAAATTATTATGAGTAATAAATGAACTATCGTCTCTTAAAGAGTATGGAGTCGATTTCACATATCCGTCTTCTACAAATAAATATCCAATATCGAATGGGTTTTCATATAAAGTCGCATCTTCTGAATTTTCAACCCGAGTGGTTTCTTCTATACTACCTTTATTAAAATTTAGATACTCTTCTCCATACGGAGTAGATGAGATAAGTTCGACTTCACCGACGTCACCAATTTTTTCTGTTTTTTCCTCGACTGGAGCTCTATGATATATACGAAATATACCACTGGAATCATAAAAGGCAACATTATCATCAAATGGATACTCGAGTCCGAAAACCGCACCTTCGTTTTCATATAAACTTCTTGTTCTTTTCCAGATGGATTTAGTGCTTTTATTGAGATAGTATCTATTTCTTTTATTAAAGCTATAAGAGACAGAATCTTCTGCAGCATTCCAATTACTACTACCACCAATTATATCCATGTTCTTAACCACTTTGCCTCCAAAATAAATTCCTTCGTTTTCTTTGAAATATACACTATCTTTTGGATCATCATCATAAGAAACGAAGCTTTTAGTAAGATAGGAATTGTATCCAAATTCGGATAAATCTAAATTATAAAGACCAAAATTAGTTATCTTATCTCTTTCATTTGTAGTCCTTTTCCCCGTATTAAAGACCATAATACCTTCTTGATTAAATATGGTAAGAGCTATATCATCTTTTATGGCCGTTAGTTCGTTATTGTCAATCGAATAGGCATTTATATCGTACATTTTTGCATCGGACGTACTTAGTTCTCTTTCCAAAGTTCCTCCCGTATAATAAATTTTATCAGTTTTTAGATACAGAATAGTTTTTCCGGATACTATACCGAGAATATGATAGTTTTTGTATGTTCCAGGTTGAAAAGTATGATCCTTCTTTACCTCGCCACTACTTTCCAGAAGTTCAAATTTTTCATTAAAAAGTATAGCAAAGCTCTCTACTTTATTACCGTTACTATCTTTAACAGAAAATTTTATGCCGCTATCTTCCCCAGATGAAGTAGATTGTGGACTTACAAAGCTATCCAATAAACTTATCTTATCAACAAATACGTATTTTACTAGATCCTCTACCTGATACAAAGCGGCGCTAGTTTTTATTCTATTCGAATCATATACAAAAAATTCCAAATCTTCAAAAACTTTATTTAAATCCTCTATAGCTTTTTCAACGTCTTGATTACTTATCTCAATAATTAAATCGAATTTCTTATCGGCCCTGTATCCATCTTCATTTATTAGATTGGTTATATCCACAAGAGAATCGTCTAATTTCTCTGTATATCTTTCTGGATATTCTATTATAACAAAATCGTTAGAATTGATATGATAATTGGAGATTGGGTATTGAGAAACTATATTATAACTTTTTCCATCTTTCTGATAGTAATAAACTTCTTTAAGGGGCTTTCTTTCTTCTGTTTCACTTATCTTTTTTATATCATCTATCTTTTCATCTACATCGATTGAAAAGAATCCAAGATAATTAAGAAGGTCATTTACTTGGAAATTAGATAAAAAAATAAACGCAATAGAAGCCAAAAATATCATGATATAGATAGAAGCGTCGTCTTTTAGATTAATGTCCATAACAAAAATTAGAATCCATTATTTATAAAAATTAGAAATGGTCCCGTCCGCATGATTTGAACATGCAACCTGTCGGTTTCTATTCCAGAACGTACTGTCCTTTTCGTACCTATGGTACAAAACTACAGCCGACCGCTCTGCCAGATTGAGCTAGGACGGGATAGTGCTCAATAACTCTATTATTTCTAGATTAAAAATATTTAAAGAAGTAGCTTACTTACCATCTTTGGATTCGCCCTCTGCACTAGGAGCATTTGAGAACCATTCCTTCCTAGTTTCCCCAATAGTAGCTTTCACTCTTGCTTTAGGCATTTTGATTTTTCCAAGAACTCCCATAACAGCCTTGATGTCATATTTCAGTATTCTTTCCTCGCCTGGCTGTATCGACCCAAGTGACCATTTAACGTGAGTACCTTGAGTTGCGTTTTTTATGTCTCCTAAAGGTGATCCAGTTTTTGTAACATTGAAAGCTGGGACAACGAGATCTTCAACATGAACATTTTTCATCCTTCTTCTTCCTTTATTTCTTATTCTAATCATTACAGTAGCAGTATTTCCTCTTGATAAATTACTTTTCTGAAGAACATACTTCTTAGTTTTAGGAGTAAAGAAGAACCAATATACCCAATAAACAAATCCCGCGAACGCTATTGCAAGCAAATAAAGAGGCCATAAAACAATTGAATATGAAACTGTTTTGGTACCATCTGAAGGTATATTATCTATAGTCCAAGTGTAAGTATTTCCTTTAACTGTAGCATCAGATTCATCAACAAACCTAGTCCAGATTGAATTTATATTTTCATTTACTTCTACATTCTCTGCGTCATCGTTACCGGAATTTGTAACTTCTATATCAACATTGATCTTATAGATTAGAAAATCTGTATCTTTCTGCTGACTTAAACTAACTATAGGATTAATCTCAAAATCAGTAGTCTTGACAAATATTATTCTATTATTATCCTTCAATGAAGCTTCTATTATATAATCTCCGTTATCCCAGTCTCCCACTTCTACTTTCTTTTCATAAGAAATTGTGTCATCTGAAGGAATAGAAACATCTAAACTCGTCCTAGTAATTTCATTTCCGTCTAAATCTGTTATAGTATATTCAAGAGTTCCGCTACTCTGATTTGCGTTTAAGCTCTTTAATTCTGAATTTATTGTAATTATTTCCCCGGGATCGTATGAGTCCTTGTTTGTTCCAAGCTTGCTTATTATTACTCCCTCTTTCTCTTTTACTGTCAAAAGAATATTTTTAGATTGAGCCGCAAAAGGTTCATCCGAAGGCGTGACAACAATGTCAAACCCGTAAGTATTAGCTTCTACATTTCTAGGAGGAGTTATAAGAACTCTAGTTTCAACAGTTCCCCCTGAAGGTACGACAACATTATTATCTTCTATTGTAACCCAATCGTCTCTCCCAAGAACTGATATTCCATAAGTTTTCTGATCGCTTCCCGTGTTATTTATCTGGATAGTATATGTAACAGTTTCTCCTTGGAAAGCTACCTGTTTTTGCGGATTTATTCCAAAATCAAAAGCTCCTAAAACAGATGTTACAAGAAATAATGAAAATATTATACCGTATAGTCCGATCTTCCTATCCATTAGAACACACTCTGATACATTATTTGATAGAAAAACATTTAAATCAGTAATTAGAATGGTGGGTCCGCCCAAATTTGAATTGGGGTCGCAGGCTCCCAAAGCCCGAATCATAGACCAAGCTAGACCACGGACCCATAACAACTCTATAATAATCATTGTACATATATTTATACTTATGATAGATTACCATGAAGCTCCAGATATAATGTCAATAGCAAAGGAGATTGCTAATCACGCTGGTTTTGATCATCTGGATTTTTCCAGGATAATATTTCTAAGGAGTAAAGGCTCGAAGGCCAAAAGGACTATAGCACGCTGCCACGGAATGGGAAAAATATGGCAATCAGCATTTGACATAAAGGGCCATTACATAATAGAAGTTATATCAGAACATTTTGATGATTTACCTGAGAAAGAAAAAATCAAGACTATAATACATGAATTAATGCACATACCGAAATCCATGGGCGGAGGCTTCAGGCATCATAAAGACCATGTCCACGAACACAATATAAACAAAGTATACAAAAGGTATGTATCAAGGAAGGGTTCTAATGGGTAAACCAAAATTCATATGCGATGACATGTTAGGGAAGTTGGCCAGATGGCTTAGAATGATAGGCTATGATACTGTTTATTCCAAAGACCATGGTTTAGACGATAGAGGAATTATAGAGAAGGCCATGAGAGAAAAAAGGGTTGTAGTAACAAGAGATACAGGCCTCTGTATGAAAGCTAATCATTGTATACCACTTACTAAGCACGAATTAGAAGATCAGTTAGCAGAGTTCATAGAAAAATCCCATAAAAGAGGGACTAAGATAAATCTCCCAGAAGCTCCTGAAGGCGTTTATTGTAATAAATGCAATGGTCCGCTTAGAGAAGTAGAAGACAAGAAAGACATAGAAGAAAATGTTCCAGAAGGTTCATTCCAAAGACAAGATAAATTCTGGAAATGTCAAGATTGCAACCAAGTATACTGGTCAGGAACTCACTGGGAAAAAATAAGAAATTCCTTGGAAAAAATAAGAGATTAAACTATAGAAAACTTAGCATTTGCGTTATTGTTATTCTCATTGGATTCTTGAACAACAAACTCATAATCTGCTTCAGCTTTTAGATAATGTGTTCCTGAAGACGGATCATCGTAAACAACTACAAACGTCTGAGTTTCTCTAGGCTGAAGAGCTGATATACTCTTTATATCAACATCACCAGTAGTCAAATCTTCTATTTTTAATTTAGCTGCCTCCGAAGGAGCTCCTCCTCTATTAACAACTGTCAATGTAGCTACTCCCTGATCCGAGTCAGGATATGAATTAATTTTAGTATCAAAAGATGTTATAGTAAGATCTGGTTCTAAAACTGCTGTATATTGTGCCGTAGAGGAAAAGTAGGAATATCCTCCGACTAATACTACCATTGCGAAAACGCCAATTATGAAGGCTTCGCTACTAAGTTTCATAGTTAAAGTTGGGATTTATACCTTATAAAATTATGTTGGAGCCCTGGCCGAGGTTTGAACTCGGGGCCTCTACCTTACCAAGGTTTAGCGTGAATACAGATTATTCTATACTCATAGCGCTCTACCGGCTGAGCCACCAGGGCAAAACTAAAAACAGAAATTATTTGTTCTCTTCTCTCATCTTTCTCTTTCTTCTTCTCTTTTCTCTTTTTTGCTCGTCTTTCAGTCTTCTTACTTTTTCTTTGAATTCACATTCTTCGCAGATTACGTCAAAAGATGTTTTCCTTCCAGTATCTGGCTTTTCAAAGCTATTGAATTCTTTTTCTTGGTATTGCTTATGTCCACATTCTCGACATTCCATTTCAATTCTGGCAATACCGTCATCTTTAGGAACAACTATTCTAATAGCTCCTTCCTTTTCTCCAGTTTCTTTATTCTTTAGATCTCTCCAAGTGTTATACTCACACTCGGAAGGCTTTAATCCTGTTTCTTTAATGAATTCAGTTATCTTTTTTCCAATAGACATTATCTAAGCACCGCCTGCTCCAGGTCTCTTATGTCCCTTCTTTCTTCTTCTAAGACTCTTGGAACCGCATTTTCTACATTTAATTTTTCCTGCTTTGACTTTTGTCTCATCTGCTTTAATTTTAGCATTACATTTCATACAAATGTAAACTCTATCAAACAATTTCTTCTTTGCTGGGTTATCTGCCATATCATTTCCACCTTTATAGTTCTTCTAATCTTTCTAAATAATCAACTTTAGGTTTATATTTATTTCTATCATCGGAATTTATAAGTTATTGTATAACATATGCCACGTCAAATTCGTCCTTTCCTGTAGTATCTATTTCATAAACGCTATCATGGATATCTTGAGCTTCGTTAATTATTATACCTAACGCTTCTGCTTCTAGATTTTCTTTTACCTTATCTTCTTTCCATTCTTTATTCTCTAATCTTCCTTTCAATTCTATAGGATCGCAACGTAAAACTATTACAAAATCTACATTTTCTATATTATGAGCCAGATGTCCCTCAACTATAGTATAATCATTTATCTTAATTTTAGACAATTTGTCCGTGTCAATAACGTCTGCATCTCTTTCCTCGTCTTTGTCTATAATTAAACTATTATTTTCAGCGATATCATTCACATTATCTATGTGATAATGCATTGTTTCCCCTAATATTCTACAAACGCTCGTCTTTCCTACTCCCGGAGTTCCAGTTATCGCTATCCTCATACCTTTTTATTGTTTAAGTAATCTAATAATAATTACCCGTTTCTAACGAAACGTGTGGTGGGTGATTAAATGGACATATGGACTGAGAAATACAGACCTAAGAATTTCGAGGAATTTGTAAACCAGAAAGATATAGTTGAGAGAGTAAAAGCGTTTGTTGAAAAAGAAGCTTTACCTCACCAATTATTTGCCGGACCGGCGGGTGTAGGAAAGACAACATTATCTTCTATCATAGCAAGATCTCTCTTTGGAGATTCTTGGAAAAGGAATTATCTTGAGCTAAACGCTTCTGACGAGAGAGGTATAGATACTATAAGAAATAAGGTAAAAGACTTTGCCAGATCCAAAGCATTCGATAGCGATTATAAGATCATAGCATTAGACGAAGCTGATGCACTCACTAAAGACGCTCAACAAGCACTTAGGAGAACAATGGAAAACTACTCAAGAACGTGTAGATTTATTCTGATTTGCAACTGGTCTTCCAAAATAATAGAACCAATACAAAGCCGGTGCGCTGTGTTTAGATTCAAACCTTTGAAGTCAGAAGATATCGAATCACATCTAAAAGATATTTCAGAAAAAGAAGATGTTGAAATTGACGATAAAGGTTTAGATACAATAGTGAAAGTATCCGAAGGCGACATAAGAAGGAGTATAAACGTCCTTCAGTCAGCCGCATCTACAGGAAAACCTATAACAGAAGAGTTGGTTTACGACATAACCGCAAAAGCCAGACCGGAATCTGTAACAGGTATGTTAGAAAATGCATTAAACGGAAGTTTCAAAGATTCCAGAGAGGCCCTATACAAAAGCTTGATTGAAGATGGGTTATCCGGCGAAGAAATAATTAAAGAGATTCACAGACAAATCCACGATGCTGACATAACGGAAGAAAGGAAGATAAGGATTATAGAAAAGATAGGCGATTGTGAATTTAGAATAAACGAAGGTAGTAACCAACAGATACAATTAGAAGCTTTACTTGCTTCGATTTCTCTTTTGGGTTGATTCTAATGTGGACTGAAAAATATTCACCGTCCAGTACCGGGGATCTGGTAGGACAAAAAACCAATAATATTAGAAAATGGTATTCTAATCCGAAAAAACCTTTACTTTTACATGGCCCTCCCGGGACAGGAAAAACTTCTACAGCCCATGCAATTGCAAGAGAGCATAATCTTGACGTAGTCGAAGTCAATGCATCCGATTATAGAACAACAAGTGAAATAGAGAAGAGAATAAAACCTGCCATAAAACAAAAAAGTCTGTTCAACAAAGGGAAAATAATTCTCATAGATGAAATAGATGGATTAACTAGACAAGACAGAGGTGCTATACCGACGCTGAAGAAAATAGTTAAGAATTCAAAGTTCCCTATAATATTCACAGCAAACGATGCCTACAATCCTAAACTTAGAGAATTGAGATCATTCTGCGAATTATTGGAATTCAAAAGAATAACAGATAAAAGGATTAAGACTAGGCTGGGAGAAATAGCAAAAGAAGAAAATGTAGAAATAGACGATCTATCATTAAGAAAGATAGCATCTCAGGCTGGAGGGGACATGAGATCTGCTGTCGCAAATTTAGAATCCTTCAGTATAACAGGAAACGATGATTTTGATTACAAAGAAAGGGGACAGGACATATTCAATACACTTAAGATAATATTCAAGACTTCGACAATGAGAACTGCAAAAGACGCGATGGACTCATCGAATAAAAGTTTTGACGAGATATTCTGGTGGCTTGAGCAGAATATACCAAACGAATACGAAAGAAAAGAAGAAATTGCAAAGGCCTTGGAATACCTGAGCATTTCAGACATATTCCAGGGAAGAATATACAAAAGCCAGGATTATTCTTTAATGAAATATCAATTAGAATTCATGGCCGCGGTTTCATTGGCTAAGAAAGAAAGATACAAGAAATTCACATACTACAAACCCCCACAGAGGCTAATAAAATACGGAAGAAGTAAAAGTACAAGAGCAAAAAAGAAAAGAATAGCAGAAAAGTTATGCAAGAGGTTGGGAGTATCAAGAGGTAAATTCTTTGCTCACTATGTACCGTTCTTAAAGATCATGCTTCAAAACAAAGAATGGAAAAAAGAGTTTATTGAAGAATACGATTTAGATAAAAAAGATCTAAAGGCTATGGTATAGTTGCAAAGCTTATGTCTGTTTTTGTGACATTTACTTCATTGGATAAATCAGTTCTATTCATAACTATCTCCATTTGGAAATATCTAGAATCTCCGGTATCGTCTATATCGTCTTGGAATTCAAACCTACCACTCTCGTTTGTAGCATATCTGAATGAAAGTATACTATTACCTGGGGAATTCCCAATAGGTTCATTGTCGTACCAAACGGCCTCCTCGCACTCAGGACTTCCTGCTTCATGACAGGAATCAAACTGATACACAACTCTACCATCTTCTGCATTGTTTTGTAAATGGACGGCCCCGTCTGATGTGACTATATTAAACCTGTCTACTTCAGTTACATGAGGACTCGACCCACTCCAATCGTTGTCGCTATCCATGACATAATTAAACGGACTGAAGTCAATAGACATATCCCATTTTTTTAGAAGATTTACCTGCTTGCTGCTCATGTCTACGGTAAAGTTAGTCCACAGACATCCATTCTCAATAGAAGCCTTATAATCTAAGAAAATTCCTCTCTCAAGCGTTTGCTCTTCTGTAAATATTTCAAATGTCTCTATGTTGTCAGAATATTCATCGCATGTTATATCTCCACTATCAAGCTCATTAAATTTCCCTCTAGAAAGTTTTTCGATATTACTGGCTATATGTCCCTCTTCTCTGAGTTGAACCTCTGAGGTATCTATAGCAAAATACCCAAGAAAAACATTGTAAACAGTAAATAAAATAGAGGTAACCATAACGGCTCCTATTAAGAAAAATTGTCCTTTGGATTTTTTAAATTTGGTAAATTTGTGCATGTGCTATATCGCCTATCATAATTTTATTTTCAATAAGTCCAAGGGATTCTGCGAACTTAACGCACTCATTCCCGATTAGATTAATAATAGAACTTTCTAAAAGAAGATCTTTCAATTTATCGGAGTCCACTAGGTCTCCGCCGTAGAATTTTTCTGTTACTTCAATGATAACATCCTCACCCGATACGGTTTTTCCTAGAATGTTTTCGTCACAAACTGCTAAAACAGAGCCCTTCTCTGATTTATGCACCTTCGCGTAAAATTTCATAAAAATAGTTGGGATTTATTATACTAATTACTTCCCTTTGATGTCTTTTACCCCATCTTTGGAACCGCATGCTTCACATTTCTTAAGAAGCATCCTATCTTCTCTAACCAGATTAGTGTCCGGCTTTCCGCAAGTATTACACAAAACAAATTCCTCTATATAGGATTGTAATTTCTCATTTATCTGTCTGAATCTAAACTTCCCTTGGAAAACTCCTCTACCGTTACTGTCAATTTCTCCAGGAACAGCAAGTTCTCCTGTTAGGAATTTCATCATATGATCAGGTTTTCTTCTGAGCTTCTTTGCTATTGATGTAAAGTTTTTAACAATAGTAGAATTACCATGAGGTTCAATCTCAGGAGTAGGAATATCAAATCTAGATGTTTCTTCTCCTTTCTCTGGTAATTTTTCAATAGCTCTGTTTAATGCATCTTCATAACCTGACATAATAACACCTTAAAGTTTTCTCAATTTACCAGCTCTGGGCTCGTATATACTACCCTCGGTAAGAAGTTCATTTATTGTAGCATCTACAACATTCTCAGGTAGTTTGGACTCTTTTAAAATTTTAGCTATTTCTACTCCTTCACCGCCGTCCAGTTCCTCTATAATTTTCAATATTTTATTCTTGTAACTTTTCTTCTCTTCCGAACTCTCTTCTTTTTCTTCGTCTGTATTGTCTACGGCTCTAAGTAGATATCCAACTTCTTCTGGATCTATTTTATGTTTCTCTTTGACAAATGCCTCCAACTCTTCTGCATCTGCAATTTTATTCATAGCTTCTTTGACCTTTGATAGTTTATCCTTCTGGTTATGCCATATCAAAGCAAGTTCGGCTTTTCTAAGAACCTCTTGTTTAGGTTCCATTTTGGTAACCGTTTCAGGAGTTAGATACATCTCGTCTTCATATTTCTTAACTCGTGCAACACAATCTACCATATCTCCTGTCTCAAAATCATCAAAAATAGAAACATTTTGCCATACCTTCATTCTAAGATTGTCTGTACCATCATCTATTACAATAAAAGCATAACTATTCTCATCATTAGTAAATTTATTCATGATAGTTCCGAATACTCTAACACGGGAAAGTTTTCTTCCTAAATCAGTTATAGCGTAATTAGGTTCGAATCCTTCATTCTTTACGTATTTTCCTTCGTTAATTTCTTTTAAACAAGCCTTGTGAGCAGTTAGCCTTTTCTTATCAACCATATTATCCCTTTGTAGTTAAATCTTAAGTATTAAATCTTTTGTACGTAACCCGGCCTTGGTTCGAATACCATACCTTCGTTTTTCAATTTACGTACAATTTCCTTAACGTCTCCGAGCCCTTCTTCCTGAGCAGCGGCCATTATATCTTCCATAGGAACAGTTTTCCCTACATCTTTCTCCAGATCTTCAATAAGATCAAGAACTTTTCTTATTTTACTTCTTTGGCTTGATGCCATACCTTCTGTTCTGTCTATGTCTATTTGACCAGTCTCCGGGTCCCACCCTAGCTGTCTTAATGAAGCCGTCATTACTTTAATTGCTTCTCTAGCATGCTCAGCCTTTACTGTGTCTTCCAAATATATTTTAGCAACGGCCTGAGACATCCTTATTAGAGCCTCAAGCTGACGAGTCGCTATAGCAACTGCAGGAGTCTCATCATTTCCATAAAGTCCTCTCAATTTTAAATAGAATTGTTTAATCGCATCTTTAGCTTCCTCTGTTATTTTAGGTTTACAGGTCTGACGAGCATATGCTACATATTTCTTTATCATACGCTGGCTTATTGGAGCTTCATCTATAGATGATGTGGCCCTATCAAGAATGTGACCGGCTATTCTCTGATCTCTATCTTGGTCCGGTACGTCCCTAAGAGCGAATTTTACATCAAAACGTGAAAGTAAAGTATCGGGGATTGTTATCTGCTCTGCAATGCTTTTGTAAGGATCAAACCTACCAAATTTAGGATTAGCTCCTGCAAGTACCGCCGTCTCCGCAGGTAAAGTAGCAACAATGTTGGCTTTAGCGATAGATATTGTCTGCTGCTCCAATGCTTCGTGCATCGCAACTACATCTTCTTTATGCATTTTGTCGAACTCGTCTATAGCCATTAAACCTTTGTTTGCTAAAACCAATGCACCTGCTTCAAGTACCCAACCGCCCATAAACTGCTCATCTTTTGTTACGGTAGCAGTAAGACCAGCACCGGTAGCTCCTTTACCAGATACATACTTACCTCTAGGAACTACACTTGATACTAATTTCAATAATTGTGATTTACCAGCCGATGGGTCCCCAAGTAAGAGGATATGTATATCTCCCCTGATGGTGGTACCGTCCGAAAGGTATTGACGAACTCCGCCAAACAGTTGAAGAAGTATAGCTTCTTTTACATCATTAAGTCCGTGAATAGCAGGCGCCATTGAAGCAATTAATTTTTCTTTTATGTTAGGATCTTTGGCCATCTTTTTAATTTCTTCTATATCTTCATCTTCTATTTTAAGCTCGTCATAGTCTACTTCCGTTGTCTCCATATGATTGGCATCCATAAGAATCTCAAGTCTTGTGGATTTCTTACCTTTAGTAGATCTATGCTGCTCCTTAAGAATTCCGGTAATAAGCAAACGATTTCCTGGATCTGTTTTCTTCTGCATTTTAGGAGTTGTTAAATCCTCTTTAAGATAAACGGTAAGCTCTGAAGGTTTCTCCCCTTCTGTTATTTCGAAGGGTTCTTCTACGGCTATCCAACGAGCATCAAACAATCTTTTATCCTTCATCTCGAAACGGCCTTTATGACCACACTCACAGTAATTAGGTTTTCTTAATGATTTTGATGTTTGAAGTATTCCTAACCTTCCTCCGCATTTAGGACATTCGAAAATAGCTTCAGAAATTTCAGGTCTAATATCAGAAGCACGTCTAACTACTCCCTCTATTGTTATAAATTTACCAACATGTTCTGCTCTCAGGTTTCTAATTCTAACATGTTTATACTCAGGAAGTTCTCTAAATCTTATTCTAATGTCTTCTCTAGTTGGAAGGTCTATAGCGTCTACTGCGTCATCACAAACTGAAAAGAATTTATTAGGTCTCTCTAAAAGAATATCGGCAACATCTGGGTTATATCTATCTAGATCATTAAAGTCCACGGTTATGGACTTTTTGTCAGAACGAGCTGCATCTAACAATTCCTCATAATACTTCTCCCTGAGAAATACCTCTATAATATTTTGAATTTCGTTGTCTTCCAAGCCGAACCCACCTAACATTATTTGGCCAAATTAGAGATATAAAAGCTTTCATGAAAATGGTAACCCTGCTTGGTTTCTAGTGGAGAATAAAAATAAAAGAAAAAATTGAGAGTAGAGGTTTACTCTAACTCATCAATTGTCACGGAAAGTTTCTTGACTGCAACCTTAACGTCGTCTATACTACGACCTCCAGTGCATACAATCTTCCCTGAACCGAATAGCAAGAATGCTACCTTAGGTTCATCTATCCTGTAAACAAGTCCTGGGAATTGCTCTGGTTCATATTCTGCATTTCTCAAAGAGAATGCAATTGAATCCAAGTTCAATTCTGTTCCAAGCTGAGCAGAAGCTACAATATTTTCTATTCTAACTTTTGGTTTTCCTGGGATCTTTACTCCTGCCTTCTTTAGCATTTTAACTACTTTATCTACAGCAGTTTGGGAATCGTCAGGGCTTTTAGCTCCTGTACATACAACCTTCCCAGAAGAGAACACTAAAGCTGCTACTTTAGGATCTTTCAATCTTAAAACTAAACCAGGGAATTGCTCTGGTTCATATTCTGTCCCTTCAATAGTTGAAACAATTTTATGTAATGGTACATCCGTTTCCAATGATGTGGATGCTACTACGTTCTCTATTCTAATGTTAAATTTATTTGCCAAATTTATACCCCCTCAGTTAGTATCAGCAAAAACAATATCTGATATATAAACTATTTAAATAGCCTTTATAAACGTTACGGTATCTAATTCTATTGATAAACATGAAACTAGGATTGCTGTTTTCAGGCGGTAAAGATAGCACATTTGCGGGTCTTATAGCTAGTAACCATAATCACGAAATAATCTGTTTAATCTCTATTTTATCGAAAAATGAGCATAGCTTCATGTTTCACACTCCAAATATTTCTCTAGCTGAAAAGCAAGCAGAAGCTATAGGGTTACCTATAATTTTAGAAGAAACTGAAGGAGAAAAGGAAATAGAGCTCGAAGATCTAAGAAAGGCGATAAAAAATGCCAAAGATGAATACGGTATAGAAGGTATAGTAACAGGCGCAGTTGAATCGGTGTACCAAGCATCTAGAGTACAGGAAATATGCTCGGATATAGACCTTTGGTGTTTTAATCCACTTTGGCAAAAAGACCAGATAGAGCTTTTGGAAGAACTAATAGAAAATAATTTTGATGTTATAATTTCATCCATAGCAGGTTATCCTCTTGATGAGAAATGGCTAGGAAGAAAAATTAACGAAGAGTCTATAAATGAGCTTAAGCAATTACAGAAGGATTATGAAATAAACCCTGCCGGTGAAGGTGGGGAATTCGAAAGTCTAGTTCTAGATTGTCCGCTATTCAAAAAGAAATTAGAAATAAAAGATTCAGAAAAGGAATACGAAAACCACTCCGGTATCATAAAAATTAAAGAGGTAGATTTAGTATGAATGTTCTTCTAGTTAGTACATGCAAAGAAAAGCTACATGAATTGGAATTTGTTAAACCTTTTTCAGATTATATAGAAGATTCTAAAATCATTCATTACAAAAATTTAAAAAACGATGATCTAGAAAAATCAGATAAAATAATAATCTGCGGTACCGGATTGAAAGATAATAAATTCCTTGAGGACTTAGATAAATTCCCGTGGCTGAAAAAGATAGATAAACCCATATTAGGAATCTGTTCAGGTATTCAGATTATCGCTTCTACATTCAACGGGAAAATAAATGAAAATAAAGAAATAGGATTCATTGAAGTAACAGGGAATTTATTTGGAAAAGAGAATTTCAAGGCTTACTCATTACACGGAAATGGAATAACTAACCTTGAGAACTTCGACGCAATCGCTAAATCCGATAACTCTATCCAGGCGATAAAGCACAAAGAAAAAGAAATATATGGCGTAAGCTTTCATCCAGAAGTTAGAAATATGTGGATAATTGATGAATTTTTGAAAGTTTAATCCTCTAACTCTTTATCTAGTTCTTCGATCACTCTTCTTGTCCCAGGAGTCCCTCTTCTAGACCTAGGCAGTGTTGTACCTTCTTGACCTTTATATTGATTATTCCCGCCCTTGCTTTTCTCGCTTCCGTAAGGTTTTGACGTCCTTTGATCTAATTTATGGAAACCGTACCTTGCTATTTCGTTTCCTGATTTTAAACAAAGAGGAGTTTGTCCATTATAAACAATTTCTAATGTATATTGACCGTGGAATCCTGGATCTCCTATACCAGCACTTACATGAGGATGTAAATCAGCTTCGGGACTATAATCGTCCATTATTCCTATATATTCATCTGATAAATGAACAACTTCATTAGTATGGGCAAGCATTCTAGTTCCCGGAGGTATAACCAATTCTCCATCATGGAAAGATGCAATTTGATAAAGCTCTTCTTCTAATTCCTTCAGAGAAGGTTCTCCCTTAAATTCCACCACACTAGAAGAAGGGACCGCTATTTTTACGTCTTCATCGGAAAGTGTTAATCCTACTTTTGAACCTCTTCTCACACTTCCCAAAGGTATCGGCCTCTTGAGATCTATATCTTCAAAAAGTCCGAAACCTCCCAACTTACCATAATTTGATCTTACGTCGTTTTCTGGTATTTTCATATCATCTTTTTCAAAAATATAATGAGCTAAATTATCCGTAGGATCTAATCTAATAGTATGAACATGGGACTGTAACTCAATCCAAGTGGGTCTAGGCTCCCTATTAGGAAGAACATTTTTCCTCCCATTGCCTATCACATTTGCTTCTATAAAATGTCTACCAAGACTACTTCTTCCTTGAGAAAGAGTATGATAATCAGTTTGTAATTTTGGCCCTTCTACATATACAACTTCATTAGGATGTAGTGTTATCTTCCCCTCTGAATCGGGCTCTATTAAAGTAGCTTTACTGCGATCGGGTTTGAAATCTCCATGAGCTATTCTATAACTAGTTCTCCATATTCTTGAATTTTCATGACCTCCAAGCTCTACACTACCGCCCTGTAGATGCCCATCGTCAAAATGATATGCAAATGGATAAGAATCGTTATTCCCATCAAGAAATAGGATTTCTCCCCTTTCCATGGCCGTTTCTATCCCATCAGAAGAAAGAATTGTCATACCTATTCTTGTTTAAAAAATCTTAAATATCTTTAATTAGCAGCTGCTTCTTTTTCGTCTTTAGGACTAGTTTGTCCTTTTTTGATTACATCGTTTATCTCATTAACAGTAAGTGCTCGGACCTGTTCATCCCTCTCATTTGACATCTGTCTGTAGTCTATAGCCTTCCAAAAACAAACTAAAGGTATTGCAAAAGTTAAGAAAACTAAAGTATTACTCACAGAAATAGAAATCATAGTTGTTATAAATAAAGCAGCTATTCCCAATACTATGAATCTGTAAAAATTCACGGAATACCTCTTTCTTTCCGAGTTCAACAATATTTTTCTCAACTGAATTCTGAATTCTCTCTTAGACATTTTGGATCCTTTACAAGTAGTTAGATTTACTATTTTATTTTAACTAATATATATCTTAGTTGTTAATTTATTTTGAAAAGCTTTTTATTTAAGCTATTACTAACTATACTATTCGCGGCACGGTGGACAAATGTTAAGAACAATAGGAATAATTTCAGGTAAAGGCGGTGTAGGTAAGACCGTAAGCACAATAAATCTTGGCGCTGCAATGCATGAACTTGGTGAAGACGTAGTTCTAATCGATACAGATATAACAACAAGCAATTTAGGTATTCAATTAGGGATGTACTCTTTCCCTGCTACATTGGAAGATGTAATAGAAGGAAAAGACATTATGCAGTCCATTCACATACATTCATCAGGATTAAGAATGCTTCCAAGTTCTCTGGCATATAATTACATCTCATTTGACCATAGGAAATTAAAGAAGCAATTAAACAATCTAAACGGTTACATTTTAATCGACTCTCCTCCTGGACTTAACAAAGATTCTATAGAAGTTTTGAGATTATGCGACGAATTTATAGTTATAACAAATCCAGAGACTCCGGCAGTTACAGATGCTGTTAAAGTATTACAAACGATAAGAAGTCTTTCGCCTGAAAAACAAATACTGGGCGTTGTAGTAAACAAGGCGAATAAAAAGAATTATGAATTAAAACCATCTGAAATAGAGATGATTTGCGAAGCCCCCGTTCTAGACATAGTACCGGACGACGAGAACGTGAAGAAGGCTATAAACGAAAAGGAGCCCGTTGTTAAACATAGGCCATATGCTCCATCATCATTAAAGTTCAAAAAGATAGCAGCTCACATAACAGGAAAAAGATACGAAAAACCAACAATGCCAAAAATCAAGCATTACATAAGCGCTCTAAAAAATTAAACTATCCCTTGAACTTTGCCTCTACTTTTTCTGCTCATATCTAAATCTAAAACAGTATAATGAATTTCTATTATGAATGTCTTGATACCTAAATCTACTTCCATACCAGTATCGAACCAATTTTCTTCCATAGGTTCAAGTTCTCTATAGAAATCATATTTTATTCCATTTATTGTAATATTTTCAACTCTTACCTTATTTTCATTATTGTTCTTTATCGACAAAGTGAGTTTATCATTTTGTTTTATAGCGTCTGTAACAACTAAATCATTGAAGCCATCAATCTCTAATTCTTTGTAGCTATCATAAAGAGTGAATAAGAAAAAGAATATGACTAAGAAGGGAATAAGAACGATTGGCCCGTATATTGCTATACTTCTCCTGTCACTATCATCCATATTAGAAATTATCTTTTACTCTATAAAAAAGCTTATAAGGAGTGTACGAGAAGTACTATATCCAGATTGCTTCCACAAGAGGCAGTCTGCTTTTTTATGGTAGGAAACTCGGGCACGCTCGTCTAATCTTTTTAAGATAATACAGCGTGCCCACTAATTATTATTCAAAAATCTTTCAACTTTAGGAATATCCTCAGGTTTTCCAAAATCAAGCCAATAATCCCCTAATTTGTAAATTTTAACCTTTCCTTCTTTTGCTAAAATAGAAATTCCGTCTGTTAATTCGTACTCTCCTCTAGGAGATTTCTCTATATTTTCCAAAGCTTCGAAAATTTCCGGAGTGAAACGGTAAAGCCCTGTATTTATCAGATTTGATGGTGGATTTTTTGGCTTTTCTGTTATAGAAATTAATTTATCGTCATCGATTTCAAGAACTCCATATCTTTCCGGATTATCTACTTCGTAACCGGCTATCACATTTTCGTTCTGCTCTGATATCTTCATAATATCATTAGAAGAGTATAGATTGTCCCCCATTATAACAATAAAATTATCACCATCTATGAAATCCCTTGCTTTAGAAACTGCGTGACCTGTACCAAGAGGTTCTCCCTGTTCTATTATTTCTGATCCTGGAAATCCCTCTTCTATGAAATCATAGATCTTTTCTTTTTTGTAAGAAACTATAACCGCTATTTCATTTATTCCTGCATTTTTTACATTTTTCATTAAATAATAAAGAAATGGATTTCCGTTTACCTCGATAAGTGGTTTAGGAGTTTCTTCTGTCAATTCACCCATTCTAGTTCCTCTTCCTGCTGCAAGTATCACTGCTTTCATTTTCTAATCACTCTCTTACCTGTATCAAGATCCATATATACATATGAACCATGATCTATAATCTCTCCGGGATATATGGAAACATTAATTCCTGTTCTTACATCATTTCCCAATATTGCTCCAAACTTCTCATATCCCTCTCCATCGACTCTTATTGATTCTTTATTTATTCTTTGATTTGCAATCTTAGTTCCTGCTCCCAGATTAACATTATTGCCTAGAATAGAATCTCCTACATAATTGAAATGCGGAGCGCTTGCTCCCTCTAACATTATAGAATTTTTAATTTCGCTTCTTCCTATCCTATTATTACCTTGTAGATATGTCCCCGGTCGTATATGGGCAAAAGGACCAATCTGACAGCCGGGTCCTATGAAAGACGGTCCCTCTAAGACACAGTTATCGTGAACCCTAGATCCTTCATAAACGAAGACATCGTCTACTATATATTCTGCCAATAAAATATTCTTATATTCTATAACTCTATTGGGCTCATCTAAAAAAACATTGATCGGGAATGCCATAATATCACCTAACCGTCACGCTTTTTGCAAGATTCCTGGGCTTATCTGGATTGTTGCCTCTAAGAACTGCTAACTGATAAGCAAGAATTTGCATTGGTATTATTTGAACTATTGGGTTCTCTCCGTTCATTTCCGGAACCTTTATCCAGAAATCAAATACATCACTATCATTTGGGGATACTCCGATTATATAACCTCCGCGAGATTTAACCTCCATGGCATTTGATATAATCTCCTTTTCATTATTTTCCGATACAAAAACTATACAAGGAGTACCGTCTTCTATAAGGGCTATTGTACCATGTTTCAACTCTCCTCCAGCAAATGCCTCTGCGTGTATATATGAAATTTCTTTTATTTTCAAAGCAGCTTCAAGAGCCGTTGAGTACTGAAGGCCCCTCCCTATCAGGAACATGTTATCCCTATCTTTGAGATCGTTGGCCAATGTATCTATTTTTTCTCTCATAGTTCTTGAAGTAAGATTATAAATTTCGTTCCAAGCAAACTCCAGTTTATTTCTCCCTTCTTCGTATTCTTCTACCAAATCATAAACTAAAAGTGTTAAAAGCGCCAATTGTGAAGTATATGCCTTTGTGGACGCAACGCCTATCTCAGGACCCGCGTTTAATGTAAGATACTCATCAGATTCTCTGGTCAGAGTGGATCCCATAACATTTACTAAGGATAATACCTTACTTCCTTTCTTCTTTGCTGTCTTGACAGAATCTAGAACGTCGGCAGTTTCCCCGCTTTGTGAAACTGCTATAACTAAAGTCTCATCTGTTAAAAAATGTTCATAATTAGGAAACTCTGACGCAAGTACAACATTAACATGTTCTTCTGCCACTTTAGAAAAAACATAACTGGCCGCAAGACATGCATTGTAAGAAGTACCGCAAGCAACAAAGAAAATTCCTTTTGCATCCTTTATCGATCGTGTGAAATATTCGATTTTACTTCTGTCCTGTTGTATAGACTTTTTAACAGTATCAACTTGCTCAGATATCTCCTTGAGCATGAAATGCTCGAAATCTCCCTTGGCCGCCTGCTCCACGTCCCATTCTATTGTATCTATAGGTCTATTAACTAAATCTCCGCTTTTACTGTCTATTATTTCTATATCATTTTCTATTGTAACAAAATCGTTATCAGAAAGATAGATTACATCTCTTGTATGTTCAAGAAAAGCTGGTATATCGGACGATATAAAATACTCGTCTTCTCCTACTCCAACAACAAGAGGCGATCCCTTTCTAGTTGCTATTAAATAATCATAATCTTTATGCATAGCCGCTATGGCATAACTACCTTCAAGACCCTTAACAGCCTTAACAGTCGCTTCCTTAAAATCTAATCCCGAATCAACATATTTTTCAATTAGATGAGATATTATCTCAGTATCAGTCGATGAGGAAAATTGATGTCCTTCTTTTTCTAACTCTTTTTTCAGTTCTCCGTAATTTTCTATTATTCCATTATGAACTACTACTATATCTTCTGAGCAAGAACTATGAGGATGTGAATTATCTTCATTAACTTCTCCATGAGTTGCCCACCTAGTATGACCAAGACCCATAACAGAATTTGATTCAATCTCATCTGAGAATTTACCTATTTCCCCGACTCTCTTTTTTATGTCAAATCCTTCTGGTGTGTCTATAGCTAATCCCCATGAATCATATCCTCTATATTCCAATTTTTTAAGAGAATCGATAAGAATAGAGCTAATGTTCTTCCTTTTGCCCTTCGAAAGATATCCAATGATACCGCACATAATCAATCACGTATGATTATTTGTACTACAACACTTATAAACTATCTTAAAGTATACGTTTGTCATTAAAAACTTTATTTTAATGGAATTTGCTATTAAGTTAAGAAATTGAGATATT